>DALYHW010000059.1:0-12899 GCA_031970695.1 Hylemonella sp.
GTCGCCAGTTGCACGATATGAGGCCCGTCGGAGGATTCACCCACGCGGAACGTGGGCCTGGATTCGGTGTCGAAGCCCAGGTGGGCGACGCCAGCCAGGTCGGCGCAGACCCTTTCTGCCTCCCGGGCCGAGCTCACCAGGTGGATTCGGTCCAGGCCCAGGCGTTCAAAGGGTTCGAGCAGGTCGATCTGCTCCTTGCTGGGGGTGGGGTGGGCGGCGGACATGGCGTTCAGTGAACTGATTGAAGGGGAATCCAGACATCCCTCTTTTGGGGGATGGCAATTTGTTACGAAATGTATATGCTTGTAACCATGGGTAGGATTTTCACCACGTAGAGGAAAACCACCCGCGTCTCGACCGGCACGGACAGGCCGGTGTGTGAGAGCCACAGGGAGAGAGGGAGTGTGTCATGGAAGACGAGCCAGAAGAGCGGGATTTGAGCATCGACCAGTTGTCCAAGCTGTTGTCGGTGGTGCAGGTGCTGGCCTGCAAGCTGGCCAACGAGTCACACGGCCGTTCCTACGACAAGGCGCGCGAACTGAATGAACTGCTGCATCTGGCGCGGATGCAGATCAGTGCGATTGAAGCCGAAGCGGCTGAAAACAACAGCACATTTGTGCCCCTCGAGCGCCGCAGGACGCCGCGCTCGAACCTGTTTGCACCGTTGCGTTCGGATGATGAGTGAGGCGAGGGCGGCGGGCGGCCTGGCCCTTGATGCCGAACAACTGCAGCGGCTCCTGAAGACGGAGATGCCGTAGGGCAAGTACAAGGGGCGGCTGCTGGCCGACCTGCCGGGCCATTACCTGGCCTGGTTTGCGAGGGAGGGGTTCCCGCGCGGGGATCTGGGCCGGCTGCTGGCGCTGATGCACGAGATCGACCACAACGACCTGCGCGGCCTGCTGCTTCCCTTGCGCACGCCAGCACGGCACCCGCAGGGGCAGGCAGACTAGGCGGCGACGCGGCCATACGCACGACATGCACAGGCCGGGGGCTGGACATTCAAAAATTTGTTGGGAGGACCAGACATCATGCATCCAGACGAGATGGCACGGACAGAAACACTCGATGAGCTCAGCCTGCTGTTCACGGTCGTGCAGCAACTAGGGGCCAACCTGGAACAACAGACCAGCGGCCACCTGCACCACCACGCGCGTGAGCTCAGCACGCTGATACAGCAGGCCCGCTGGCGCCTCGACCTGATCAAGACGGAGTCGCGCAGGCTGGGTGATGCGGGGGATCTGCCAGACGGTTTGCCGGCTCTGCACCGCCCCCGCGCCTTCTGAGCGCGGCCCCGGCTCCATCGGGCGTGCAGGCCCGGGCGATAATCTGCGGGTACTTCACTCCGCGCCCGCACCTCATGGCCCTGTTTGTCGAATCTGCCACCGTCACGCACGGCATCCAGCTCGCCGTGGCGCCCGTGTTCCTGCTCACGGCGGTTTCCGGACTGATCGGCGCGGTGGCGGGGCGCCTGTCGCGCATCATCGATCGCGGGCGGGTGCTTGAGGAGAAGCTGCGCCTCAACGCCGAGCCGGAACTGGCGCCTCAGTGGCGCGCGGAAATGGCCCTGTTGCGGCGGCGCGGACTGATCGCCAACAGTGCCATCGGCCTGCTGACGCTGTGCGCCTTCATGATCGGGCTGACCATCGTGCTGCTCTTCCTGGGCGAGACCACCGTGTTCCAGATCGAGCGGCTGGCCATCTACGGCTTCCTCGCCGGCGTGCTGTGCTTCATGGCCGCGCTGGGCTGCTTCTTTGCGGAGACGCTGCTGGCGGCGCGCGTGCTGCGCTTCGGCATCGCCCGCGACTGAGGCGCCGGGCCTCAGCGGCGCAACAGGTTCTTCAGCCGGTCTTCCGCCTGCTCCTTCAGGCGTTGTGCCGCCCTGGCCTTTTCCTCGTCCAGCTTCTTCTGCGCCTCTTCCTGCAACTGTGCCTTGCGCTGGTCCACCAGCTCGCGGGCACGGCTGGTCGCGAGTGAGCCAATATCGATTTTCCAGCCGATGGCGTTGTAAGGGCCGGTGAGACGCACCGGGATCGTCAGGCCCTTGAGCTGCTCCAGTTCCGGCCCGCCCTGGCCCTGCAGCGACGGCACCACGGTGGCCTTCAGGGTGTAGTCAAGACGGTCCTCGGGGATGAAGATGTCGCCATTGCCGCCCAGGCGCAGCAGCGGGGTCTTGGCTGACAGGTCGTCGTTGTGCGCGACGCCATCGATGATCCGGAAGCTGGCACCGAACTCGGTGAAATCGGTTTTTTCCTGGGCGGTGGCATTGCCCTCCTGGGCGCCGCCGCCCAGCTTGGCCTTGGCCGCGCGCAGCGCGCCGGCAATGTTGATGCCGTTGATGGCGCCATCCTTGAGCTGGATTCCGGCCGTGCCGTTGAGTCCACGCTTGAACTGGCTGATCGTGTTGCCGCCGGTGGTGAGGTTGAGAGCCACGTTACCCCGACCGTCAACCGGCTGCTTGTCGAGCAGGTCTTTCATCAGCGGACCGAGATTGATGTCGCGCAGGTCGAGCCTGGCGCTGAGCCGCTGGGAATTGCCGGCGCTGGCCGAGAGGGCGCCATTGACGCCGCCGCCATAGAGCGCAGCCGCCATCGGATTGAGGTCGGCCTGGCCCCCTTGGACCTTGAGCTGCAGGCGGATGCTGGTGGCCTTGAGGTTCATGACCTTGAGGGCGGCCACTCTGAGCGCACCGCGCACATCCAGTGCCTGCAGGGGCGACAGGTCGATGGCGGTTTCGGGGCTGGTCGCTGGACCACCCGCGGCGGCTGGCGCGGCCGCCGCCTTGTCCCCTTTGGGGAGGTAGCGGTCGGCGTCGAGTTCACCCAGAGCGACATCGAAGTCGATGGCCGGCCGCGCGAAGCGTTTGACCCCGGCCTTGAGTGCCAGCGTGGTGCTGTCGAATTGCCCGTCGAGCACCAGTTGCGCGGTTTCCTGGGCGAGGTCGGCGGCGGCCTTTCCCCTGGCCTTGAGCGTCAGCGTGCCACCGGCCGGGTTGGGCGCATGGGCCTCAAGCACCATGCCATCGAACGCGTAGCGCTGTGCCGTCAGCTCGCCCTGCAGCGCACCCGCGATGGTGGCACTGAGCGGCTTGCCCGCCTGCTCGAAGGCAAGGTCCACGTTCAGGGCCGGTGACTTGAAGGCTTGCGGCGTGGCATCGAGCGTCGGCATGCCGAGCTTGACCTGCAATGCATCCAGTCCGGCTGCTTTGCCGTTGAGGCTGGCTGTGAAGTCGCTGAGCGTCAGCCGTTGCCGGGCCAGATCGGGCGTGAAGCCGCTCTTGAGGGCAAGTTTGAGCTGCAGTTGCGGATGCTCGCCCTCGACACTAGCGCTGAAATCGATGCTGCTCTTCTTGCCGTCGGCGATCGGGCCGGTGGTGAAGTTCAGGCCGGAAACCTTCAGGTGCTGCCGGCTGGCCGCGTCCCGGTAGTCCAGGCTGGTGTTGGTGATGGTGATACCGCCGATATCAAGCCCCATCGGACTGCCGCTCGTGGCGGGCGTCATCGGTACGGGCGCTTCTTTGGAGGGTGGCGCCTCGCCGGCAGTTTTGGGCACCAGGTCGTCGAAGTTGTAGCGGCCCTCGCGGTGTCGCGACACCTTGAGGTCAAGTCCATCGAGCAGTACCCGGTCCACCACGACCTGTTTCGAGAACAGGGGCAACAGCGCCACCGAGACCTGGACCTGACGGGCCGCGGCAAAGACCTGCTCGCTGCGCGGCTCCGAGAGCGAGAGCTGGCCAAGGTCGGCACCGATGCGCGGGAAGAAAGTGAGCCGGATGTCGCCGGGGATGGACAGGGTCCGGCCGGTTTCCTCACGGACCCGCTGCACCAGTTCCGGCTTGTAGTCGTTCGGGTTGAAGGTGGTGGCGATGAAGGCGACCGTGGCCACGAGCAGGGCGACCACGGCACCGATGGCGATCAGCAGGTACTTCAGGATGTTCTTCATGAGGAGTGCTCCCCGGCAACGAGTCTTCGAGAATAACGCAGCTGGCAGGGCCCTGCCGGCTGTCAAAGCCGGCCATCGCGTGCGAGCCGCGCGGCCAGTGCGCTGAGTGCGGCATAGGCGGCGCCGGTGCTGGTGTCGTACTGTGCGAGCGCCTGTTCCTGGCGCTGCACCAGGGACAGGTCTCCCCGGGCGGCGGGACCGGTGAGCGCACCGGCCGGGCCCAGCCGCAATAGATTGTCCACCGCGTTGTGCAGCAGGGTGCTGCGCAGTTGTGGCAGCAGCTCAGGGGGCACACCGCTGTGCTCCCACAGGGACTCGGCCGTCGCCTGCAGCACCGGGAGGAAGTTGGTGGCGAACACGGCCGCAGCGTGGTACAGCAGCTTGTGTTCCGAAGCCAGCGTGAAACACCGCGCACCGATTGCGCTGAACAAGGGCTGCACGGCGGACAGGGCCCGCGCCTCGCCTTCAAGGGCGCAGGGCGTGCCGGCGAACTGCTGCACCGCGGTGGCTGGTGTGGCGAAGCTCAGGATGCAATGGGCGCTGGCCAGGCACCAGCCCTGTGCCTGCAGCGGCGCCAGCTCGGCCGCCGCGAGAGCGCCGCTGGCATGGAACGCCGTGGCGGGGGGCGCACCGGCCCGCGCGCGTGCCAGCTTCTCTGCCACAGCCCCGATCTGCCGGTCCGGCACGGCAATCAACCAGAGGTCGGCTTGGCTCAGGGCGTCGAGTTCCTGGGCGGCGTGGCCGGCGCCGATGAAGTGGATCGCAGCTGTGGCGCTGGCGGGGGAGGTGGTCAGCACGTCCTGGATCTGCACGACGCCATGGGTCTGCCACAAACGGGCCAGGGTCTGGCCAACGCGACCAGCGCCGATCAGGTTCAGCGTGGGGCGGCTCGCCATCGTGGTCAGACCAGCCCGAACCAGCCCAGAAGAGCACCAGCTCCCAGCAGCCACAGCAAATGCAGCCGGGTGCGCCAGACGACCAGTGTGCTGACGACCGTGGTCAGCCAAAGCGGCCAGTCGCGCGCGGGTTCACCATGGGCACTGGCCAGCAACCAGCCGGTGGCAATGAGCAGGGCGATGACGATGGGCGCCATGCCCTGCTTGAACGCCCGTACAGCCCGCAGGTCGCGGTTTTCGTGGCCCCATCGTGACGCCATGTAGGTCAGCGCCGAGCTGGGCAGCATGATGCCCAGCATCGATACCAGCACGCCCAGCAAGGCGAGCCAGAGTCCGCCCGCATTGAGGCCCACGTTCCAGCCCATCAGCGCGACAAACAGCACGTTGGGGCCCGGAGCGGCCTGGGCAATGGCAATCGATGCCGTGAACTGCCCGTCCGTGAGCCAGCCCTGCTGGTCGACAAGGTAGCGGTGCATGTCCGGTGCGGTGGTGATGGCGCCACCGACCGCCAGCAGCGACAGCGAAAGGAAATGCGTGAAAAGCTGGAGCCAGTCGCTCCAGCCGAACTGCAGGGCGAGGTTCATGCCTTGAGCTTCCGGTAGGCGAGGATGCAGGCCACGCTGCCCAGGCCCAGCAGCACCCAGGCCAGCGGCCAGCGCAGCAGGGCCACGGCGGCGAAGCACAGCGCGCCGAAGGCGATGCAGGTCCCCATGCCCAGCGCGTTCTTCTTCAGGGCGGGAAACAGCTTGAGGCCGACCGCCACGATCAGGCCCGCGGCGACAGCCCCCATACCGCGCAGCGCACCGACCACGCCGGGGTGGCTGGCGTACTGCGCGTAGAGCAGGGCCAGCAGCAACAGGATCAGCAGCGGTGCCAGCAGCATGCCGGCCAGGGCTGCAAAGGCACCCCGCAGGCCGAAGTGGTGCCCGCCGATCATGATGCACAGGTTGATGATGTTGGGGCCCGGCATGATCTGCGCCACCGCCCATTCCTCGACAAACTCCTCATTGCTCATCCAGCGCTTGCGCTCGACCAGCTCGCGCTGGGCCACGGCCAGCACGCCGCCAAATCCCTGCAGCGCCAGCACGGTGAAGGAAAAAAACAGGTCGGTGGGGGATTGCGGACGCTCGCGTAGTGGGGAAAGTGTGACGGAATCCATGGCTGGATTATGACGCTCGCTTGTCGGCCATCGGACCTTGTGGGAGACTCCTCGGGGTATCTGGGCGCGAACGGCGCCAGACCACCTCACGGGAAATCCAGGGTACGTTATGAGTTCAATGTGTCGTCGCTCGGCTCTCTGGGGACTGGGGCTTGCCCTGTGGGGGCCTTTCGTGCAGGCGCAGACCGAAGCGACGGCGCGGACCCTGCGCCTGGGCTTGCTGCCCATCACCAGCACGCGGGTGCTGCTGAAAAACTACCAGCATGTGGAGTCCTACCTCGAGCGCCGACTGGGGCTTGCTGTGGAACTGGAGTCCGCGCCGGATTTCCAGACCTTCCATCGCAACACCCTCGATCGTCGCTACGATCTCATCGTGACGGCGCCGCACCTGGGGCGCCATGCCCAGTCTGATGCGGGTTATGTGCCGCTGGCGCGCTACAGCGCTCCGCATCGCACGCTGATCATGATGTCCAAGGCCAGGCCGGTGCGCAAGGTGGAGGAACTTCGGGGGGGCAGTCTGGCCTCGATCGACAGCCTCACGCTCGCCTCGTCTGACAGTGCTGCCTGGCTGCGCGCGCGCGGTCTGCAGGCCGGCGCCGATTACGCCGTGGTGACCACCCCGACGCCTGCCAGCGCGGCGCACGCGCTGGTCAATGGACAGGCGATCCTGGCCGTGAGCTCGCCCCAGGGCGTGATGAACACCCCGGCCGAATTGCGCGAGCAGATCGAGGTCTTCGCGAGCCTGCCGGAGATGCCCAGCCTGATGTGGCTGGGTCATGCGCGGGTAGGTCCCCTGCTGCCTCACGTGAAGGCGGCGCTGCTGGCGTTTGCCGCCGATTCGGTGGACGCACCGGCGTTTTTCGAGGCAACCGGCTACCAGGGATTGCGTGACGTGCAGCCGGCGGAGCTTCAGGCCGTTGATGTCCATCTTGCGCGCCTGCGCGGCCTGATGGGCAGCGGCAAATGAGATCTTTCAGGGCCTGGTCCCTGCGCACCCGGCTGCTGCTGGGCAGCCTGGTCGTGCTGCTGCCTCTGCTGGCGCTGATCGTTGGCAACAGCCTGCGGATCTTCGACGACGTGCTGCAGGAGCGGCTCGAGCTGCAGAACAGCGAACTCGTCGTGCTTTTCAACGCGGCGCTGGCGGCGCCCCTGGCTGAGCGGGACTACGCGACTCTCAGCGAAATTCTCGCCGAGATCCAGCAAAGCGAGGGTGTCGCCTATCTGGTTCTCATGGACACGTCCGGCGCGCGGGTCGCTGCCGCCGGCTGGCCGCGCGAGCGGCCGCTGCCTGCGCCGCGCGGGCAGGCCGACCTGTATGAGCACCGCCATGGCGTGCTGGACCTGGCCGTGCCGATCCGGCTGGGTACGCGCCACTACGGAACGCTCAGCTATGGGCTGTCGACCGAGTACGCCGAGCGGACCCGGGCCCACATGGTCCAGCAAAGCCTGTGGATCGGCGCGGCGGGTGTTGCGGCGGCGGTCGTCCTGCTGTCGGCGCTGGCCTATTTCATCACCCGGCACCTCAGGCGGCTGGCCGAGGCCGCGACCCGGGTGCAGGCGGGTGACTTCAGCCTGCGACTGCCGGTGCATTCGGACGATGAGGTCGGCGTGCTGACCCAGGCGTTCAACCGCATGGCCGAGGCGGTGGCGAGCCGGATCGAGGCCCTGCGCGGCAGCGAGGCGCGCTTTCATGCGATTGCGGACTACACGTATGGCTGGGAAAGCTGGTTCGATACGCAGGGCAAGCTCATCTGGGTAAATCCCTCGGTCAGCCGCATCACCGGCTATACCCCGCAGCAGTGCCTGGCGATGGCCGACTTCCCGGTGCCGCTGGTGGAAGCCGGTGACGCGACCGCGCTGCGCCTGGCGCTGGACGCCGCGCTGGCGGGGCAGGGGGAGCGGTTCGAGTTCAGGCTGCGGCATCGGGACGGGCGGGTGATCTGGGCCGCCATGTTCTCTCAACTCATCCATGGCGCCCAGGGCGAAAGTCTGGGCGTGCGCACCAGCATGCTGGACATTACCCAGCGTCGCGAGGCCGAGATGGCCCTGCAGGTCGCGCTGGTGGACCTGAAAATCGCAGATGAGACGCGGCGTCAATATCTCGCCGGCCTCGAGGAGGAGCGGGCCCGCCTGCTTGCACTGCTGGGCGCCATGAATCTGGGCATCCTGTTCGTCACGGCCGACGACCAGGTGAAGTATTACAACACCATGTTCCTGCGGATCTGGATGATCCCGGATCAACTCGATCTGACCGGCAAACCTGCCAGGGAAGTATTGCTGCATTCGACCAACGAGCTGTCGCGTCCCGATCATTTTTCGCGCCACCTGCTCAGCGTGCTGGAGACGCACGAGGTGTCCAGCACCTTCGAGATCGCCATGAGCGACGGACGTGTGGTGACGCAGCTGTCCTATCCCGTGCGTGATCCCGAGGGCCGGTTCATCGGCCGGCTGTGGGTCTACGAAGACGTGACCCGCGAGCGACAGACGGCCGAGCAGCTGATCTACCTGGCCGAGCGCGACGCCCTGACCGGCCTGTTCAACCGGCGCCGTTTTGAAGAGGAACTGACGCGTTTCCTGAAGGAGTCGGGACGCCATCGGAGGCAGGGTGCGCTGCTGTTCTTTGACCTGGACGAGTTCAAGTACATCAACGACACCTTCGGCCATCGCGCGGGCGACGCGGTGTTGATACGTGTGGCCAGCGAGGTGGGGGCACTGACGCGGCAGAACGAGATATTCAGCCGGCTGGGCGGTGACGAATTCGGCGTGCTGATGCCGGATGCGTCGGAAGCCGATGCGCAGGCGCTGGCAGAGCGGATCGTGCGGGCCGTTTCTCAGATTCCCTTCAAGATCGACAGCCAGAACCTGAGGCTGACCACCAGCCTCGGGATCGCACATTTCCCGAGCCACGCGTCCGATTCGGAGGAGCTGATCGCCCACGCCGACGCGGCGATGTACCAGGCCAAGGAGCGCGGCAAGAACGCCTGGAGCATCTATCGTCCCGAACGCGATGCATCACGCGAGATGATCGGCCGCCTCGGCTGGAACGACCGCATCGGCCGCGCTCTGGAGCACGGCCTGCTGCGCCTGCATTTCCAGGGGGTCTACCACGCGGACTCCGGAACACTCTCCCACCTCGAGGTCCTGCTGCGCATGGTCGACGAGCAGGATCCCGGGCGGCTCATCATGCCGGGTCACTTCATTCCCCATGCCGAGAAAAGCGGCAAGATCATCGACATCGACCGATGGGTGCTGAGCCAGAGCATCGCGCTGCTGGCGAGCCGGCCGGCCATGCCGTCACTGGCCGTCAACATTTCCGGCCGGTCCTTCGATCGACCGGACCTGCCAGCATTCATCGAGGACGAGTTGCACCGGCAGGGTGTGAATGCGGGCCGGCTCATGGTCGAGCTGACCGAGACCTCGGCGGTGTCGGACCTGCAGGACGCGGAGCGTTTCATCGAGGTGCTGCGCAAGACCGGCTGCATCACCTGTCTCGACGACTTCGGTGCCGGATTCGCCTCGTTTGCCTATCTCAAGCACCTCAATGCCGATCTGCTGAAGATCGACGGCCTGTTCATTCGCGATCTGTCGAATGACCGTGACAACCAGGTCTTCGTGAAAGCCATCGTCGACGTGGCACGCGGGCTGGGCAAACGCACGGTCGCCGAATTCGTGGAAAACGAAGACACGTTGCTGATGCTGCGTCGTTTTGGCGTCGACATGGTCCAGGGTTACCACCTGGACCGGCCGCAGGAGCAGCATCCGGCGCTGAGCGGGCGCTAGGCCTCGGGGCGATGGGCACCTGCGCGGTAGGCCTCGCCCCGGGCCAGGCGGTACATCGGCCGCGGGCGTTCTGGCAAGTTCGATATCGCCGACGCCAGTATGGCCGGTCCGGTCAGCGCGCGGCGGATCGGACCGACTGGAGCTCGTAGACCTCGTTCATGCGGCCGCTCCACATGGTTGCGTTGCGGGTCACGACCTGCCTGATGACGCGGCGATCGCTCTCGGAGTACCAGACCGTGAAGGTCCCCCCGTGGAATCGGGTGTTGGGACTCATCAGGTAATTGCCATCGATGCGCAGGACATCGAAGTTGCCTGCCGGAACAGACACCGTCTCCTTGCCTGCGACCTTCATCAGGACTTCGCACCGGAGCTTCACGGCACAATCGCCGGTCCCACTGACCGGCAACGTGGGCAGCCGTGAGCCGTCCCAATGCGATCCGAAGAACATGCCCGTCTCTGTGGGAACACCGACGACGTCCGGGGCCCCGTTGAACGCCCAGTCCTGCGTGGACCGTCCATCGACCAGCAGTTCTTCCAGTACACCGGCTGCCTCGGCGCCGCGTACACGCCATAGCAGACGCTTCTGCTTGCCCCAGATGGTTTCCCGCACAAGGTACTCCCACTCGTCGCCGGCCTTCGGACCTTTTCCTTGCTGGCCCGGGTCTGCCAAGGGCCGCGCGGTGGATGCCGAGGTCATGGGGGAGGGGGATGTTCTCGCTGGCGCCTCGCTGACCGATGCGACGACCGCAGCCGACGCCGCTGCCGGGGTTGAGCCCCGCTGGCGGATCAACGCTTCCTCGATCAAGCGCTGCATGGAAGCCTGCAACTCCGCGCGCTCCTTCGCTGCCTGCTCGTTGCTGCGGCGCAAGGCCTCCTGGACCGCTCTTTCGGTCGCCGCGGCCTGCTCAGCTTTTTGATGCGCGAGGCGGGTGGCCTCCTGCTCGCGGGTCCTGGCCTCGTCCTCGCGGCTGCGCCGTTGGGCCTCCTGGAGCGCCTGTTCGACAGCTTCCCTGCGGGCCTTTTCAGCCTCCGCTGCCGGAATCACGGCCACTTGCGGCACGGCGACGACGCGGAACTGGAAGTCACCTTCGATGCTGCCTTCCATCCAGGGTTCCTGCTGGCCACGCGAGGCCGCCTTGACGCCTGCCGTGACCTGCTTGAGCATGAGCTCGACAGGCAGGTTGGGCTGCTCGATCGCCTGAAGCAGGTGCGAGGTGTACAGGCCGTTGCGTCCAGTCCCGTCCGCAGCCACGCTGCCCGGGCGGGTTGCAAACGAGATCAGCGTGCCGGATGGTGCGCTGATGCGGGCCAGGCCGTCTGCGCCGGAACGAAAACTGCGCGCGTAGGGGTTATTGCGGCAGGCATCGAGGAAGGCGAGGTTCAGGCGGGTTTTTGCATCCTCCATGATGTCCATGACCTGGCGCACGGCAATGCTCTGGTTGGGGGCGTCCTCTTCCCCGTCGATATCGGCGTCCACGGCCGGCAGGTAGTTTTCGCCCTTGATCTGAAGGCCATGTCCCGCGTAGAAGAAGAGTGCGATCGATCCCGGCGTCAGCCGGCTGCGAAATTCGCGCAGGGTGCGGCCGATCTGGCTGGTCTTGATGTCGGTCCGTTCGACGACATCGAAGCCCAGGGCACGCAGCTTGGCGGCGATGTCGGCGGCGTCGTTGACCGGATTCCTCAAGGGACCCTTCTGGTAGCTGCTGTTGCCGATAACGAGCGCCACCCGCTTCTCGCTGGCCACCGCTTGCGCGGGGGCGGGTGTGACCGCGAGGTTGCGTCGCTCCTCCGCGCCGGTCGCAAGGCCCAGCAGGGCCAGCGCCAGAAACAACGCATGCCTCAGCCTTCGGAAAGGGTAAATTGCTCGCTCCACGTCCGTCTCTTTCATCGCCAGGATCCCGTCGGGTGACAGGGTCTGATTGTGCCCGGCGGCATCCGGGGAAGGCTGGTCGCCCGTCCTGATCTGTGCGAAATGTCACCCCGGACGACGCGTGTTTTGCAAAAAACCCACAGGGCGTCGCGCGCCGCTGTTGGGCCGTCCTGCCCCACCGATCCAGCGCCGGCGCTGCGGCGATCGGCGGATCGCTGAAGAGCCGGGCGCCGCCGATGGCGCAGCAGCAGAACCTGGCGGGACCTCCCGGGAGGTGGTGGCCTAGTTGCGCGCGTAATTGAGCTGGAAGCCGGTGACCCCGTCAAAGCGCGCCATCTCGGTGGACAGCTCGGAAATCGGCACCATTGTTTGCCGGTTGCGTGCCACGGCCACAAACGACCATTCGAGCACGCCGTCATTCAAGGCAATGGAGATCGTGCCGGCGGCGATGTCGTAGTCCCGTGCCTCGGCCATCTTGCGCAGCGCGGATTCACTGGGGGCGAATCCCGGCCGGAAGCGCAAGGTGATGGCCACCGCCTGGCGCGAGGGCAACCAGGTCTCCAGGCGCGAGATCCACATCATCGAAATCGCTGACAACACGGACAGGGCCATGGCGGCGGCATAAAAACCGACGCCCACGAGGATGCCGATGACCGCGGTAGCCCACAGCGACGCGGCTGTGGTGAGGCCACTGATGTTGAACCCCTCGCGCATGATCACGCCGGCACAGAGGAAACCGATGCCGGTCACGATGCCCTGGATCACGCGGGTGGTGTCGCCGGTGGTGCCGGCCGAGATGTGCCCGCCAAACCAGTCCGGAGAGTAGCCGCCGATGACCGTCAGCGCCGCCGAGGCCATGCAGACGAGCCCGTACGTGCGCATGCCTGCTGCACGACCGTGGTAAGACCGCTCGTAGCCAACCAGCAGGCCGAGCAGCAGGGCGCCCAGCAGGTTGAAGAACACCAGGATATTGGTCGCAACCATGGGCGCGGACCAGAAGGAGGCGAGGGTGTCGAATGTGGGCATGGTGTAAGGGGAATTCGAAACCATTGTGCAACGCGGTCGTGCGCAGGGCCAGCCCCAGTGTCACCTATGGCCCGTAAGTTCGCACAGGCATTGCGAAAAACGTACACTTCAGGGCCCCCCTGCCCCCGCCATGAACGCCTACGTCGACGTCTCCTTCTTTCCGCGTGCTGCCAAGCCCCTGACCAGTTATCGCAAGTACTGGGCGGCACGATTCGGCACGGCGCCATTT
>DALYHW010000059.1:12909-14275 GCA_031970695.1 Hylemonella sp.
GCGCGCCGAGATGGACAAGCTGGGCTGGGACAGCTGCGACATCATCCTGGTCACGGGCGACGCCTACGTGGACCATCCGAGTTTTGGCATGGCGGTGATCGGCCGTGTGCTGGAGGCGCAGGGTTTCCGCGTCGGCATCATCGCCCAGCCGGACTGGCAGAGCGCCGAGCCCTTCAAGGCGCTGGGCAAGCCCAACCTGTTCTGGGGCGTGACCGCGGGCAACATGGATTCCATGATCAACCGCTATACGGCGGACCGCAAGATCCGCAGCGACGACGCCTACACCCCGGGAGACGTGGGCGGCAAGCGGCCGGACCGCGCGGCCATTGTCTACAGCCAGCGCTGCCGCGAGGCCTACCCGGACGTGCCCATTGTCCTGGGCGGCATCGAGGGTTCCCTGCGGCGGATCGCCCATTACGACTACTGGAGCGACAAGGTGCGTCGCTCCATCGTGGTCGACAGCAAGTGCGACCTGCTGCTGTACGGCAACGCCGAGCGCGCGCTGGTCGAGGTGGCGCATCGCCTGGCCGCCAGGGTACCGGTCCAGGACATCACCGACGTACGGGGCACGGCCTTTGTGCGGCGAAGCTCGCCCCATGGTGCGGACACCGAGTGGTTCGAGATCGACTCGACCGAGGTCGATACCCCCGGGCGCGTCGACAAGCACATCAACCCCTACCTGACGACCGCCGAGCAGGCCGCGGCGCAGGGCGAATCCTGCGCGAAGGAGCAGGGTGGAGCCGCCGAGGTGCTGCCAGCTATCCAGCCACTCAGCTTCGTGCCCAACCCGGCTCTGGAGGGCAAAAGCAAGCGACCGCCACGCGAGCGCACCGTGATCCGCCTTCCGAGTTACGAGCAGGTCCGCGCCGATCCTGTGTTGTACGCCCACGCCAATCGCGTGCTGCACCTGGAGACCAACCCCGGCAATGCCCGCGCGCTGGTGCAGGCGCACGGGGAGGGTACGACGGCACGTGACGTCTGGCTCAATCCGCCGCCGATCCCGCTGACGACCGCCGAGATGGACTATGTGTTCGGTCTGCCGTATGCACGCAGCCCCCATCCCGTCTACGCTGACGGGCATGGCCGGCACGACGGCGCGACCAAGATCCCTGCGTGGGAGATGATCCGCTTCTCGGTCAACATCATGCGCGGCTGTTTTGGCGGTTGCACATTCTGCTCCATCACCGAGCACGAAGGCCGCATCATCCAGAGCCGCTCGGAAGATTCCGTCATCCATGAACTGGAAGAAATCAGGGACAAGGTGCAGGGCTTCACTGGCGTGATCTCGGACCTGGGCGGCCCGACGGCCAATATGTACCGCCTGGGTTGCCGTTCGCCGGAGATCGAGGCGGCCTGCCGCAAGCCC
>DALYHW010000060.1:0-14057 GCA_031970695.1 Hylemonella sp.
CCGCGGCATTGAGCGCCAGGATGTTGGTCTGGAAGGCGATGCCGTCGATCACGCCGATGATGTCGGCAATCTTGCGCGAGGATTCGGTGATGCTGCCCATGGTGGCCACCACCTCGGTCACCACCGCGCCGCCGCGCTGCGCGACGGCGGCCGCGGAGTTGGCAAGCTGGTTGGCCTGCCGCGCGGAGTCGGCCGAATGACCGACCGTACCGGTCAGCTGCTCCATGCTGGACGCCGTCTGCTGCAGGCTCGAAGCCGCCTGCTCGGTACGCGCGCTCAGGTCGGCGTTGCCCTGCGCAACCTCGGAGCTGGCCACCTCGATGTTTTCTGTGGAATCCCGCACCTGCGACACCATGTTCGAAAGGGCAGCCTGCATGTCACGCAGCGCCTGCACCATGCTGCCAAGTTCGTCGGCGCGCGAGGCCGGCACCGGTGCGGACAGGTTGCCATCGGCGATCTGGCGCAGGGAGTCCCGCACTTCCTCGAGCGGCCGCAGGATCGAGCGCATGGTGTACCAGGCCACCCCGACCAGCAGCACCAGGCACAGCACACCCCCGCCCACACCGAAGCTCAGCATCCGGTGGCTGGACGACAAGGCCGCTTCGTAGGTCTCGTTGGCACGCGCCTGCGCCAGCGGGATCAGGGCCTGCAGCGGCTTGGTGATCCCCTTGATGATCAGCGCCCAGTCTTCCTCGAGCACCGAACCCAGGGCGTTGTTGTCCTTGGCCACATACGCCTGCTCCAGCTTGCCCAGGGTCGCGTCGATGAGCGACCAGCGCTCGCGCAGGATGCCGAGCTGGGTGGCGGCGTCGCCTTCATTGAAAGCCTGTACGGCCAGCGGCTCCACCGCCTTCCAGCGTTCGTTCAGTTCCTTGCGGGCTTCGCGCAGGTGGTTGAGCGAGCCCTGCACGGGCATCTGGTCGAGCAGCACACCCGCGACACGAAAGCGCACCTCGCCCAGGGTCGCATCGATCTGCTGCATCGGCACCAGCAGTTTCCTGTTCTGGGCAAACAGCTGCGTCAGCGCATCTTCGTTGACGCGGTTGGCCGCAAAGAACAGGGTGCCCAGCAGGGTCACGGCAACCAGCGCGAGGCCCGCGAGCACGACGAGGCGGGCCTTGATGGAAAGACTGACAGACATGGGCATCCCCCTTGCATGCGAACGGCGGGCCGCTGCCCGCCGCAGATGGCACGTACCGACGGATTACTGCGTCGGCAGGCCCTTGGACGTCCACTCGGGCATACCGCCGCGGAACCAGTGGATCTTGGTGTAGCCGGCCTTCTGCGCCACCACCGAGGCCTTGTAGCTCTTCCAGCATTCACCGGCGTTGCAGAAGAAGACGATGGGGGCGTTCTTGTCGGCCGGCAACTTGCTCAGGTCGAACTGGTCCTGGCTGGCGTCGAAGTTCACCGCCTTGGCACTCTTTTCCTTGTAGGGCACGCTCTTGGCACCCTTGACGGTCTTCTCGGCGTATTCGGCGGCCACGCGCGTGTCGATCATCGGCACGCCGCCGTCCTGCAGCTTCTTGGCCTCGTCGGCGCTCACCACCTTCACGCCGGCCAGCGTGGCCGGCGTCTCGGCGGCCAGGGCCGGCAGCGCCAACCCGGCGCCCAACATCAGGGCTGCGGTCCATTTGATCCAGTCACGCTTGAACATGATGACACTCCTACAACGGTTGATACCACCAGGGTCGGGGACTTGCAGCGGCGCCCTGGCCTCGCTCACCGCACGATGCACGCCCGGGCCAGACAGGCCACGGTTGCCTCGCTCTCATCTGCTTTGTATCAGTCGGGTATCGGCATGTCGAGGAACTTTTTTGAAAAACGTGACTGGCATCAAGCGCCAAACCGCAAAATCAGGGGCTGCCTACGGCATCCCTCACAATGTCTGACCCCCTGTGTAGGAATATTCTGAGATGAAGATCTGCATCTACGGCGCCGGCGCCATCGGCGCCTGGCTGGGCACCAGACTGGGGCATGCCGGCGGCGACATCAGCGTTGTCGCCCGCGGTGCCACGCTGCAGGCCCTCGCGCAACACGGCCTGCGCTGCCGCTTCGGCGATCAGGAAATGGTCACTCCGGTGCGCGCCAGCAGCGACCCGGCCACCCTGGGCGTGCAGGACCTGGTGGTCGTCGCGGTCAAGGCGCCGGCCCTGCCCGATGTCGCGCGCGGCATCGCGCCGCTGCTGGGCCCGCATACCATCGTGCTGACCGCCATGAACGGCGTGCCCTGGTGGTTCTTTGCGGGCTTCGGCGGCGACTACGCGGGTACCCCGCTGCAGTCCATTGACCCGCAGGGCGAGATCGCCGCGGCCATCCCGCCTCAGCATGTGATCGGCTGCGTGGTGCACGCGAGCTGCGCGCTGGCCGGGCCAGGTTGCGCCCAGCACCACTTCGGCAACC
Source organism: Hylemonella sp. (assembly GCA_031970695.1). Taxonomy (GTDB): domain Bacteria; phylum Pseudomonadota; class Gammaproteobacteria; order Burkholderiales; family Burkholderiaceae_C; genus Hylemonella. The sequence continues at coordinate 2,404 of DALYHW010000060.1, forward strand.
GCCTCATCATCGGCGAGCCCTCGGGCCAGGCCACCGAGCGCGTGCAGCAACTGGCGGCCCTGCTCACGCGCGCGGGGTTCGAGGCCGAGCTGTCCACGCAGATCCAGAAGGACATCTGGTACAAGCTCTGGGGCAACATGACGGTGAACCCGGTCAGCGCCATCACGGGCGCCACCACCGACCTGATCCTCGATGACCCGCTGGTGCGCGATTTCATCTCGCGCGTGATGTACGAGGCCCGTGACATCGGGGCACGGATTGGCATCCCCATTGCGCAGCAGCCGGAGGACCGCCACGCCGTGACCCGCAAGCTCGGGGCCTTCAAGACCTCCATGCTGCAGGACGTGGAAGCCGGCCGGCCGGTGGAGCTCGACGCGCTGGTCACCGTGGTGCGCGAGCTCGGCACACTGACCGGCGTGCCCACGCCTTACACCGACACCCTGCTCGGCCTCTCCCGCCTGCATGCCCGCGTGCACGGCCTTTACTGACACCCCATGTCCACACCCGCCCCCACCCTCAGCCGCGCCGCGTTTTTCACCCTGCTCTTCACCGCCTGCCTGTTCGGCGCCAACCACGTGGCCGCACGACTGGCGTTCAACAACGGGCTGGACGTGGCCAGTGCGGTCACGGTGCGCAGCCTGGTCACCGCCGCCGTGGTGGCCTGCATCGTCTGGCTGCAGCGCGCGCCGCATGTGGTGACACCGCGCCAGCGCGGCTTCCTGCTGCTCATCGGGCTGCTGGTGGCCGTGCAGAGCCTGACGCTCTACGCGGCGGTGGCACGGCTGCCCGTGGCGCTGGCCCTGCTGACCTTCAACACCTACCCGCTGTGGACGGCCTTCTTCGCCTGGCTGCTCTACCGCCACCGGCCCGAACGTGCCGTGCTGCTGGCCATGCCGGTGCTGCTGTTCGGCCTGGCACTGGCGCTCGACGCGCTGGGCGCGGCCTCGGGCCTGGGGGCCGCCGGCCAGTGGAGCCGCATCGGCGCGGGCGTGGGATTCGCCATGGTGGCCGCGGCCGTCTTCGGGGCAGCGCTGGCCCTGACGCAGCACGAGGTGGCCAGCATCGACGGCCGCCTGCGCACCGCGGTCACCATGGGCCTGGTGGGCGTGCTGGCCTTTGTGGCGGTACAGCTGCAGGGCGGCTTTCACCTGCCGCAGGCCGCCGCGGGCTGGTGGGGCCTGGCCGGCCTCACGCTGTTCTACGGCACGGCCTTCACCATCATGTTCACCCTGCTGCCGCGCCTGGGCGTGGTGGGCAGCTCGCCCATCATGAACGTGGAGCCGGTGGCCGCGCTGGTCATGGCCTGGGCCCTCCTGGGCCAGACCATCGCCGCGGTGCAGGTGGTGGGCGCACTCATCGTCGTGGGCGCAGTCATGGCATTGGGCCTCAGAAAGAGATGACCCCCAGGCTCCGATCCCTTCGTTCGCTGCGCCACCCCCCTTGAAGGGGGCAACGCCAGTGGCCCGGCGGAGCCGGTTCCACGGCGTTCCGCGACTTGGCTTTTCCATACTTTCCGTTTCATATCTCTCATCAATAGATCCCTGATATGTCCACAGAGGTCATGGCCATCGTGCTGTTCTCGGCCCTGCTGCACGCGGGCTGGAACGCGCTGGTGCGCGCCAGCCAGGACAAGTTCCTGGCCTCGCTGCACGTGGTGTGCGGGGCCAGCGCGCTGGGCCTGCTCGCGTTGCCCGGCCTGCCGCTGCCCGCACCGGCGAGCTGGCCCTGGCTGCTGGCCTCGGGGCTGATCCACGTGGTCTATTTCTCGCTGGTGGCGCGCGCCTACCAGGGCGCGGACCTCGGTTTTGCCTATCCCCTCATGCGCGGCACGGCACCGGCGCTCACGGCGCTCGCGGCCGTCGCCTGGCTGGGCGAAGCCCCCTCGGCGGGCGGCTGGGCAGGCATCGCGCTGATCTGCTCCGGCGTGCTGCTGCTGGCGGGCCGGGCCTGGCGCAGCGGGGCCCATCATCCCGCCGCCACGCTGGCCGCGCTCGCCAATGCCGGCGTGATTGCGCTGTACACGCTGGTCGACGGCCTGGGCGTGCGCCTGTCGGGCCATGCCTTCAGCTACACCGCCTGGGTGTTCCTGCTGACCGCCGTGTTCATGCTGGCCACGGCGCTGGTCTGGCGTGGCCGGCCGGCACTGCGCAGCCTGGCCAGCAGCGGGCGCGCCGCGTTACTGGGCGGCGCCGGCACCCTGGGCGCCTACGGCCTGGCGCTGTGGGCCATGGCCCAGGCACCGATCGCGCTGGTGGCGGCGCTGCGCGAAACCTCCATCGTGTTCGGTGCGCTCATCAGCGTGGTATTCCTGCACGAAGGCCTGAGCCGGCTGCGGCTGGTCTCGGTGCTGCTGGTGTGCGCGGGCGCCGTGGCGCTCAAGCTCGCCTGAGGCTGCCGCGGCTCAGCGCCGGATCTTCTCGCGCGCGCGCCGCACGCGCTCGGCGTTGATGACCACCTTGCGGGTGGTGAAGGCGATCGGCGCCGCAATGGCATGCGCCGGGAGGGCCGTGTCCAGGCACTGGTAGTTCATGGTCGGGATGCCGTTCTTGTCGACCACCACGATGACCCATGGCGTGTTGGCGCGCAGGCCGCGCTGCACCGACACCGCGGTCTCGCCGCCGACCAGCCGCACATAGGTGCCGGGCGGGTAGAAGCCGAAGGACGCCGCCAGCGCGCTGCCCACGGCCACGGTGACGTCGCTTTCCTGCTTGAGGTAGATGGCCTTGGCCGACTCCAGCGGCGACAGCGCCTCACGCGTACGCCGCGCCGCCATCATGGCCACGAACACGTCGGCCATGCTCAGCAGCAGGCGCAGCCGCCACTGCCGCGGCGTCTGCGGCCCCGGCGTCAGGAAGAGCGCGGCGTGACCTGCCAGCGCCTCGGGCGACTCGGGCTGGTGGTGCCAGCGCACGACGTCGAGCTCGGCCTCGTCGGTGATGCCGTAGCCGCGCAGGATCTGCACGCTCAGCTCCGGGTGGCCGCCGATGAGCTTGCGCTGCTCCTCGCTGGGCGCGGTGCTCTGGCGGGCCAGCACGTCCTGCTCGCGCGCCATGCCGATGTTCATGGTCAGCGCGGCGCTCATCAGCGTCTGGCGCTGGTGCACGTCCAGCCCCATCTTCTGGGCCGCGAGTTCACAGCCCACGGCGCACAGCAGCGCGTGCGTGGAGCAGTAGCCCAGTGCGCTGTCGGCCAGCGCCTGGAACAGGCTGAACAGGCTGTCGTCCGGATCGTCGGCAAGCAGCTTGCGCGCCTTGTTCTCGATGGCGGCCAGGCGTGCCACCGGGCTGATGGCCAGGCCGCCCTGGTAGAGGATGCCGCGCAGCACCTCCTGCAGGTCCAGCCAGCCGCCACTGAGCTGTTCGTTGGCGTGGAAGTCCCGTTCATGGATGGCCGAGGGCATGGGCATGCGCGAGATCTGCTCCACGTCCACGCCTTCTTGCAGCATGCTGTGCACCATGCGCTCGTAGCTGCGCTGCCAGGCCTGGGCCTCGGCCTCGGTGGTCGAGGCGTTGTGGTCGTAGAGCTTCTCGCGGTGCTGCTCCGACACGATGGGCTGCCCCTTGCGCAGCAGCAGCACCCCGTCGGGGTTCCACACGTTGACAGGCAGGGGCTTGCCCACCGGCAGCATGGAAATGGGAATGGGAACGTATTTCATGCCACGGACACCGGTACGCGCGTCGCCAGCGCGCACATCAATTCATACCCAACGCTGCCGCCCGCGCGGGCGACCTCGTCGATGGACAGCAGAGCGCCGTTGCCGGCACGACCCCACATCGTCACCTCGGCACCCATGCCGGCCGCGGGCACGGGCGTGAGGTCTACGGTGACGAGGTCCATGCTCACGCGCCCCACCAGGCGGGTGCGTACGCCGTCGACCAGCACCGGCGTGCCATGCTCCACCGTACCGGCACTGGCCCGCAGGTAACCGTCGGCATAACCGCAGGCCACCACGCCGATGCGCATGGGCTGCGGCGCCACGAAGACCGAGCCGTAGCCCACGCTGTCGCCGGCCTGCAGCTGCTGCACGCCCACCACCCGCGAACGCAGGGTCATGGCCGGTTGCAGGCCCCAGTCGTCGGCGCTGTGCTCGGGATAGTCGGGCGAGGCGCCATACAGCACGACCCCCGGCCGCACCCAGTCCGAGCGCACCGCCGCCGCAGCCTGCGGCCCCATGTGGCGCAGGATCGCGGCGCTGTTGCTCAGGGAGCGCTCCCCCGGCAGGTCCTGCGTGGCGGCGTTGAAGGCCGCCAGCTGGCGCGTGACGCCGATGGGACCATCGGCATCGCTGAAGTGGGTCATGAGGGAAATCTCGTCCACCTGCGGCAGCGCATTCAGCCGGGTCCAGGCGGCGCGGAACTGCTCGGGCCGGAAGCCCAGGCGGTTCATGCCGCTGTTCATCTTGAGGAAGACGCGGTGCGGCACGTGCGTCTTGTGCACGGCCAGCATGTCGATCTGCTCGCTGCAGTGCACCACGTGCCACAGGTCCAGGCGCGAGCACAGCTCCAGGTCGCGCTGCTCGAACACGCCCTCGAGCAGCAGGATGGGCCCGCGCCAGCCCAGCGCGCGCACGCGCTCGGCCTCGCCCAGGTCCAGCAGCGCAAAGCCGTCGGCCCCGCGCAGCCCTTCGTAGACGCGTTCGATCCCATGGCCGTAGGCGTTGGCCTTGACCACCGCCCACACCCGCGCATCGGGGCTGGACTGGCGCGCGCGCGCCAGGTTGTGGCGCAGGGCATCGGTGTGGATCAGGGCTTGAATCGGGCGAGACATGAGGGAAAACCGCAGGCGTTCCCCGGATTGTGACACTGGCCGGCATGCTATAACCCGGCGTCGATTGGATTTTCAGAACAACCCGCAGCCCCGGCTCCGCCTCTTCCCCCGCCCATGAAACGCGGCTTCTACACCATCATGTCGGCGCAGTTCTTCAGCTCGCTGGCTGATAACGCGCTGTTCGTCGGGGCCGTCCAGCTGCTGCGCACCGACGGTGCCCCCGAGTGGCAACAGGCCGCGCTGGTGCCGATGTTCGCTCTCTTCTACGTGATCCTGGCGCCCTTCGTGGGCGCTTTTGCTGACGCGCTGCCCAAGGGCAAGGTCATGCTGATCAGCAACACGATCAAGATCGTGGGCTGCCTCATGATGCTGTTCGGGACGCACCCGCTGCTGGCCTATGCCATCGTGGGCCTGGGCGCGGCAGCCTACTCGCCGGCCAAGTACGGCATCCTCACCGAGCTGCTGCCGGCCTCGCAACTGGTCAAGGCCAATGGCTGGATCGAAGGCCTCACCATCGCCTCCATCATCCTGGGCGTGCTGCTGGGCGGCCAGCTGCTGGGCCACTCCGTCGCCACGGCCCTGCTCACCGTCGACCTGCCCTTCGTCACCACCGGCATCGACACCGCCCCCGAGGCCGCCATCGCCGTGCTGATCGGCGTGTACCTGCTGGCGGCGTGGTTCAACACGCGCATTCCCCACACCGGCGTGGCGATGCGCCCCATGCCGAGCAACCCGCTGGCGCTGCTGCCCGACTTCTGGCGCTGCAACAGCCTGCTGTGGCGCGACAAGCTGGGCCAGATCTCGCTGGCCACCACCACCCTGTTCTGGGGCGTGAGCGGCAACCTGCGCTACATCGTGCTGGCCTGGGCCGCCGCCGCGCTGGGCTATAGCGTCACCCAAGCGTCCTCGCTGGTGGGTGTGGTCGCCATCGGCACGGCCGTGGGCGCCGTGGTGGCCTCCATGCGCATGCGGCTCGAAGACGCCACGCGTGTCATGCCCCTGGGCATCGGCATGGGGGTGCTGGTGCTGCTGCTCAACATCATCCGGGACGTCTCCACCGCCGCGCCGTTCCTGCTGGTGCTGGGCGCGCTGTGCGGCTTCCTGATCGTGCCGATGAACGCGCTGCTGCAGCACCGCGGCCACAACCTGATGGGCGCCGGCCGCTCGATCGCGGTGCAGAACTTCAACGAGCAGGCCTGCATCCTGGGCCTGGGTTTCCTCTACAGCTTCTCCACCGGCATGGGGCTGTCGTCCTTTGGCGCCATCACGGGCTTTGGCCTGCTGGTGGCCGGCTTCATGTGGCTGATCAAGCGCTGGCACGAGCACAACGTGCGCACGCACCCGCAGGAAGTGGAACGCCTGATCGCCATCGCCCGCAGCGACAACAGCCACTAGGGTCTCTGCTTGTGCGGCCGCGTGCCCGCAGGCTATAGTCGGTCGCATCATGGCCACGCGCACCCGTTACCTCGCCCTGTCGGACCTGGCGCCGGGCATGGTGCTGGCCCAGCCCCTGACCCAGGTCGAGCACGAGGTCGTCACCTACACCCTGCCCGCAGGGCATGTGCTCACCGATGAAAATCTCCACCAGCTCGCCAGCCACCACGCGGTGGGCGCGCTGGTGCTGCAGGAGATCGACCGCAGCGATGCCCAGCACCTGGCCCACATCCAGCGGCAGTCCGCCCGTTTGCAGATGATCTTCCGCCATGCCGACCTCAGCGTGCCGCAGACGCAGGCGCTGGTGGCCGCGCTGCTGGCGCACCGGAGCGCCTGATGCAGATCGGGGTCGATGATGTGCTGAGCCGGCTGGAGACGCTGCCCGCGTTTCCCGCGGTGGTCAACCGCATCCTGCAGACGCTGGACGACGACCGCGCGGCAATGGGCGTGCTGGAGCAGCACCTGCAGTCCGACCCGGTGATCAGCGCGCGCATCCTGGCTGCCGCCAACCGGCTGGTGCGGCACTCGGGCCGCGAGCCGGTGGGCGACATCCACGTCGCCGTCAGCTACCTGGGCCTGGACCAGGTGCACCACATCGTGGTCTCGACCAGCGTGCTGGACTTCGTGCAGAACAGCCATTGCACCAGCGTGTTCTGGGAACGCAGCCTCGCCGTGGGCCTGTGCGCGCAGGAGCTGGCCGAGCTGGTGGGCGTGAACCCGGGCCACGCCCTCGTGGCGGGCCTGCTGCACGAGGTGGGCATCCTCTGGCTCAACGTCTGCCATCCGCGCGAATACCAGCAGGTGCTGATTGAGCAGCACCTGCACGACAGCGACATCCTCGACACCGAACGCACGCTGCTCGGCATCACCCACCCCGCGATCGGGCGCCTGCTGGCCGAGCACTGGGGCCTGCCCGAGGACATCGTGCTGGCCATCGCCGCCCACCTTCGCCCGCCGGCAGGCCCTCTGCCCCCGCTCACCGGCATCACCCACCTCGCCGCCATCCTCTGCACCGGGCTGGACCTGCCCTTCCAGCCCGACAACGAAGTGCGCCAGGTGTCGGCCGAGGCGCTGCGCGCGCTCGGCGCAGACTGGGAAGAGAAAATGCCCGAGCTGCTCGGCCGGGTCGAGGTGCGCTTCGCGCAGTCCCGCACGCTGCTGAAGTAGCCTCGTCTCGTCACCTGTTCCCCCCGCTGCTCTCATGCGCCTGTCACTCGCCCCGTGGGGCCTGATCCTCAACGCCCTGGTCTGGGGCTGCTCCTGGTACCCCTTCCGCCTGCTCGAGCAGCGCGGCCTGCACCCGCTGTGGGCCACGGTCGTCATCTACGCGCTGGCGATGGTGGCCCTGCAGTTTTGGCGCCCCGGCGCCTGGCGCCAGCTGGGGCGCCACCCGCTGCTGTGGCTGCTGCTGGTGGCCTCGGGGCTGACCAATGTGGGTTTCAACTGGGCCGTCACCGTGGGCGACGTGGTGCGCGTGGTGCTGCTGTTCTACCTCATGCCCGCGTGGACGGTGCTGCTGGCCTGGCTGCTGCTGGGTGAACGTCCCACGCTGCGTGCGCTGGCGCGGCTGGCACTGGCGCTGGCCGGCGTGCTCATCGTGCTCAAGACCCCGGACTCCCCCTGGCCCGTGCCGGCGAGCCTGGCCGACTGGCTGGCCCTGATGGGCGGTTTCAGCTTTGCCCTCACCAACCTGCTGCTGCTCAAACTCAAGGACACGCCCGACGAGGCCCGCGCCTTTGCCATGTTCAGCGGTGGCACGGCCATGGCACTGGCAGCAGCACTGGTCGGCGGCCAGCTCGCCCTGGTGCCAACGCCGCCCCTGGGGGACAGCGAGTGGAAATTGCTGGCCCTCTTCGTGAGCCTGGCCTTCCTCGCCGCCAACATGGGCCTGCAATACGGCGCAGCGCGCCTGAGTGCCGGCGCCACCTCGCTGATCCTGCTCACCGAGATCGTGTTCGCGAGCGTCTCGGCGGTGCTGCTGGGGGCGTCGGAGCTGCAAGGACACACCCTGCTTGGCGGAGCATTGATCCTGTTGGCCGCGGTGTGGGCGGCGCGACAAGAGCACGGCTAGGTGTGCGCGGACTCAGTGCGCCAACAGAGTTTTACGCCGTGTGGGAAGTTGGTTTGAACCCGAGTCCGGAACGGCCGTAAAGATACGCGTGGGCCGGTGTAACGGCAAGGCAGTGTCGACGAGAGGAGCCGCCCCCTGAAATCGGCCCATAGCGACCAGGCGAACGACGGGCTGTCAGTGCCGACGTCCGGCGCGCCCCATGTCCTCACGCCGTTCATGGCGGTCCTGGCGGATGTCAGCGCGGTCATGCGCGAGATCGCGTCGATCGCGATTGATCTCACGCTGCTCGGACTCACGCCGCTGTTCCCACTTCTGCGCGGCCGCCGTATCGCCACGCCGCACCGCGGCATCTTCGCGGCGCTGATCCATATTGCGCTCGCGGCGATCCTGGTTGAGCTCGCGTTCGTCGCGCCGTAGGTCACGCCGGTCCTGTCGGATATCACGGTTCTCCTGACGCACTTCAGCGTTTGGTGTGCCCGCGGCAGACGGAACATTCTGGGCAAATGCTGGCACGACACCAGCTGCCAAAAGGATACCGATAAACAAGTTTTTTTTCATGACGAGATCTCCTGTTCAAGATGCCTCCGGGAGGCTTGCAACCCATCTGTGGATAGAGCCGCTCAATCTAACGCGATCCGCATCGCACAGTCGACATAGAAGGTCCGCTTTTTTGTTTCTGCACAGTAAAGCCTTCAAGCATCGGCGGCAGGTCCGTGCTACACACTTCTTTACAGAGCCGCGGTCAACTCTGAGTTCACGGGACGCGTTGCGAGAACAAGTCCGCTACAGCGGATGATTCAAGAAAGGAAAATCACGATGAAGAAAATCCTCACCCCCCTGCTCGCGGGCATGTTCGTTATGGGCGCATTCGCCCAGGCTCCCGCACCGATCGCTCCTTCTGCCGCGCCGGCACAAGCAACCGTCACTGCTGACAAGGCTGCCGTCAAGGCAGACAAGGAGAAACTGGCCGCCGACAAAGCGAAGGGGGCAGATGCCGCCACCATCAAGGCTGACAAGGAAAAGCTGAAGGCCGACAAGGCCAAAGCGAAGAAGGACCGCGCGGAAGCCAAAAAGGCGAAGAAGGCCAAGACTGAAGCCGCAGCGCCAGCTGCTGCACCGGCCGCCAAGTAACCCCGCGGCAATCCCGCGCACAGGGCCGCACATCTTTGGATGTGCGGCCTTATTTTTAAGCGCCGTGGCGCGTCGATAGACTCGCGACAACCATGACAACCACGCCGACCGTAGGTACATCTCACCTGAACACGGGGCGCAGCACGCTGCGTGGGATAGCCCTGTTTGAAGCACTCAAGGGGTTTGTCGCCCTGCTGAGCGGCCTGGGTCTCATTTCGCTGCTGCACCGTGACCTGCATCAGCTTGCACTTGAACTCATCGGACACTTTGGGCTCGATCCGGCGCAACACTTTCCCGCACAGTTACTGCGTTATGTGGATGTCTTGAATGGAACGCCACTGGGCACGCTGGAACTCCTGCTCGCCAGCTACGTCGCTGTTCGCCTGACGGAAGCCTACGGTCTCTGGCGTGAGCGTGCATGGGGCGAGTGGCTGGGGGCGCTCTCGGGCGGCCTCTACATTCCATTCGAGCTGCGACATCTGTGGCATGAGCCTGCGTTCATCAACGCTGGCGTGCTGCTGTTGAATCTGGCGATGGTGGTATTCCTTGCCGCCCAGTTGAAGCGACGCGGAGGACCGCAAGGCCAAGGGAACTCTGGGCGCAGCTTCTGATCACAGCATGCATGTTTCTCATGCCCTTATGCACAGCCTCATGATTCAGTCGCTCAAACGAATTGGCGTTGTTGTACTTTTTTCAGCCTCGGTATTTGTATCGGGGCAGGCCTCGGCCGACGCAGAGCCTACCCTGAACCAGGTTTACTCGGCCGCTCAGGCAGGCAAGCTGGACGAGGCCCAGGTGATGATGCAGCAGGTGCTCATTGCACATCCCAATAGTGCGAAAGCCCACTTTGTACGCGCCGAGTTGTTTGCCCGTCAGGGCAAACTGAGCCTGGCGCGAGACTCGCTGGCGGAGGCGGAGCGACTTGCGCCTGGACTTCCTTTTGCCAAGCCAGAGGCTGTGCGCGCCCTTCGTAGCGAGCTCGCCAGCGGCCGCAGCACCGTGGTGCCAGCCGGAGAAGTTCATGCGGGTACATCGGTGCCGCCCGGTACGGCCACCAGCACGTGGCTGCTGCCTCTTTTGCTGGCGGCCGGTGTCATCGGCACCGCTTATTTCGTGTTTCGACGTCGTGCGCCGGTGCAAGTGGCGGACGCTCCTCAGGGTCTCGTCCCGCCAGTTGCTTACGCGGGCGGTTACGCGCAGCCTGCCTACGGCCAACCTTCCGGCCCGGGCTTGGGCAGCCAGATCATGGGTGGCGTGGCGACGGGGCTGGCGGTAGGCGCAGGCGTGGTCGCGGCGGAAGCGATCGGCCGGCGCCTGCTGGGTGAGAACGAGGCTCGCGCACCGGCGGATGTCGCCACCACACACACGTACGAGCCTGCCTTCGACGCGAATGCCGACATGGGCGGCCAGAACTTCGGCGTGGCCGATGTTAGCTCCTGGGACGATGGCAGTTCCGCAGGTGCTGGCGACTGGGACAGCTGAGGTCCAGATCCTTGCCTTGGCCTAGGCGCAAGCCGCGCTCAGGCCGGTCAATCGCCAAGAGAGATCGGGCAAGCCTGAAACGCGAGCCCGACCTGCCTCAATCCGCCAGCGCCTCGTCCAGGAGCTCCACCCAGTGCTTCACCGGCGTCTCAGTGCCGCTTTGCAGGTGCGTGATGCAGCCTATGTTGGCCGAGACGATCTGCTCGGGCTTCATTTCGCCAAGGTTCTTGAGCTTGCGGTCGCGCAGTTCGTAAGCCAGCTCGGGGTTGAGCACCGAGTAGGTTCCCGCCGAGCCACAGCAGAGATGCGGCTCGACGCGGCAGGTGTTGACCTTGAAGCCGAGCGCAGCCATGTGCTGCTCCACGCCGCCGCGCAGCTTCTGGCCGTGCTGCAGGGTGCAGGGCGGGTGGAAAGCGATCTGGCCCGCTTTGGCGCCGACCTTGCCGCGCAGCGTGTCCACCAGCTCGGGCAGCAGTTCGCTCAGGTCTTTGGTGAGTTCACTGATGCGCTGGGCCTTGGCGGCGTAGGCCGGGTCGTCCTGCAGGATGTGGCCGTATTCCTTGACGGTCACGCCGCAGCCCGAGGCGTTCATGACGATGGCTTCCACGCCGTTTTCCACATGCGGCCACCAGGCGTCGATGTTGGCGCGCATCTCGGCCTTGCCGCCATCCTGGTCGTTGAGGTGGAACTTCACGGCGCCGCAGCAGCCGGCCTTGGGCGCGACCAGGGTTTCGATGCCCGCGGCGTCGAGCACGCGGGCCGTGGCGCT
>DALYHW010000061.1:0-3868 GCA_031970695.1 Hylemonella sp.
CAGCAGCAGGCCGTACTGCAGTGCGTTGAGGCACTGGATGAGGAAGGTGGCGAGATCCATCAGACAGGGAGAGGGGACCCGCCGCGTGGCGGCGGCGGGTCAGGTCGGAACGCAGCCGCAGCCGTTTACATCTTGCAGCCGCGGGCGGGATCAGCCAGGGACTTGGTGGCTACGCCGATCACCTTGTTGGCATTGCCGCTGACCTGGCGCAGGTAGATGTCCTGCACCGGGTTGTGGGCCTTGGACAGGGTGAAGGTGCCGCGCGGGCTGTCGATCTTGGCCTTTTCCACGGCGGCGGCGAACTCGGCCTTCTTGCTGATGTCGCCCTTGACGGCGTTCAGGCCGATGGCCAGGATCTGTGCGGCGTCGTAGCCCTGCACGGCGTAGACGTCGGGCTGCAGCTTGTAGGTCTTGGCGTAGGCCAGGCGGAAATCCTTGTCACGCTTGCTGGTCAGCTCGTCGCCATAGTGCAGCGTGGTCAGCAGGCCCTGGGCCGCATCGCCCTGGGCTTCCAGCGTGCCGTCGGTCAGGAAGCCGGCGCCGTACAGCGGGATGCTCTTCTTCAGGCCGGCCGCGGCGTAGTCCTTGACGAACTTCACGGCACCGGCACCGGCGAAGAAGGTATAGACCACGTCGGGCTTGCTGGCGGCGATTTCGGTCAGCAGGGCCTGGAACTCCTCGTTCGGGAAGGGCAGGGTCAGCTGCTTCACGACCTTGCCGCCGCCTTTTTCGAAAGCTTCCTTGAAGCCGTTGACCGACTCTTCGCCCGCGGCGTACTTCCAGGTGATGGTGACGGCGGTCTTGTGGCCCTTCTTGGCCGCCACGTCGCCCATGGCGTAGGCCGGTTGCCAGTTGGAGAAGGAGCTGCGGAAGATGTGCGGCGCGCACATGGGACCGGTCACGGCGTCGGCGCCGGCGTTGGGCACGATCAGCATGGTGCCGCTGTCCTTGGCGGCCTTGGCCATGGCCAGGGCCACGCCCGAGTGCACGGTGCCCACCAGCACGTCCACCTGGTCGCGCTTGATCAGCTTGTTGACGTTGTCGGTGGCCTTGGGCGGCGCAGACTCGTCATCGACCTTGAAGTACTCGATCTCGCGACCGGCGATCTTGCCGCCCTGCTCGGCCACGTAGAGCTTGAAGCCGTTCTCGATGGCATTGCCCAGTGCGGCATAGGTGCCGGTGTAGGGCAGCATGAGGCCGACCTTGAGCTTGGGGGCGGACTGGGCCAGGGCCAGGGGGCTGGTCAGGGCCAGGGCCGCGAGGGCCAGGGCGGTACGGCGTGCCAATTGCATGGTGAGTCTCCTAGTGTCGTTGGATGAAGTCGGTGACGGCGGCGCCCAGCCGCTGCGGCTGGTCACGATGAGGGGAATGCCCGCATGAGGGCAATTCGAGCAGTTCGGTGCCGGGAACGCAACGGGCAATTTCCCTGATCTGTGCCATCGTCCCGTACTGGTCGTCCTGGCCCTGGACGGCCAGCACGGGGCACGCGATGGTGCCGAGTTCCGCCGTGATGGACCAGGACCGGAAATCGGGGTGCAGCCAGATGTCGTTCCAGCCCCAGAAGGCCGAGTCCGGGTCGTCGTGGTAGCGGGCCAGCCGGGTGCGCAGGTCGGTGGTCTGGTAGGCGGCGCGCGCGTCGGCGATGCTGGCCACCGACAGGTCTTCCACCATCACGTGGGGGGCCAGCACCACCAGGCCGCGCAGCGCCGCGGGAAAGCGCGCCGCATACAGCAGGGCGATCGAGCCGCCGTCGCTGTGGCCGAGCAGCCAGGGGGGCTCGGTAGCCGCGTCGACGCCGAGCGCGTCGAACAGGGCCGCAAGCACCTCGTGCGCCTGCCGGTGCATGAAGTCCGGTGCCCAGGCTTCGCCGGCGGTGCGTGGCGTGGAGCGCCCATAGCCGGGCCGTGAATAGACCAGGCCGCGGCAACCCGCGGCATCGCATAGCTGTTGCGGAAAATCACGCCACATCGCCAGCGAGCCCAGACCCTCGTGCAAAAAGACGATGAGGGGCGCTGCGGCCCGCTCGGGCGCAAGCCACTGGTACTCGATGCGCACTGGCCGGCCGGCCCAGGCGATCGTGGCGAACTGCACGTCCTGGCCCATGCGTTCAGGGCTTGCCCGCCTCGCGCTCGCGCAGGCGGAAGCGCTGGATCTTGCCAGTGGCGGTCTTGGGCAGCTCGGTGATGAACTCGATGATGCGCGGGTACTTGTAAGGCGCGAGCTTGTCCTTCACGAAGGCCTGCAACTCGGCCTCGGTGGCCTGCGCGCCGCTCTTGAGCACGACGTACGCCTTGGTCTTGGTCAGTCCGTCCCGGTCGTTGACGCCGATCACCGCCGCCTCCAGCACCGAGGGGTGTTGCACCAGCGTCGCCTCGACCTCGAAGGGCGAGACGTAGATGCCGCTGACCTTGAGCATGTCATCGCTGCGGCCCGAGTAGGTGTAGGTGCCGTCGGTATTGCGCACATACTTGTCGCCGCTCTTGGTCCAGCCGCCCTGGAAAGTCTCACGCGTCTTGGTCTGGTTGCCCCAGTACATCATCGCCGCCGAGGGGCCGTGGATATAAAGGTCGCCGGGCTCGCCGTCGGGCACGGGGCCGCCGTCCTCGCCGCGCAACTGGATGTCGTAGCCGGGCACGGGCCAGCCGGTCGTGCCGTAGCGCACCTGTCCCGGCAGATTGGACATGAAGATGTGCAGCATTTCGGTGGAGCCGATGCCGTCGATGATTTCCACGCCGTAGTGCGCCGTGAAGCGCTGCCCGATCTCGGCCGGCAGCGCCTCGCCGGCGGAGGAGGCCAGGCGCATGGCTACTTCAGTCTTCGCGGGCAGCTTGGGCGAGGCCAGCATGCCCGCGTAACCCGTGGGCGCGCCATAGAAGACCGTCGGTTTCGTGTTGCCGACCTCGCCGCGCCAGCGCTTGAAGGTCGCATCCGGCGTGGGGCGCTCGGCCATGAGCAACACGGTGGCGCCCACGCTCAGCGGAAAACTCAGGGCGTTGCCCAGGCCGTAGGCGAAGAAGAGCTTGGCGGCCGAGAAGCAGACGTCGTTTTCCTTCAGCCCGAGGATGGCCTTGCCGTAGAGCTCGGCGGTCCAGTAGGGGTTGGCGTGCGAGTGCACCGTGCCCTTGGGGCGGCCGGTGGAGCCTGAGGAGTAGAGCCAGAAGCCGGGCGCATCGGGGCCGGTGGGGGCTGGCTTGGCCAGCGGGGCCTGCGCCTGCAGGAAGGCTTCGAACTCGACTTCGGAGGGATGCAGCGGCGCCACCGGGTGCGACACGATGACCTTCTGCACCTCGTGATCCGACTTGATCATGGCGGCTGTCACGGTGGGCAGCAGCGCGCCCGAGACCAGCACGGCCTGCGCGCGGGAGTGCTCCAGCATGTAGGCGTAGTCGTCCGCCGTGAGCAGGGTGTTCACAGCCACCGGCACGACACCGGCGTACAGGGCGCCGAGGAAGCTCACCGGCCAGTCGTTGCAGTCGTGCATGAGCAGCAGCACGCGCTCCTCGCGCTTGATCTGCAGGGCGCGCAGGCCGGCGGCCAGCCGGCGCACGCGCTCGTCGAGCGCGCCGTAGCTCAGGCTGCCGTGGTCGTCGATATAGGCGGTCTTGCCGCCGCGCCCGGCATTGAGCGTCAGCAGGTGCTCGGCGAAGTTGAAGCGCTCGCCGGGGGCGGCCACTTGGGGGGCGTTGCTCATGGGGTCTCCTCGTCTCTGTTCTTGTGATGTGGTCAGCGCAGCGTGTCCAGCACCGCGGAGCTCGCCTGCAGCGCGCTGCGGCGGTGGTAGAAGTTCAGGGCCCGTGCGCCGCCCAGTTCCTCGCCGCCGCCGGCGCGGCCCGGGCCGCCGTGCTTGAGCATCGGCAGCGGCGAACCG
>DALYHW010000061.1:3878-13998 GCA_031970695.1 Hylemonella sp.
GGGCCACCGTGCAGCGACTGCGGCATCACGTTGCCGTGGCCGGTGTGCAGCTGCGCCACGTCCGGCGAGACCACGTGCACACGGCCGTGGCTGCCAGCGAGTTCGATCGCGGCGCCCCCGAGGGCCGAGGCGTCACTGCCATAGAGGGACGCCACCAGCGAGCCTTCGCCTCGGCGCACCAGGTCCAGCGCCTGCGCCGCATCGCGGTAGGGCAGCAGGGTGGCCACGGGGCCGAAGACCTCGGTGGTGTGGAGCACGGCGTTGTCGGTGTCGCGCGTGCCCAGCAGGGTCGGGCCGACGCAGCAGGCCACTGCCGGGTCGGCGTCCACCAGCGGCACCTGGCTGCCGTCATGCAGCACCTGCGTGTGCTGGCGCAGCAGGGCCAGGCCTTCCTTCACGCTGTTGAACTGGGCGCGACTGACCAGCGCTCCCATGCGCACGGTGTCGTTGCGCGGGTTGCCCACGGTGGTCTTGGCGAGTCGGGCGTTGATGGCTTGCGTGGCAGCGTCGTACAGGGCTTCAGGTACGAAGACACGACGGATGGCCGTGCACTTCTGGCCGGACTTCACCGTCATCTCGCGCACGACCTCGCGCACCAGCAGGTCGAAGGCCGGGCTGTCCGCGGCTTCGCCCGGCAGCAGCAGGGCGGAGTTCACGCTGTCGGCCTCGATGTTGGTGCGCACCGAATGACGTGTGACGGCCGCATGGCTGCGCAGGGTCGCTGCGGTGTCGGCCGAGCCCGTGAAGGAGAGCACGTCGAAAGGCTGCAGGGCATCCAGCAGGCCAGCGGGGCTGCCGCAGACCACGGACAAGGCGCCGGGCGGAAAGATGCCGGCATCGACCACGTCCTTGACCATGCGCTGCGTGAGCCAGGCCGTGGCGGTGGCCGGCTTGACGATGACCGGCACGCCCGAGAGCAGGGCCGGGCCGGCTTTCTCCCACAGGCCCCAGGCCGGGAAGTTGAAGGCGTTGATGAAAAGCGCCACGCCTTGCGTAGGCACCTGCACGTGCTGCGACTGGAACAGCGGCTCCTTGCCCAGCTTCACGGCGTCGCCGTCGAGCAGGAACTTGCGGTTGCCGAGCGACTCGCCCAGCTTGGCATAGGTGCCCAGGGTGTAGATCGCGCCATCGACATCGACTGCGGTGTCGTTCTTGACCGTGCCGCTGTTGGCGGTGGAGATCTCGTAATAGGCGTCGCGGTTGGCCTGCAGCACCTTGACGGCAGCGGCCAGCAGGGCCCCGCGTTCGCGGTAGGTCAAGGCACGCAGCGCGGCGCCGCCTTGCGTGCGGGCAAAGTCGAAACCCGCGGCCAGGTCCAGCCCGCTGGCGTCCACGCGTACGAGTTCGGTGCCCAGCACGGGGTCGAGCAGCGTGATGCCGGCGCCGCGGCCGGTTTGCCAGCGGCCGGCAAGGTAATTGGAAAGCAGTTCGGACATGCGGGTACCAGTCAGGAGAATCAGTTGCGGGTGAAGTCGATGCGGCCCTCGGGCAGCAGGTAGAGCACGAGGGCGCGGCCCTGGCTCACGGTGGGGCGGTGCGCGCTGCCGGGCGGGCAGACCAGCCAGCCGGCCGGGTGGCCGTCGAACAGGGCCTCGCCCTCGATGGGCATGATCAGGTCGATCTCGCCCGTGGGGTGGGCGTGGTGCGGGCCTGCCAGATCCTTCATGTCGACCACATCGACGGAAAAGCCGTGCAACTCCGGGGTGGGCTTGAAGATGCGGCCGTAGCGCAGGCCACCGCCTTCGCGATCGCACAGCCAGCCTTCGGCCACGCCGGTCTGGCAGGCGGCTTTGAGCGTCTGGTACAGCGGGCTGGCGGGGCCGTGTTCGGCGTTGAGCCAGCGGCCAAGCGCGGCGTCCAGCGGACGGCCCTGCAACTGGGCCGTCAGCCCGGCCAGGGTCTGCTTGAACTGATCAGGGGTCACTTTGTGGCTCCGGTTTGCGATCCGGACTTGCCTAGAATCGCAATATGAACTATTGTGCGTGTCAAACATTAAGCACTCCGGATCACCATGTCAAGCACTATATTGCATGATTCAGGGTTAGCACCTAGTCCGGGCGGGAGCGCAGACCGGCCGGCCGAGGCTGGCCATGAAGAACGCCATCCTTTCCTGGCGACCCTGGGCGAGCGCGTGCGTGCCCTGCGGTCGCGCCGCGGCATGACGCGCAAGGCGCTGGCCGCGGCGGCCGACATTTCGGAGCGCCACCTGGCCAACCTGGAATACGGGGTGGGCAATGCGTCCATCCTGGTGCTGCTGCAGGTGGCCGCCGCCCTGCGCTGCTCGCTGGCCGAACTGCTGGGTGACGTGACCACCTCCTCGCCGGAGTGGCTGCTGATCCGTGAACTGCTGGAGCAGCGCGACGAGGCCACGCTGCGCCGCGTGCGTGTAGCCATCGGCGAGATGCTGGGCACCGGCGGCGGCAACGCGGCGCGCAGCCCGCGTGTGGCGCTGATCGGCCTGCGCGGCGCGGGCAAGTCCACGCTGGGCCAGCGCCTGGCGACGGACCTGGGTTTCCCCTTTGTGGAACTGAGTCGCGAGATCGAGAAGTTTGCCGGCTGCAGCATCGCCGAGATCACGGCGCTGTACGGCATCAACGCCTACCGTCGTTATGAGTTGCGCGCGCTGGAGGAGGCGATCCAGATCTATCCCGAGGCGGTCATTGCCACGCCCGGCGGCCTGGTGTCCGACCCGGCGGCCTTCAACCTGCTGCTGGCACACTGCACCACGGTCTGGCTGCAGGCCAGCCCCGAAGACCATATGCGGCGGGTTCAGGCCCAGGGCGACCTGCGACCCATGGCCGCCAGCAAGGAGGCCATGGAAGACCTCAAGGGCATCCTGGCGGGGCGGGCCGCCTTTTATTCCAAGGCCGAGTTCAGCCTGGACACGAGCGCCCAGCCGCTGGAGCCGACCTTCCTGGCCTTGCGGGACCTGGTGCGCAAGGCGCTGCAACTGGTGCCCTAGGGTTCATGCAAGATAGTGCTTGACATCAGTCATTTGTGCATTATGATGCCTATACCGATTCAGTTTAGGCACTATTTTGCTCCGGAGGCTGCGTGAGTACCGATCCCCGTGTTGACTATCAGACCGACCCGTCCCGCTACAAGCACTGGAAGCTGAGCTTCGACGGCCCCGTCGCCACGCTGCGCGTGGACATCGATGAAAACGCCGGCCTGCGGCCCGGCTACAAGCTCAAGCTCAACAGCTACGACCTTGGCGTGGACATCGAGCTCAACGATGCGCTCAACCGCATCCGCTTCGAGCACCCCGAGGTGCGCACGGTGGTGGTGACCAGCGCCAAGGACCGCGTGTTCTGCTCGGGCGCCAACATCTTCATGCTGGGTGTGTCCAGCCACGCGTGGAAGGTGAACTTCTGCAAGTTCACCAATGAGACCCGCAACGGCATGGAGGATTCTTCACGCAACAGCGGCCTCAAGTTCCTGGCCGCGGTCAATGGTGCCTGCGCTGGTGGCGGCTACGAACTGGCGCTGGCCTGCGACGAGATCCTGCTGGTGGATGACCGCTCCAGTGCCGTGAGCCTGCCCGAGGTGCCGTTGCTGGGTGTGCTGCCGGGTACCGGCGGCCTGACGCGCGTGACGGACAAGCGCCATGTGCGCCATGACCTGGCTGATATCTTCTGCACGACGTCCGAGGGCGTGCGTGGTCAGAAGGCCAAGGACTGGCGCCTGGTGGACGAGGTTGCCAAGCCGGCCGTCTTTGCCCAGAAGGTACAGGAGCGTGCACTGCAACTGG
The DNA here is from genome assembly GCA_031970695.1 of Hylemonella sp. Classification (GTDB taxonomy): domain Bacteria; phylum Pseudomonadota; class Gammaproteobacteria; order Burkholderiales; family Burkholderiaceae_C; genus Hylemonella. The sequence continues at coordinate 7,630 of DALYHW010000061.1, forward strand.
CGGCACAGAGCGACCGGCCGGCCAACGCCAAGGGTGTGGCGCTGGTGCCGCTCAAGCGCACGATCGAGGCCGATGCGCTGCGTTACGAGCACGTGACGGTGACCATGGATCGCGCGGCGCGAACGGCCACCTTCACGGTGAAGGCGCCGCACGGCGCCCAGCCGGCCGATGTGGCAGGCATCGAGGCTGCCGGCGCGGCCTGGTACCCGCTGCAGCTGGCGCGTGAACTCGACGACGCCATCCTCTCCATGCGGACCAACGAACTGGACGTCGGCATCTGGCTGCTCAAGACCGAAGGTGATGCCGCCGCCGTACAAGCCCTGGATGCCACATTGCTCACGCACCGCAACCACTGGCTGGTGCGCGAGACCATCGGCCTGCTGCGCCGTGTATTCAGCCGCCTGGATGTGTCCTCGCGCAGCCTGTTTGCGCTGATCGAGCCCGGCTCCTGCTTTGCCGGCACGCTGCTGGAACTGGCCCTCGCCTGCGACCGCAGCTACCAGCTCGCCCTGCCCGACGACGCGGCCAAGGCGCCAACGATCATGGTGGGCGAGACCAATTTCGGTCTGTATCCCATGGCTACCGGCCAGAGCCGGCTGGCGCGCCGCTTCTATGAAGAGCAGGGTCCGCTGGAGGCCGTGCGCGCCCAGGCCGGCAAGGCACTGGACGCCGACGCAGCCTTTGCGCTGGGCCTGATCACGTCCAACCCGGACGACATCGACTGGGCCGACGAGGTGCGCATCGCCACCGAGGAACGCGTGGCCATGTCGCCCGATGCGCTCACCGGCATGGAGGCCAACCTGCGCTTCAACGGCCCGGAGAACATGTTCACCCGCATCTTCGGCCGCCTGACGGCCTGGCAGAACTGGATCTTCCAGCGTCCCAACGCCGTGGGTGAGAAGGGCGCACTCAAGGTGTATGGCAAGGGCGAGAAGGCCGCATTCGACTGGAACCGAGTTTAAGGAGACAACCATGAGCAGCATCAACTACAGCGAGAAGATCCCGAACAACGTCAACCTGAGCGAAGACCGCACGCTGCAGCGCGCACTCGAGCACTGGCAGCCCAATTACCTGTCGTGGTGGCAGGACATGGGGCCCGACGGCTCGCAGAACTTCGACGTCTATCTGCGCACCGCGGTCAGCGTGGACCCGCAGGGCTGGGCGCAGTTCGGACACGTGAAGATGCCCGATTACCGCTGGGGCATCTTCCTGAACCCGGCCGAGCAGGGCCGCAAGATCCACTTCGGTGACCACAAGGGCGAGGATGCCTGGCAGGACGTGCCCGGCGAGCATCGCGCCAACCTGCGCCGCATCATCGTCACGCAGGGCGACACCGAGCCCGCTTCGGTCGAGCAGCAGCGTCACCTGGGCCTGACCTGCCCGAGCCAGTACGACCTGCGCAACCTGTTCCAGGTGAACGTCGAAGAGGGCCGCCACCTCTGGGCCATGGTCTACCTGCTGCACAAGTACTTCGGCCGTGACGGCCGCGAGGAAGCCGAGGCCCTGCTGGAGCGCCGCAGCGGCAACGCGGACAACCCGCGCATCCTGCAGGCCTTCAACGAGCAGACGCCGGACTGGCTGAGCTTCTTCATGTTCACCTACTTCACCGACCGCGACGGCAAGTTCCAGCTCTGCGCCCTGGCCGAGAGCAGCTTCGACCCGCTGGCGCGCACGACCAAGTTCATGCTCACCGAGGAAGCGCACCACATGTTCGTGGGTGAATCCGGCATCAGTCGCGTGATCCAGCGTACCGTGGATGCGATGAATCAGCTCAAGACCGACGACGTGGGCAAGCTACGCGCGGCCGGCGTGATCGACCTGCCCACCATCCAGCGCTACCTGAACTTCCACTTCAGCGTCACCATCGACCTTTTCGGCGCCGACCAGTCGTCCAACGCCGCCACCTTCTACAGCTCTGGCCTCAAGGGGCGCTTCGAGGAAGGCAAGCGTACCGACGACCACGTGCTCAAGGGCCAGACCTACAAGGTGCTGGAGGTGCACGGGGGCCGGCTGCAGGAGAAGGAAGTGCCCATGCTCAACGCCCTCAACGAGGTGCTGCGTGACGACTACATCACCGACTCGCGCGGTGGCGTGGACCGCTGGAACCGCGTGATCGAGAAGGCCGGCATCCCGTTCCGCCTGACGGTGCCGCACAAGGCTTTCCACCGCAACATCGGCACGCTGGCCGGCGTGAAGGTCTCGCCCGAAGGACAGGTGGTGTCGGACCACGAGTGGAACCAGAAGGTCGAGCAGTGGCTGCCCACCGACGAGGACCGTGCGTACGTCACCTCCCTGATGGGGCGTGTGGTCGAGCCGGGCAAGTTTGCCAACTGGATCGCGCCGCCGGTCATGGGCATCAACCGCCAGCCGGTCAATTTCGAGTACGTTCGCTTCAACTGACCCTGTTCCGGACGGCTGGGCCGTCGGGACCGGGCCGGCGGGTTCGAAAGGATACGAACACCTTTCAGCCCGCCGGCTTTCATCGCATACTGTTTATCCATGGACATGTCCGAAAGCGCCGTCGTCAAGCAGCACCTGATCGACCCCGAGATCTGCATCCGCTGCAACACCTGCGAGGCGACCTGCCCGGTGGGCGCCATCACGCATGACTCGCGCAACTATGTGGTCGACGTCAGCAAGTGCAACTGGTGCATGGACTGCATCCCCCCCTGCCCGACGGGGTCCATCGACAACTACCGCACCATGCCGCGCGTGCGCGCCTACAGCGTGCAGGAGCAGCTGGGCTGGGACGAACTGCCGGCGGAACTCAGTCCCGAGCAGCTGGCGCAGGCCGGTGTGACAGCCGATGTGGCGCCGGCTGAGCCTTCGGCTGTGGCGGCCAGTGTTGCCGCACCGGCGGCGGGCCAGACCACATTCAACAGCGCACAGTACGGTGCCACGTTGCCGCCATGGTCGGCGGCCCATGCCTACACCAATCTCTACGGGCCCAAGGCCGCGGAGAAGAGCATCACCGCCACCGTGGTGGGCAATGTGCGTGTCACGGAAGTCGGCAAGGATTACGACACCCACCATGTCGTGCTGGACTTCGGCACCATGCCCTTCCCGGTGCTGGAGGGTCAATCCATCGGGGTAATCCCGCCCGGGACCGATGCCGAGGGGCGGCCGCACCACGCGCGGCAGTACTCGATTGCCAGTCCCCGCAACGGCGAGCGTCCGGGCTACAACAACGTTTCGCTGACCATCAAGCGCGTGCTGGAAGACCACCAGGGGCAGCCGGTGCGCGGTGTCGCCTCCAACTACATGTGCGACCTTCAGGTCGGCGACAAGGTGCAGGTGATCGGGCCGTTTGGCACCAGCTTCCTGATGCCCAACCACCCGAAGAGCCACATCGTCATGATCTGCACCGGCACGGGCAGCGCGCCCATGCGCGCCATGACCGAATGGCGGCGCCGGCTGCGTCAGTCGGGCAAGTTCGAGGGGGGCAAGCTCATGCTCTTCTTCGGCGCGCGGACCAAGGAAGAGCTGCCCTACTTCGGTCCGCTGCAGAACCTGCCCAAGGATTTCATCGACATCAATTTCGCTTTCTCGCGTACACCGGGCGTGCCCAAACGCTATGTGCAGGACGCGATGCGCGAGCGCGCGGCCGACCTGGCAGCGATGCTGGCCGACCCCAACGCCTACTTCTATGTCTGCGGTCTCAAGGCCATGGAAGAGGGCGTCGTGCTGGCACTGCGTGACGTGGCGCAGCAGGCGGGCCTCGACTGGGACACCGTCGGTGCCGCGCTCAGGCGCGAAGGGCGCCTGCACCTGGAAACCTACTGATGAGGTTTGCGGAGTTCCAGCCCGGCCAGGTCATCGAGGCCGGGCCCTACGTCGTCAGCGAGCAGGAAGTGCTGCAGTTTGCCGGTGCCTACGACCCGCAATGGTTCCACACCGATCCCCAGGCCGCCGTGCACGGTCGCTTTGGCGGGCTGATCGCCAGCGGCTGGCACACCTGTGCCATGGCCATGCGACTGGTGGCAGATGCGGCACTCCAGGGGTCGGAGTCCTTCGCATCGCCGGGCATTGCCTACGTGAAGTGGCCCCACCCTGTGCGGCCGGGTGATGCCTTGACGCTGCGCGCAACCGTGCTCGAGGCACGCCGCTCCCGCCAGCAGTCCCACCTGGGCATCCTGCGCTGGCGCTGGCAGCTCTTCAAGGCTGGCGGCGTCGAGGTGCTGGATCTCGAGGCCACGAGCCTGTTCGACCTGGCCGGCGCCTCAGGCTGAGCCCTGTCGCAATGCCGGGGGCACGAGGTCCTCGATCTGCGCGCGCAGCCAGCGGTGCGCAGCATCCTGCTGGTAGCGTGCATGCCAGATCAGGTACATCGGCATGGTCGGGCAACGCACGGGCGGTGCACAGCTGGCCAGACCGGCCAGCGTATGCCGCCCCAGCAGCGAGGGCACGGTGGCCAGCAGCGGCGTGCCCTTCAGGAAGGCTGGCAGTGCCCCGAACGCCGGGACCATGACCGTGAAGCGGCGCTGCAGTCCGCGGCTGGCCAGATGCTGGTCGAGGTCCAGGCTGCGGCGCGGTTCATAGACCACGGTAGCGTGGTCCGCGGCGAGGTAATCTGCTTCCGTCTGCGGTGCGTCGCGCACGGCCGCGTCGTAAAACACCCGGTACTGGTCTTCGAACAGGCGTTTCTGCACGATGTCGCCGCCTTCGGGCGGGCGCGGGCTGATGACCAGCTGGCATTCGTCGTTGCGCAGCATGTCCAGCCGCGGGATGGCCGAAGGGATGATGCGCAGCGCCACGCCGGGCGCCTGCTCCCGCAGCCGGGTCGCCAGCGCGGGCAGCAGCAGGTCGCGCTGGAAGTCATTGGCCGCGATCGTCACTGTGGTCTGCCAGCGGACGGGTTCGAAATTGGCGCTGTGGGCGAAATGCTGCAGCTGGCGCAACAGCGTGCGCGCCTCGGCCGCCAGTTCCTCCGCCCTCGCCGTGGCCACGATGCCGCGCCCGCTTTTCACGAACAGCGGGTCGCCTGTGATCGCGCGCAGCTTGTCCAGCAGATGGCTGACGGCCGACTGTGTCACGCCCAGGCGCTGGGCCGCGCCGGTGACTGACCCGGCCTCCAGGACCGCCAGCAACAGACGGAGCAAATGGCCATCCAGGTCCAAATGATCGAAATTACTCATGGGTTATATCTTGATTCATGTATTTATTTCGGTCAATGACTGGCGAATACTCCGCTCCAGACCCGTTTTGACCCCTATCAACCCAGGAGCCCCTCATGAGCAGCTGCTGCGCAGAAAAACCGATTCCCGGCACGACGCTGTTTGACGCGAATCAAGCCCGCAAGGGCTACGCGCTCAACAAGATGTGTTTTTCCTTCAACTCGGAAGAGAACCGCAAGGCCTTCCTGGCCGACGAAGAGGGCTATATGCGCAAGTACGGCCTCAACGAGCAGCAGGCAGCCGCCATCCGCGCGCGCAATGTGCTGCAGCTGATCGCAGCCGGTGGCAATGCTTATTACCTGGCCAAGTTCGCCGGGATCTTCAAGCTCGACATGCAGGACATCGGTGCGCAGCAGACGGGCATGAGCAAGGACGAGTTCAAGGCCATGCTGGTGGCCGCAGGCAAATAAACAGGAGTACGAACATGGCAAAACTCATCGGCGGCCTCGGCACCTCGCACATTCCCGCCATCGGCGGCGCGATCCACAAGGGCATCCAGCAGGAGCCCTACTGGAAGCCCTTCTTCGACGGCTTCCCGCCCATCCGCGAATGGCTGGCGAAGAACAAGCCGGACGTGGTGGTGATGTTCTACAACGACCACGGCCTGAACTTCTTCCTCGACAAGATGCCCACCTTCGCCGTGGGGGCCGCACCGCTGTACAACAACGCCGACGAAGGCTGGGGCATCCCCACGCTGCCGCCCTTCAAGGGCGAAGTGGACCTGTCCTGGCACCTGATCAACACGCTGATCGACAAGGAGTTCGACGTCGTCACCTGCCAGGAGATGCTGGTGGACCACGCCTGCACGCTGCCGCTCAAGCTGTTCTGGCCCGAGGGCGACTGCCCTGTGACCGTGGTGCCGGTCTGCATCAACACCGTGCAGTTCCCGCTGCCCAGCGCCAAGCGCTGTTACGCCTTGGGCAAGGCCGTGGGCGAGGCCATCAAGTCCTGGGACAGCAACAAAAAGGTTGCGGTGATTGCTTCCGGTGGCCTCTCGCACCAGCTCGATGGCGAGCGCGCCGGCTTCATCAACAAGGCTTTTGACCTGCAGTTTCTCGACAGCCTGGTGTCCAACCCGGAATGGGCCACGCAGTTCAGCGTGCACCAGCTGGTGGAGAAGACCGGCACCCAGGGCGTCGAGCTGCTGATGTGGCTGGCCATGCGCGGCGCGCTCAGCACGGGCGGCAGCGGGGTG
>DALYHW010000062.1:0-13572 GCA_031970695.1 Hylemonella sp.
TTACCCTACAGCCCCGCTGTACCCAACTTTTAACCAAGGAGCTATTCATGCGTACTCTGCAAAAGGGTTTCACCCTGATCGAACTGATGATCGTGGTCGCGATCATCGGTATCCTGGCCGCCATTGCGCTGCCGGCCTACCAGGACTACATGGTCCGTACCCGCGTGTCTGAGGGTCTGACCCTGGCCCAGTCCATCAAGTCGCAAATCGCCAGCGACGGCACCTCCTCCAACCAGGATCTGTTCAACCTGTCGACGGCTTGGAACCTCCAGGCTTCCAGCACCGGCGCGAACAGCAAGTTCGTGAGCTCGCTGCGTGTCGACGAGACCGCTGTTCCCGGCACGACCGGCGTGATCACGATCACGTACAGCGCCCAGAGCGGTGTGGGTGCCAACAACGTGCTGACGCTGACCCCGATCGTCCGCACCGGTGCGGCTGGTCAGGCCGGTACGGCCATGACCCTGCCCGCCGCTCAGGCTGCAGGCGCCGTCGGCAGCCTGGACTGGGCTTGCGTGGGCGCGGCCAACACGACCGCCACCGCTCAGTTCCCGGCCGCGGTGGTCCCTGCCGTGCTCGCGAACGGCGTCGCCGCCCGTTTCGCCCCGGCCGCCTGCCGCTGATTCGCCGCGCGAACAAGCAAAAAGAGCGCTTCGGCGCTCTTTTTTATTGGGGCGCAAAGTTCGCGCACGGTGTTGTATCCCCCCCCGCCCCGACATCGTGAAAATGTAAAAATACCCTGACAAGCCAAATCCGCCTTGAGTCGAATGATGAGATGGAAAGCCCGAGGGCAAGCCGCCGGCTGGCACATGATTGCCAGCATTGCAGTCGCGAGCACCGCAGCCTTTTTGGTGTTCGGCGTCTGGTATCCCCATCCCTACGATGTTCTCGCGGGAGGCAGCGATCTATTCCGTCTTGTTGTCACGGTCGATGTGGTGATGGGACCGTTGCTGACCTTCGTTGTCTTCGATCGGTCCAAACCAAAGAGGGAGTTGTGGCGCGACCTGCTGGTCATCGTTTTCTTGCAGCTGGCTGCACTGGGTTATGGCCTGAGAACGGTGTATCTTGCTCGTCCGGTCTACCTCGTGCATGAAGTCGATCGCTTTCGTGTGGTGTCGGCTCCGGACGTGGATCCCGTCGATCTGGCCCAGGCGACCGAAAGCTTTCGTGAACTGCCACGCTACGGTGTGCGTGTGATTGGCGTGCGACCGTCGCGTGACGGGGCCGAGACCTTGCGCGCCCTGGAGTCCGCGCTTGCGGGCAAAGACCTCGCCGTCACACCGCAGCGCTGGCAGGAGCTTGACGACGGCAATCGCCAAGAGATCCGTCAAAAGGCCAGTAGCATCGCCTTTCTCAGATCACGCGCAGGGCCGTCCTTGCCGGCTCTTGAACGTGTCATCCGTGACAGTGGGGTCCCGTCGGAACACCTCATCGCTATGCCACTGGTGGGCAGGCAGGATGACTGGTGCGTTGTGATCGACGGGCGCGACGTTCGAATCTTGGCTTATCTGCCAATCAACCTGTTTTGAGCCGCGAGAAGAACCTCCAGCAACTACGTCAGGGGTTGATCACCCTGTTGCTGGTATTGCCCTGGTTGTGGCCGATGGCCGGGGGGCCCTCTCCATCGGTCACGCAATGGCTGGTGACGCTCGCTTGCGCAGCCCTGCTGTGGCAGCAGCGGAGCGCGGTCGACGCCAACGTCCTCGCGCGCGGCTTGCGCGTCGCCGCAATCATCAGCACTTTCATGGGTCTGGCTCAGTACTACGGACTGGCATGGCCTTTTTATCCCCTCGTCCACCCGGGCCAGATCGGCGAAGCGTTTGCCAACCTGCGCCAGCGAAACCAGTTCGCGACGTTGACGAGTATGGGCCTGGCCGCGGTGATCTGGATGGGTGCTAACCGGTCCGAGGGTCCGGTGGCGTGGTCGCGCCTCGGCACCATGCTGGCGGCTGTGCTATTGGCCGCCGGAAACGCCGCGTCCTCATCCCGCACCGGCTTGTTGCATCTGCTAGTGCTGGCTGGCTTGTGGGCACTGTGGGGCGGATGGCGCCGGCCGGCCTCACGACGGCTCCTGCTGCTGGCGCTGGTTTCCTATGGCCTCGCACTGCTGCTGCTCCCTTTGTTCGCGGGCTTGAATCCCGCGACTCATGGCGCGGCGGCGCGCATCGTCGCGAACCAGGAGTCCGTGGCCTGTCAGAGCCGCCTGATTTTGTGGTCCAACGTGTTGCATCTGATCAGCATGCGTCCCTGGTTGGGTTGGGGCTGGGGTGAGCTGGACTACGCGCACTTCATTACCTTGTATGACGGAAACCGTTTTTGCGAAATTCTGGACAACGCCCACAATCTTCCTTTGCAGTTGGCCGTGGAACTTGGACTGCCCGCGACCCTGATCATCCTGGGTGGTGCCAGCGCATGGGTGTTTCGTGCGCGGCCATGGCGGGAACCAGCGCCGTCCCGCCAGATGCTGTGGGCCGTGCTGGCAGTTCTCCTTGCGCACAGCCTGCTGGAGTATCCGTTGTGGTACGGACCGTTCCTGATGACATTCGTGATCTGTGTCTTACTGCTGCACTTTCGCCAGGAGCGGCATCATCCTCCCCTCGTCGACAAGGCACGCGTCTCTGGATCGGTCGATCTGGCGGCCGTGTGCGGCGTACTGCTCCTGATTTCTTACGCAGCTTGGGATTACTGGCGGGTCAGCCAGATCTTTTATCCGCCGGATGCCCGCGCTGCGGCATACCGGGAGCACACGCTGGCCAAAGTCCAGGACACCTGGATATTCCAGGAGGAGGTCCGTTTCGCGGATTTCACGAGTGCGCCCCTGACGCCTGACAATGCCAACCGACTTTACGACCTTGGCAGGCAGGTCCTGCATTTCTCCCCTGAAGCGCAAGTGGTCAGCAAGCTGATTGAATCAGCGCAGCTTCTCGGTAAGCGAGAGGAAGTGGCGTTCTACCTGGCCAGATACCGCGCTGCATTCCCGGGCAAACAAGAAATCGCCAGTCCGGAGGTGGCCACAGGCCGCTCCAATCCCTTGTGACTATTTCCCAGACCATGACGTATCGGCAACAACAAGGTGGCGACAGGCGCAGGCGCATCATCGCGTGGGGCCTCATGTTTGCCACCCTCGCCTTGCTGGTGGCATGCAGCCTGTTTACGGTACTTGACGGATCAGATACCCAGTACATCCGCTTAATCCAAGCGGGCTTTTATTCGTTTGCGATTTGGGTCGTGCTGTGGGCGCTGCTTCAGAAAGCTTGGTTGTTGCTTGCGTTCGCGGCACCCGCGGCACTGCTGCTCCCACTTGAGCTATGGCTTCGTCTTGAATTTGGCGTCCCGATCTCGTCCCACACCGTCGCCTTGTGGTATGAAACGAGCGCCGGTGAAGTGGCGAATTTCATGGTGACGTATGGCGCAAAACTCCTCGCCTGTTATGTGGCTTGGGTACTGCTGTACGGCGGTGCAATCTGGATGACCTACCGTCACACGATCTTATGGAAGAACCGGGCCAACGTCTGGTGCATCGTGATGCTTCCATTTGTGATCGGGGCGCAGTATGCGCTGGCGGGCGCACCTCCCTGGGTGGTGGAAGTCGCGTCGGATGATCCGTTTGACGGCCGTGCAGTGGAGGGTTGGAGCCGCGAATGGGAGGAAATTTTTCCGGTGAATGTTGTCGTTGCCTTCCAGCAATACGAAATCGAGCTGAAGAAGCTGCAGGCGACGCAGCATGCCTTGGAGAAACAGCGGCTGAATGGGCAGCTGATTCGGCCGGAGGAGGGGCCCGATGCTGTCGTTCTGATCATCGGCGAGTCTTCCTCGGCTGAGCGCTGGGGCTTGCTGGGCTATTCACGCAAGACGACACCGCGACTGCAGGCGGAGCCTGGGCTGGTGGCTTTTTCCGATGTTGTCGCGCTTTCCGGTGCGACGCGAAGCGCCATACCCGCCGTATTGTCCCGTCGCCCGGTATTGCGACCCGATGGTGTCGTCGATCGTCTTGCGGAACCCTCCCTGATCAGGGCATTTCGCGAGGCGGGCTTTCAAACGCATTGGTTTTCGAACCAGTCTCCATTTGGAAAATACGATGCGCCGGTTGCTGTCTACGCAAGGGAGGCGGAAGATCTGCGATTCTTTAATCCCTCCACGTACCGATCAAAGTCGAGCCTGGATGAAATTCTGCTGGAGCCTCTGAAGGCCGCCTTGGTCTCTCCGGGGCGTCATCTTGTCGTTCTGCACACACTGGGTAGTCATTTCGATTACGCATTGAGGTATCCAGAAGCGTTCGACCAATTCCAGCCTTCCGCCAGGAACGGAGCCTCGTCGCTGGCTATGTCGGAGCGCGGGCATCAGCTGATTTCCAACAGCTACGACAACAGCATCTTGTACACGGACTATGTGATCTCCGAGGCCATCCAGCTGGCTAAATCCCGCAAGGGAAAGACGCTGGTGGCCTATTTCTCGGATCACGGCGTTGACCTGCCCGGGGGAAGCTGTCCCTATCGGGAAGAAACACGTCGAGGTGAATCTGCATTCCGGGTGCCCGTCCTGTTCTGGCTGAGTCCGGACATGCGTGAGGTGCACAGCGGGCAGTGGAAGACTTTGCTTTCCAACCAGCACAATGCCTACACCACAAGGGCCATGTATTCGGCGCTGCTGGATCTTGCCGGAATCCAGGTGGCGGGTCGCCAACCCGCAGAAAATTTTCTGCTGACACCCGTCAGAGACAAGAACCCGCGGATGGTTGCAGTTGGGGGGCGGATGGTGAACTTCGATCTGGCACGATCACAAGACGCTTGCCGTATCACCCCATTGCCGCAGACGATGGCCGAAACAGCGAGGACACAATGAAACAAGAGAACCGATTAGCCTACGCCGCGCTCAGTCGATGGGCGGACCTGACACTGCTGTCGAGCTTCATCATTTCCGGGATCAGTGCGCTCATCTACCAGGTGTGCTGGCAACGCGGTCTGTACAGTGTGATTGGCGTGGACATGGACTCCGTGACGATTGTGGTGTCCGCATTCATGCTGGGAATCGGGATTGGCGGCATGACAGGTGGCTGGTTGGCCGATCGCTTTCCTGGTCAACGCATCAGGCTCTTTGCCACTGCAGAACTGTCCATAGCGCTCTATGGCCTAGCCACCATCTGGTTGTTGCCTTGGCTCGATGCGCAGTTGGCTGCGTCAGCCTGGGGCGGAATGGCTATGCGAGCCCTGTTGTCTTTCCTGTTCCTTGTCATCCCCACCACGCTGATGGGGATGACGTTGCCGCTTCTGACAATGGCGATGAACGAAAAGCGTGCAAATATCGGCATCTCCGTGGGGGTCCTCTACTTCGCGAACACCCTGGGCGCGGCTTTGGGAGCAGGCCTGGTGCCATTTGTCCTGTTTCAGCATTTCTCGCTGACGCAAACTGTGATGATCGCAGTCGCGGGGAACATAGTTGTCGCCGGTAGCGCCACCTGGATTGCCAGCCGACTGTCCTCTTACCCCGTGAGGAACGCATGAATTTCCCCGCTCTTCTCTCGCTGGTGTGTGGATTCGCCAGCCTCAGCATCGAAATTCTCTGGGTACGTCTTTACGGCTTTGCGCAGAGTTCGACACCTGTAGCGTTCGGCTTTGTGTTGATGGCTTATCTGACGGGCATTGCGCTGGGGGCGCAGTTGGGTGGAAAGGCCTGTCAAAAGGAGCGAGGCGACGAGGCGCTGTGGAAGCTCAGCCTGGCGGCGCTGCTGCTTTCCGCGCTGACGACCGCGTGTTTGCCACATCTCTACGCCGAGATGGCATTTGCTGGCCACGACGATCCGGTGCTGAGTTTTGCCATCATCGGCTGTGCCTCAGCGACCCTGGCCTTTGTGTTTCCGATCGCGCACCACCTGGGCGCCGACAGACGCAGCAGTGGTCAGGGGAAGAGGTTTGCGACGGTGTACACAGCGAATGTGATGGGGGCCGCTGTTGGACCGCTGGTGACGGGCTACATCCTGCTCGAACTGTTGACGCTGCAGCAGACCTATCTCGCGATTGCCCTGGTGCAGCTTGGTGCTGTGATCTTCTTCTCGACCACCTTACCCGCCCCCGTCCTGATGCCTCGCCGGGTGATGGTCGGGAGCGGCGTGGCGATGATCGTGGCGGTTGCCGCAGCTGCGCTGCTACTCGATCCCCATGGTCTGATCCAGCAGCTGAACCAGGGTGGGCAGCGGGCCAAGACGGTGATTGAGAACCGTCATGGCGTGATCACCCTGTTCGCCAAGCCTGAAGGTGACGATGCCGTGTACGGCGGCAATGTCTATGACGGACGGACGAATCTTGACCCTGATCTGAACACCAACGGCTTGCAGCGCCCCTTGCTGCTGGCCGCGCTCCAGCCGCAACCCAGGCGCGTCCTGATGGTCGGCTTGTCCATCGGCACCTGGCTTGCACTGGCCCGGGAGTTTCCGGGCGTTGAGCATATCGATGTCATCGAGATCAATCCGGGCTACGTCGAGGCCATTCAGGCCTATCCCGCACAGGCCAGCGCGTTGCGGGACCCCAAAGTCAACCTGGTGATTGACGATGCCCGTCGCTGGTTGCGACTGAATCAAGGGCGAACGTACGATCTGGTGATCATGAACACCACGTGGCACTGGCGCGCCAATGCCAGCCTGCTGTTGTCCGAGCAGTTTTTGAAGCAGATCAGATCGCATATGACGAATGGTGCCGTCATGGCATTCAATGCGACCGGATCGGCCGATGCCTTCTACACGGCGGCCCAAGTCTTTCCCCACGCCTACCGGTTTGTGAATTTCGTCTATGCGGCCGATTTTGATTTTCGCGCCCGCAAGGACGGTGAGGCGGCGCGTAGGCTCTACCGGGATCTGCCCATGGGCGATCGCCTGTTCTTCAATCCCGGCTCGCCAGCGATCGAGAACTTTCTCGCAGGCCCTTTTCAAACAGTGGCCCACGACCAGAAGGTCACCGGAAGGGCGCTTGAGCTCATTACGGATCAGAACATGCTGACAGAATTCAAGTACGGGCGGCGTCTCTACTAGTTGAACTCGTTTCGAGTAATCCTAGCCTGCCACGTAGCTCCCCGACTTGCCCCCGTGTTTCTCCAGCAGGTGCACGCCGGTGATGGTCATGCCCCGGTCCACCGCCTTGCACATGTCGTAGATGGTGAGCAAGGCCACCTGCACCGCGGTCAGAGCTTCCATTTCCACGCCGGTGGGCCCTACCGTTTCCACGGTGGCAGTACAGACTACCTGGGCCGGTGATGCCGCCGCAGCCGGATGCACCGAGAACTCCACCGCGACGCGGGTCAGCGCCAGTGGATGGCACAGGGGAATCAGGTCGCTGGTTTTCTTGGCGGCCTGGATGCCGGCGATGCGGGCGATCCCCAGCACGTCGCCTTTCTTGGCGGTGCCGGACGCGATGATGGCCAGGGTGGCCGGCAGCATCTCGATACGGCCGGTGGCGACGGCGATGCGGTGGGTGCTGGCCTTGGCGGCGACGTCTACCATGTGGGCCTGGCCCTGGGCGTCAAAATGGGTGAGCGAACTCATGGACAATCCGGTCTTCAGGAAACCTCTGCAGAATTCGAGCATCATACGTCCATGACGGGGACCGCAGCATTTGGTTGGGCAGATCGCCTCAAGGCAGGCGCAATCCATCTGGGCATCAGTGTCGTCCTTGCCGCCGCAGCGGCATCGCTGGTGTTTGGCCTCTGGTATCCCTATCCCTACCACGAGTCCACCGGCGGGCGCGAGCTGTTCACGATCCTGGTCATCGTCGACGTCATCCTGGGACCGCTCATCACGCTGGCGGTTTTCAATCGTGCCAAGCCGCGCGCCGAGCTGGTGAAGGACATGACGCTGGTGGGCCTGGTGCAACTGGCGGGGCTGCTCTATGGCTTGTGGGTGGTGCTGGTGGCGCGGCCCGTGCACCTGGTGTTCGAGTTTGACCACTTTCGTGTGGTGCGGGCCATCGACGTGCCGGACGACCTGCTGGGCCAGACGCCCAAGGGCCTGCGCCGCCTGCCCCTGACGGGCCCGACGCCTCTGGCCGTGCGACCCTTCAAGGACGTCACCGAGGAGGTCACGGCCACCTTCATGGCGCAGCAGGGTCTGCCCCTGAGCACGCGGCCCGACATGTGGCAGGACTATGCCCAGGCCCGCCAGCGGGGGCTGGCCACGGCGAAACCGCTCGCCGAACTGCGGCAGCGTGACGCGCAGCATCAATCCGATGTGGATGCTGCGGTGGGCCGCAGCGGACGCAGCCTGCAGCAGCTGGTCTACTTGCCGATGATTACCCGCAAGTCGGCCTGGACGGTGCTGCTGGATGCCGAGAGCGCCGAGATCCGCGGTTATCTCTCGCTGGATCCGCAATGAAGGCCCTTTCCTGGCGGCGCCGGCTGCGATCCACCGCCAGGCTGCTGGCTTGGCTGCTGGTCGCGGCGCAAGCCCTGCCGGTGGCGGCGCAGTCGCAGTTGCCGGCGCTCGGCGATGGCGTGGAGATCACCACGAGTGCCGAGCGGCGCATCGGCGACCGGATTGCGCGCGAACTCTACCGCGACCCGGCCTACCTTGATGACGCCATCCTGGGCGAGTATGTCCAGGGGATCTGGGCGCGGCTGATCAGTGCGGCACGTCTGCGCGGCGAGCTGTCGCCTGAACTGGAGGAGCGGTTCGCCTGGGACATCGTGCTGGGCCGTGACCGCTCGGTCAATGCGTTCGCCCTGCCCGGTGGTTACCTCGGCGTGCACCTGGGCCTGATTGCGGTGGTGGCCAGCGATGACGAGCTTGCCTCGGTGCTGGCGCACGAACTCAGCCACGTGACGCAGCGCCACATTGCCCGCATCGTGGGTCGCCAGAGCAACCAGGCGCCCTGGCTGATCGGTGCCATGATCCTGGGCGCGCTCGCGGCGGCGTCCAATCCCGGTGCGGCCGGGGCCATGATCGTCGGAGGCCAGGCGGCGGCGGTGCAGGGGCAGCTGAATTTTTCGCGCGACATGGAGCGCGAGGCCGATCGTGTCGGTTACGGCGTGATGGCGCAGGCGGGCTTCGATCCCAGGGGCTTTGTGGGCATGTTTGAAAAACTGCAGCAGGCCAACCGTTTCAACGACACAGGGGCCTTCCCCTACCTGCGCAGCCATCCGCTGACCACTGAACGCATTGCCGACATGCAGGGGCGCCAGCAACTGCTGCCGCAGACCCCACCCACGCCCCTGACCCTGACACACGCCATGATGGCCGCGCGCGCGCGTACGCTGGCCAATCCCGAGGTCGACCAGTTGCGGGCGGCCCTGAGCCAGGTGGAGAGCGGCTCGCTGGACACCCGGCCGCCGGCCCAGCAGGGCGGGTTGCTGTATGCCGCCGTGATGGCGGCATCGGCATTGCGCGAGTTCGGACAGGCGCAACGGCTGCTGGCGCGACTGCAGGCGCTGGCGGTCAACGATGCCCGGGCGCAGCATCAGATTCGCCTGCTGGGGGCCGAGCTGGCACTGGCGGCCGGGGACCTGAAGCAGGCCGCGCAGGCGCTGGACGCTCGGGGCCAGGCTGAGGCCGCTACCCGCCCGCAACTGTTCCTGCAGGCCCGCCTGTGGACACAGAACGGCCAGGCGCGGCGTGCGGCCGAGCAACTGCAGGTCTGGCTGGCCGCCCACCCGCGCGACGCGCAGGCCTGGCAGTTGCTCGCGGCGGCCTATACGGTCCAGGGCCAGACCCTGCGTGCGATCCGGGCCGAGGCCGAGGTGCAGGCGGCTCGGCTGGACTACGCCGCGGCGCGTGATCGTCTGCGGGCGGCGCAGGAACTGGCGCGGCAGGGGCCGAATGTCGACCACATTGAGGCGTCGATCATCGACACCCGCAGCCGCGAGATCGAGTCACTTCTGCGGGAACAGGCGCTCGAGCGCTGAGTCGATCACCAGGCTGAACATCGAGTACAGCAGCGAGCCGAGCAGGGCGGCCGCAAAATCGCGCACCTGGAAGCCGTCCAGCAAGGTGGCGGCGCCCCAGAACAGCAGCGCGTTGATGATGAACAGGAAGAGCCCCATGGTGAGCAGCGTCACCGGCAGCGTCAGCAGGATCAGGACGGGGCGCAGGAAGATGTTGAACAGGCCGATCACGAGCGCGGCGACCATGGCCGCACCAAAGCCCTGCAATTCAACGCCCCCATAAAGATGTGCGACCGCCAGCAGGGCGGTCGCACTCAGCAACCATTTGGCCAGGAGTTTCATGGCGGGCAAGCATAGCACCCACCACGAAAACGCCGGGCTTACTCGCCAGCCAGCACCAGGAAGGCGCCCATGCCGGCCACCGCACCCGGCACGGCCCAGCGGGCGTCCTGCGTGGCAGGCTGGCCCGCCGTGACAGGCGCCATGTCCTGGCCGAACTTGGGCCGCCGCGCATCCAGCACGCGCGCCGCGCCGTGGGTCTCGATCAGCGTGCGGGTCATGTCCACCAGCGGCCCCTGGGCCACGGTGGTCACGACCGTGTCGCCACGGGCCTTCAGCACGGGCGCGAGCTCGGCGAAGAGCTTGTCCGACCACTTGGCACGCCAGTTCTGGCGGGCGCTGTGGTTGACCCACTTGCTGATGTGACGGGTCATGCGCGGCGGGCAGGCCACCAGTATCCAGTGGGTGGGGGCGCTTTGGCCGCCCTCCATGGGTTGCAGCTGATGCAGCGCGTAGTTGGCGTCGTCCACGTACACAATGATTTTGTCCATGATCTGCTCCTTGGTGGTTGAGGGACGGGGGAAACTGGAGGCTCAGGCGGCCTGGCCGGAGTGGCGGTCGTCGTGGGACGACTGGCGGCGCGAGGTCCACCAGCCGGCACCGAGCACACCCACGATGGCCGCGCCATAGGTTGCCCAGCGCGCGACGGCGTGCGGGTCGAACAGCGGGTCGAGCAGGGGCTCGTTGACGATCATCTTGGCCGCCGTGAAGGCCAGCACGGCGGCGCCGAGCTGGATGATCACGGGGAAGCGCTGCACCAGCTGCAGCACCATGGTGCTGCCGAAGACGACGATGGGCACGCTGATCAGCAGGCCCAGCACGACGAGGTCAAACGAGCCGTGGGCGGCACCGGCCACACCCAGCACGTTGTCAACGCCCATCAGGGCGTCGGCCACGATGATGGTCTTCATGGCGCCCCAGAAGGTGCTGGCCACGGGGCCATGGCTGTCCTCGCTGTCCTGGTCGGCCAGCAGCTTGTAGGCAATCCAGACCAGGCCCAGACCGCCCACGAGCATCAGCCCCGGGATCTTGAGCAGCCAGACTACGCCGATGGTCATCAGCGAGCGCACCGCGATGGCGCCCACGGTGCCCCAGACGATGGCCTTTTTCTGCAGGTGGGGCGGCAGGCTGCGGGCGGCCAGCGCAATCACGATGGCGTTGTCGCCAGCCAGCACGAGGTCGATGAGGATGATGGCCAGCAGCGCCGACCACCACGGGGCGGAAAATAACTCCATGACATAACTCCGAGTTGTTTCGATCAACAACCTGGGTCAGGCAACATCAATGGAGCTCGAGGCCGAGAAGGACCAAGAACGCACTTCGACGAAACCTGACACAGGTTCCAATCGAAGGTCTTGCTCGGCATGGTGTCATGCAGAATTTGCCCAGCAAGCCGGAAGTCATGCTTCGTAATGACGACTTGCTGATACCTGTTGCAGCGATGGCCTTTGGACCACCTCCCTGTGCCGCAACAAATGGGAGCTACTCCCCTTCGTGAAGCGGATTGAAGCACGGAAGCCATCAACCCCGCAAACAATGGGGGTATGAGATGGATCAAACGAGACGCAGAAGGACACCTGCCCGGGCGCTATGATCCTGCTCCCTCTCCGAACTAGCATGGCTGGCATCCACATCACCGACATCGAGGCCGCGATCAACTACTGGCGCGAGCGCGAGCCTTCGCCCGACGGCATCACGCTGGCCAAGCCCCTGCGGGCACTGGCCGAGGTCTACGCGCTGATGGTCTATTTCCGCGAGCAGGAAGCGGACGAGCGCAGCATGCCGCGTGCCGCACTGGAGGCCTGGCTGGCCTGGTACGCCAGCACACCGGATACGCCATGCATCGCGATCTGCTCCACGAGCCAGGGTGATCCGGAATGCAAGGGCTGTGGTCGCAGCTTCGACGAGGTCCAGCTGTGGACCGAGATGAGCCCGGCACAGAAGCGTCAGACCTGGCGCCGTATCACGCTCAGTGGCGAGGCCTGGCGGTTCAACCGTTACGCCGAGCGTGCGGCGGAGTCTCAGGCGGCCGACACCCAGGCTGCCGCGGCCTGAGGCGGCCTACTTCCAGCGCAGCGGCTCCACATCGACCTGTCCGCTCGCGTTGCCCAGCATCAGCACGCCTTCCTGGATCGTCGCCTGCAGCTGCATGCTGCGTTCGGCCAGGGTCGCCAGCGCCTGCGAGGCTTCGGTCGGTACGCGCCAGACCTGCAGCTTGTCGAGTCGGGTGAGCTTGTTTTCGATGCCACGCCACCAGACCTCCGCGGCGTGCGCAAAGGCGTAGACCACCACCGCATCGGACTGGTTGCAGGCCTTGGCCAGTGGCTTGTCCTCGGGCTGGCCCACCTCCACCCACAGGCGGGTGCGTCCGGTGTAGTCGCGCAGCCAGGCATCCGGCTCGTCGGGGTTGGACAAGCCGGCACCGAAGGCCAGCGTACCGTCACCACCGAGGTCGGTCTGCAGGCGATGGGCCTGCAGCGCCAGGGCCACCAGCCGGATCATCATGCGCTCGTCGGTCTCGCTCGGATGCCGTGCCAGCGTCAGGGCGTGGTCGGCGTAGTACCCGTGGTCAATGTCCGCGATCTGCAGGTTGGCCTTGAAGACCGTGGATTTGAGTGCCATGGAGCGACCGGAAGGGAAGTTGCGGGGAGCACCGTGGAACCGGCTTGGCCGGGCCACTGGTGCTGTCCCCCGTTCAGGGGGAAGCGGCGTGTGCCGCTGAGGGGGTCACACTCTTTTCGCAAGTTCCGCCGCCTTGCCCGTGTAGCTGCCCGGTGTCATGGCGAGCAGGCGCTGCTTGTCGGCCTCGGGAATTTCCAGGCTGCGGATCAGCTTGTGCAGGTCCTCGGCCGTGACGGTCTGGCCGCGGGTGACTTCCTTGAGTTTCTCGTACGCACCGGCCACGCCATAACGGCGCATCACGGTCTGGATGGGCTCGGCCAGCACTTCCCACGAGCTGTCCAGGTCGGCGGCCAGCGCCTCGCTGTTGAGCTCGAGCTTGCCCAGGCCGGTGGCCAGCGACTGGTAAGCCAGCACGGCGTAGCCCAGGGCCACGCCGATGTTGCGCAGCACGGTGGAGTCCGTCAGGTCGCGCTGCCAGCGGCTGATTGGCAGCTTCTCGCTGAGGTGGCGCAGCAGCGCGTTGGCCAGGCCCAGGTTGCCTTCGGCGTTCTCGAAGTCGATCGGGTTGACCTTGTGCGGCATGGTCGAGGAGCCGATTTCCCCGGCCTTGAGCTTCTGCTTGAAGTAGCCCAGCGAGACGTAACCCCAGACGTCCCGCGAGAAGTCGATCAGGATGGTGTTGGCGCGCGCCACGGCGTCGAACAGCTCGGCCATGTAGTCGTGCGGCTCGATCTGGATGCTGTAGGGCTGGAA
>DALYHW010000063.1:0-13497 GCA_031970695.1 Hylemonella sp.
GCCGGTATGCGCCGAGCGCACGGTCGCACTCGGCGCCGAGGGTCTGGTGGCATTCCATGCGGCCATGGGCAGCAAGCGTGACACCTTGCCCTTTGACATCGATGGCGTGGTCTACAAGGTCAATTCGCTGGCCCTGCAGCAGCAGCTGGGCTTCAAGACCCGCGAGCCGCGCTGGGCTGTCGCGCACAAGTACCCTGCACAGGAGATGCTGACGACGGTCCAGGCGATCGAAGTGCAGGTGGGCCGCACCGGCAAGCTGACCCCGGTGGCCAAGCTGGCGCCGGTGTTCGTGGGTGGCGTGACGGTGACCAATGCGACGCTGCACAACGAGGACGAGGCGCGGCGCAAGGATGTGCGCGTGGGCGACACAGTGATCGTGCGTCGGGCGGGGGATGTCATTCCCGAGGTGGTGGCTGTGCTGCCGGATAAGCGCCAGCCCGGGGCCACCGTCTTCACCATGCCGCAGACCTGCCCGGTGTGTGGTTCGGCGGCAGTGCGCGAGGAGGGAGAGGCCGATTACCGTTGCACCGGCGGGCTGTTCTGCAGCGCGCAGCGCAAACAGGCGCTGCTGCACTTTGCCCAGCGTCGCGCGATGGACATCGAAGGCCTGGGTGACAAGCTGGTGGACCAGCTGGTCGACAACGATGTGGTCAAGGTCCTGCCCGACCTGTATCGTCTGGGCCTGCTGGCCCTGGCCAGCCTGGAGCGCATGGCCGAAAAATCCGCCATGAACGTGCTGGAGGCGCTGGAAAAGTCCAAGCGCACGACGCTGCCGCGTTTCCTCTACGGGCTGGGCATACGTCATGTCGGCGAGGCCACAGCCAAGGAACTCGCGCGTCACTTCGGCAAGCTCGACACCATCATGGATGCCAGCGAGGAGCAGCTGCTTGCCGTCGCCGACGTGGGGCCCGTCGTGGCGCAGAGCATCCACACGTTCTTTCAGCAGCCGCACAACCGTGAGGTGGTGGAGCAGCTGCGTGCCTGTGGTGTGCACTGGCCTGAGGGTGAGCCGGCGCCGGTCGCTGCACTGCCGCTGGCCGGCAAGACCTTCGTGCTCACCGGGACGCTGCCCACCTTGGGTCGCGAGGAGGCCAAGGCGCTGCTGGAGGCCGCCGGGGCCAAGGTGGCCGGCTCGGTCAGTAAGAAGACCGACTACGTGGTCGCCGGCGAGGAGGCCGGCAGCAAGCTGGACAAGGCGCGCGAACTCGGGGTTCCGGTGCTGGATGAGGCTCAGCTGCGTGCGATACTGAATTCATAGCATGACGCGAGGTATGAATGGCCAGGCTTCGACTTCTGATCGTCTCAACAACACTGCTGCTGATGTCACCGGGCATCTGGGCGGCGGACATGCAACAACTGCTGCGTATGTCCGAACAACTGGATCAGCTCGATCGCAGTGATTTCGAAAGCCTGATCCGCAAGGCTGATGCATGCACGACCAGCCGCAGTTTTTCCTGCGCGGAAACCCATCTGTCACAGGCTGGGAAGTACGCCACGACGCCAGCCTTGAAGAGCCAGCTCGAAAGTGCCCACGCTCGCCTGAAGGCCGAACGCGCGGCCCAGGCCGAGGAGGAACGCGTGGCCGCAGAGCGCCGCCGGCAGGAGCGCGAGGAACGGCTGGCCCGGCAGCGGGAGGAACGCGAGGAGCGGGAGCGCGAGCGACGGGAACTGGCGGCGGCCGCCAGCGAACGGAATGCGCGCGCGCCCGTGGTAATCGGGCAGAACAGCAGCGCCGATCAAGAGCGGATGCAGCGGTGGGCAAACCTTAACAACCAGTATGTTCAGGGCGCCCAAGCCGAACGGGTAAGGCGCCAGCAGGAGGCCGAGAGCCAGCGGCAGCGAATCGCGGCCGAGAGCGAGGAGCGACGCCGGGAATACGAGCGATCGCAGGCGCGTGCCCGCGAGGAGGAGCGTCGCCGACAGCTCGCTGAAGAGAACCGACAGCGCGAGCTGCGTGAGCGCGCGGAGAGGGAGCGCAGCGAGCGGCTGGCGCAGGCCGCGCGAACCAGCGAGCGGACGCTGACCGTCACGGAAAGCGCGCCGGGCAGCCGCGTCGTCAAGCCCCCGGTCTATAAGGACTGTCCTCCCGGCTACACGTGGTACGACCCGGTCACCAAGCAGGGAGCCCCTGGCGGTACTTGCTTTGCCAATCCCGCGGCATCCGGGAATTCGGGCACCCTCGTTGCCCAGGGACCCGGGTCTCAGGCCAATGGGGGGAGAGGCTCGGCCGGTAGTGGCTCGTCCGGTCAGGGCGGTGGCAGCGCGTCGTCCGGCGCGGGCTCCGATGGTTCTGGATCCGGCGGCGGCCGGGGCCCCGACAGGTCGGGCGGAGGGGGCGGCGGGGGCGAGGGAAGCAGTGAGGGCGAAAGGAAGAAGCGCCATGGCTACATCTACAAGACGGCTGCCATCGGCGTCGAATGGAAGGACTGTGAGTCGACCCGGGACGGTGCTCGGGTGTGGGCGCAACGCGGCCTAGCGCCGGAGGCGACCCGAGTTTGCGGAACCCTGGGACCTGGCTGGAGCCGGGCGGTGCCGGATTTCATCGAGTTTCCGGGTTACGAGCAGGCGCTCGTGTGCTCCGGCGGGAAGTCGTGGCGCTACAAGATCACGGACGTGGTTGTGAAGTGCGCGAAGATGGAGTGAGGACGATGGCTTTCAGATGGGTGGTGATTGCCGTGGGATTGCTCACGGCGCACTCGGTTTCTCTTGCTGCCTCGATGCTGCGTATCGCCTGCGAGGGCGATGCGACGGGGGCCATGGTCACGGTCAATGGCCGCAAAATGGGCGAGTGCCCGTTGGATATGCAGGTCCAGCCTGGCGATTTGCGCATACGCGTGACGAAGCCCAAAGACGACGAATCCGAGCGCGTGTTCGAACAGTCGCTGTACCTGGGTGACCGCGTCGTCAAACGTATCGACGTGTCCCTGGACAAGACGATCCTCACCCCCTTGGGCGAGCGGCGTAGGAAAGAGCGTGAACTGGAGGCAGAGCGCGAGCGGGCCCGCCAGGAGGTACTGCGGCGCCAGCAAGAGGCGGAGGCAGAGGCGCGGCGTCTGCAGGCGGCCATGGTGCTCCAGACGGCGATCGACGAGTTTCGTGCCAGGGGCAATCGGGATTGCCCGGAATGCCCCGAACTGGTCGTGGTCCCGGGTGGAGCATTCGCCATGGGCTCACCGCCGGACGAAAAGCAGCGGCAAAAGGACGAAGGGCCCGTGCGCCAAGTCACCATCAAGGCCTTTGCGATGAGCAAGACCCACGTAACCCGGGCCGAATTTGCCCAGTTCATCCGTGAGACTGGCTACAAGCCGACAACCCTTTGCCGAATCTGGGATGGTGGAGGACTCTTCACCGACCCCAGGTGGCGCGATTCGATTCAGCACTCGTGGGAAGACCCCGGTTTTCCGCAAGGCGATGATCACCCCGTCGTGTGCGTGAGCTGGCGCGACGCCCAAGAGTACGTCGCGTGGTTGGCGAAGAAGTCGGGAAAACGTTATCGCCTGCCGAGCGAGGCGGAACTTGAATACGCAATCCGGGGCGGGACAACGGGACGTTGGTGGTGGGAAGGTTATGGCCCCGCTTGCGCCTTCGAAAATGTTGCGGACCAGAACTTGATGGAGTCAGTGCCCGGTGCCAGGAAGGCGGCCGGGTGGATCCACTATCTGTGTCGTGATGGCTACGCTTACACGGCTCCCGTGGCGAAGTTCAGGCCGAACAAGTTTGGAATTTACGACGCACTGGGAAACGCGCTGCAATGGGCGGCGGACTGTTATGCCGATACGTACCAAGGGGCCGCCTCGGACGGTAACCCCCGTCCCGACTTGCAGTCCTGTACCTTTCGTACTGCGCGGGGTGGGGCATGGAGCCATGCGGGTGGAGACGTAGGCCCATTGGGGCGCGCGGCCTTTAGGTCGTCAGGCTACCCAAACGATGGTTATGCCTCGATTGGCATTCGGCTGGCCCGCGACCTGCCCTGATGCTGTTCAGGGCACTCGGTGACTGGAATTTGGTGAGCAGCGCACGCCCTTTTGCCGGAGGGCGTATTACCCTTGCGGTTCATGCGCCGAATTTTTCCTGGAGAGAACGATAAGATGAACAGAGTGAACATGCGGGCTCGCACGACTCTCTTGTTGCTGTTCGCGGGCTTCTGTTGTTCGACGGTGTGGTCTGCCTCGATGCTGCGCATCGCGTGCGAGGGCGATGCGACGGGGGCCATGGTCATTGTCAACGGCCGCAAGATGGGCGAGTGCCCGTTGGACATGCAGGTCCAGCCGGGAGACGTTCGGGTTCAGGCGATCAAGCCACGTGATGTCGAGGCGAATTTGGTGTTTGAACAGTCGCTTTATCTGGGCGATGGCGTCGTCAAACGGATTGATGTCCTGCTCGACAAGGTCGTGCCCACGCAAGAAGGGCTACGGTTGCAAGCGCAGCGGCGGCTTGCAGCGGAGGCCGCGGAGCGCCAAAAGCAGCTTGCGGCGCAGCGCGAGCGGGCACGTCAGGAAGAACTTCGCCGGCAGCAGCAGGCTGAGGATGAAGCAAGAAGACTGCAGGCGGAACGGGAATTTCGCGCCTTAGAGGATGATTTTCGTCGCATAGGGATCCAGCGTGATTGCCCTGACTGCCCAGAACTTGTGCTGGTCCCGAGCGGAGAATTTGCGATGGGCTCGCCGCCAGATGAGGCATTGCGGGAGGAGGACGAAGGGCCTGTCCGACAGGTCAGGATCAAAGCCTTTGCGATGTCCAAGACCCATGTGACTCGGGGGCAATTTGCCCAGTTCGTTCGGGAGACGGGCTACAAGGCGACCACGACTTGCCGAATCTGGGATGGAGGGGGACTCTTTACCGCCCCGGCGTGGCGTGAATCTAATTGGAATTCCTGGGAGGATCCTGGCTTCCCGCAGGGTGACGATCATCCAGTCGTTTGTGTAAGTTGGCAGGATGCGCAGGAATACGCCACATGGCTGGCGAAGAAAACGAACAAGCGTTACCGCCTACCGAGCGA
The DNA here is from genome assembly GCA_031970695.1 of Hylemonella sp. Lineage (GTDB taxonomy): Bacteria > Pseudomonadota > Gammaproteobacteria > Burkholderiales > Burkholderiaceae_C > Hylemonella. The sequence goes on from DALYHW010000063.1 coordinate 5,000, forward strand.
GGCGGAGCTCGAATACGCGATCAGGGGCGGTACCAAGGGTCGCTGGTGGTTCGAGGGGCGCCCTGAGCCTATTTGTTTTTTCGAGAATGTCGCAGATGCCACTTGGTTTGAGGTGGTGTCTGGATTGGGGAAGGTAGGCTTGATCAATCAGCTATGCCGTGACGGTTACGCCTACACGGCTCCCGTGGCGCAGTTCAAACCCAACGATTTCGGCCTTTACGACGTCCTCGGTAACGCGGCGCAATGGGCGGCGGACTGTTACTTTAAGAGTCACGAAGGAGCCCCGGCAGACGGCTCTGCACGCATGGGTGCGCAGACCGTTGCTGGTCCGAATGATTTGCTCAAGCTTTTGGCAGGCGGCTCTGCTCGCATGGATGCGCCGACCTGTAAACAACGTCCAATGCGGGGGGGGATCTGGTTCGACGGGTCGGCCAACGTTCCTTCCGGGCGGGCCGCCTACCGAGGAATCATGTTTCCGGGTGTTGGCACTTCTGCGACCAGCATACGCGTAGTAAGAGACCTCCGATAGTGACAGCATGTGTTCGTCGGCGTGGAAACAGTATCCCTCCGATCGAAGGCGTTGGCTGCTTTACCCGTCCACCCCGTTGTTTTCTGACGTATACACACCCGATGAATGCTGCCGCTAATCTAAGTCGTTTGAGTCTTTTTTTGGGGGCCTTGCTTTGCTGTGGCATGCCGGCGCATTCGGCGTCGATGTTGCGCATCGCATGCGACGGCAATGCGGCGGGCGCCATCGTCACCGTGAATGGCCGCAAGATGGGGGAGTGTCCGCTGGACATGCAGGTCCAGCCTGGTGACGTGCGGATCCAGGCGACCAAGCCGCGGGATCCGGAGACGAATCTCGTGTTCGAACAGTCGCTGTACCTGGGCGATGGCGTCGTCAAGCGCATCGAGGTCCTGCTAGAGAAGACGGCGTTGACGGCGGAGGGTGTACGACGCCAAAAGGAGCGGGAACGGGAGCGCCTGCGCCAGGAAGCGGAGCTGCGAAGACAGGAGGAATTGCGCCGTCAGCAGCAGGAAGAAGCGAAACGCCAACGCAGTCTGCAGCTGGAAGTCGCTTTGAACAAGCTTCGCGCACAGGGTGCTGAGCCCGGCAATGGTAAGTCGTTCAAGGACTGCGATGACTGCCCCAGCATGGTCCTGCTGTCCTCGCCGGGGCGCGATCCGGTGGCGATGGGGCAGTTCGAAATTTCGCGTGCCCAGTATGCACAGTTCGCCACTGAGACAAAGCGGCCGACAGGCAAAGGGTGCACTGTGTGGAACGGCGGCTGGTTCACGAACATCAGCGAGTTTTGGAAGGTGCGGGAGGACCTCGACTGGACTAATCCGGGACACGAGCAGAAGGATGATCATCCCGTCGTCTGTGTTTCTGTGCGGGATGCGCTCGCGTTTATCGAGTGGCTTTCGGTGAAGACCGGACAGAGATACCAGTTGCCCAGTTTCGCTTGGTGGTCCGTGGCTGCCGGCGGCGAGTACGGAAAAGAGGTTCCTGTGCCCTGGACCGGGACGATGGCAGCGGCATGCCGGTACGGCAATCTGTTTGATCGCTCGGGCGACGCCGTGGCGACTGCGACCCGTTCCATAGGCACCGCATACGACTGCGACGACGGGGCTCCCTACACAGCTGCCATTGGTGGTTTTGCTGCATCGCCCTACGGGGTCTTCGATCTTTGGGGCAACGTCACAGAGATGCTTGAGGACCTGGACGAGGATACTCAGAGGTTCTTTTCCCAGCATCCTCGATTTGGTCGCCAGAAGGTGCACCTGCGCCAGCTGAGAGGTTTCTCGTTTTTCAGCGTCGGACGACCCGTGACCGGTTGGCTCGTCGAAGAGGACAACCTCACTGATTTCCGGGACAGCATCCGCCACCATGCGGTGGGCTTTCGGGTAATGCGGCTCCTGATCCCGAAGGAGCCAGCGAATTGAACGCTGGGGAATTTCACATGAAACATGATCGCTGTCGGACCTTCCTGCTGGCCTTGCTTTCATGCCTCACGGTACCGGTCTGGGCCGCCTCCATGCTGCGCATTGCCTGCGACGGCAATGCCGCGGGAGCCATGGTCACGGTCAATGGCCGCAAGATGGGCGAATGCCCGCTGGACATGCAGGTTCAGCCTGGCGACGTGCGGATCCAGGCGACCAAGCCGCGGGATCCCGAGACGAATCTCGTGTTCGAACAGTCGCTGTACCTGGGCGATGGCGTCGTCAAGCGCATTGAGGTGACGCTGGACAAGACCGTGCTAACACCCGAGGGGCTAAGGTTGCAGAGCCAGAGACGGCTCGCCGCGGAGGCCGCCGAGCGGCAGCGACAGCGCGAGGCGGAGCTGGAGCGCAGGCGGCAGGAAGACCTGAAGCGGCAGAGCGAAGAATCCGCCCTGCGGGAGCGGAAGCGAATCCAGATGGCGATCGACCAAGAGCTTGTCGCCTTACGGGCACAGGGCGTCGAGCCGGGTAATGGAAAGTCCTTTCGCGATTGTCCGGATTGTCCGGCACTGGTGCTGATCTCGGCGTCTGGGCAGACGCCGGTCGCCTTCGGGCAGTATGAGGTGTCGGTGCAGGAGTATTCGCGCTTCGTCGAGGAGACGGGTTGGCCGGTTGCTACAGGTTGCACTGTCTGGGATGGGCGCAAATGGTTCCCGCCTGAGCGGCGCTGGACGGTCGATCCGCAAGTGAGCTGGCGCAATCCTGGGTTTGAGCAGGCGCCGGATCATCCGGTCGTCTGCGTTTCGGTGAAGGACGCGTTGGGCTTCCTAGAGTGGCTCTCGAAGAAGACGGGTTACACGTACGAACTTCCGTCCCAGTTCTGGTGGGTGGCCGCGAGCGGATCATGGGCCGAAATCGAGCGCAGAACCGATCCCTGGCAGGGATGTCGATGGGGCAACGTACCTGACCTCTCGTTGCGCAAGCTGGATCTGGGGGTGATGCCGACCGGACAACGACCGTGCGATGACGGTATTGCCTTCACCGCACCGGTCCACAGCTTTGAGCCCTCCTCGGCAGGCGTCTGGGGATTGCTGGGCAACGCATCCGAGCTCCTGAATGACACGGGGAAGTCCGCTTATGGCTACTTCGAAAGATGGGAAGACAAGAATAAGCAATTGCCGGGGGAGTTGGAGCGCGCGAGCCGCTTCAAGGGCAGGAAAGTCATCGGTTCCTCTTTTTTTGACTACCCGTCCAATGTGGTGTTGTACGAAGAGGAGAACGAATTCACCGCGGTGGCCATGCGAAGCCGCAGCATCGGTTTTCGTGTGATGCGGAAGCTCTTGAAGGAATGACGATCGTAGGCGGTGAATTCACCAGCCGGCGACGAAGGGGCGGCAGGCGCAGCATCCGGTCAGGATTGGCTCTCAGGATACGTCTCCGGCCGGAGCCACAGCCAGACCGCCACACAAGCCATGCACCCGATCGCCAGTGCGGCCACCCAGCGCGGGTGCGGGCTGAGCAGCAGGTACACGCCCGACGCCGCCATCACCAGGGTGGCGATCCATTTCGGCCGGCGCCGCACCACGCCGCCGCGGCGCCAGTCGCGGATCATCGGTCCGAAGGTCGTGTGCTTTTCCAGCCAGTTCAGCAGCCGCGGCGAGCTGCGTGCCGCGGCCCAGGCGGCCAGCAGGATGAAGGGTGTGGTGGGCAGCACGGGCACGAAGGCGCCGATGATGCCCAGCAGGAGGAACAGCAGGGCCAGCGCCAGGTAGATCCAGCGCATCACCGCAGCCAGCGGCTGTTGCAGGTGTCTGTGCTGCCGGTCGCCGGGCGGGTGTTCCATGCCGAGTCGACGACGGTCGCCGGGTCAGGGTTCGAGCAGCTTGACCACCAGGCCGCGCAGGATGGCCGGCTTGAAGGGCTTGATCAGGTAGGCATTGGCGCCGGCTTCCTGGCCGTGCTTGCGGTCGGCTTCGCTGTCGTTGGCCGACAGCAACACGATTTTGACGGACGCCAGGGTGTCGGAGGCACGTAGCTCGCGGCACACCTGGTAGCCGTTCAGATCGCCGGGCATCATGATGTCCAGCAGGATCAGGTCGGGACGCAATTGCTTGGCCATCTGCAGTCCCGCCTCGCCATTGGAGGCCTCGTGCAGTTTCAGGCCCGATTCATTCAATGCCCACTTGATCAGGTCGCGCGTGGTCGACTGGTCATCAATAATCAGGACTTTCTTCATGGGCACCCGTCTGTTCGATTGATTATGGCCGTCGGAAACATTCTACGCATGGGGGATCCGCGCCTGTTGCGCATCGCACAGCCGGTTCGTGAATTCGACACGGATGCGCTGCATCTGCTGGTCAACGATCTGCTCGACACCATGGCCGCCGCGGACGGCGCCGGGCTGGCGGCGCCCCAGATCGGGGTGGACCTGCAGGTGGTGATCTTTGGCAGCGGCCAGCCCAACCCGCGATATCCCGATGCGCCGGTCGTGCCGCGCACGGTGCTGTGCAATCCGGTCATCACGCCGTTGGGCGATGCCGAGGAACTGGGCTGGGAGGGCTGTCTGTCGGTGCCCGGCATGCGAGGGCAGGTGCCGCGCTGGCAGCGCATCCGCTACAGCGGATTCGACCAGTACGGTGATCCGGTCGAGCGTACCGTGGAGGGTTTCCATGCCCGCGTCGTGCAGCATGAATGCGACCACCTGATCGGCAAGCTCTACCCGATGCGCATGCGCGACTTCACGCAGTTCGGCTTCACCGACGTGCTGTTCCCCGGGCTGGACCCCCGGCAGGACGATTGAGACGAGGCCGGGCCCACCGGCCCGGACCATGCGTCACAGCGCCCTGATCTGCACTTTGCGCCATTTGATCGGGCCACCCGTTACGCCCTTGACGCCCGGCCCGAACTGCAGGGCAAACGGCCCGCTGGCGTACTTGCCGTTGCGGATGCTCACGGTCTGCATCCCGTTGAGCTTCACGGTCAGCAGATCGCCCTGAGCGGTGATCTCCAGCGTATTCCACTGGCCGCCGGCCCGGTAGACCGTGGGCACCGGTACGGGCGCGAAATTGACGATGGCGCCAGTGGCGTAGGTCGGGTCGGGCCGGATGTCCCAGATGTTGACCTCGTAGGCGTTGTCGGCCGTGATCTTGGCCGGGTCCTGGGCCCGGATGAAGATCCCGCTGTTGGTGTCGGTGGCAGCCCAGAACTCGGCGTAGATCTGGAAGTCCTTGTAGCTCGCCTTCGAGACGAGGAAGCCGCTCTTGCCCTGGTCGGCCACGATGGCACCGCCTTCGGCACGCCAGTTGGCGTCGCCCACCCGGTTCCAGTTGTCCAGCCCCTTGTCACCGTCGATCAGCGTGAGAGGCGCCGAGCCCGGGCCGATGGCGCAGGCGCCGAGGCTCAGCACGAGGGAAAGCAGGCCCAGCCTGAGCAGGGATGAACGTTTCATAGGGGCTCCTCAGTTGTGTCTGTTGTGATGTGGTTGCGGCCAGCGGCCGCACGCACACTATCGCACAAGAGGAGGGAGCCCGGTCAATGCCCGCGGTCGTGCAGCGGCCGTTCAGGAGGCCAGCACGCCGAGGAGCTCGGTCTCGATCTCGATCTGGGTCCGGTTGTTCTGCAGGGCCGCACCACTGATGAGGAAGGTGTCGTCCACCCGCTCCCCCAGGGTGTTCACCTTGGCGAGTTGCAGGTTGATCTGGTGCAGGGCCAGCACGCGCGCGACCTTGTAGAGCAGACCGGTCTGGTCGCTGGCGATGATACTGAGCAGCCAGCGCTGGGCCTTCTCGTCGGGTCGCAGGCTGACGCGCGGCATGAAGGGGAAGCTCTTGACCCGCCGCGACAGGCGACCACGGCTGGGCGGGGGCAGAGGGCCGGCCTCGGCGATCGTGCGCGCCAGCTCGGCTTCGACCATGCTGCTCATCTCCCGGTAGTGGTCCTGCAGGTCGGGGCTGACGACCTGGAAGGTGTCCAGGGCATAGCCGTTGCGCGCCGTGTGGATGCGCGCGTCCAGGATGCTGAAGCCGCCCTGGTCGAAGTAGCCGCAGATGCGCGCGAACAGGTCGGGCTGGTCCTTGGTGTAGACCAGCACCTGCAGGCCTTCCCCCACAGGCGAACGGCGCGCGCGGACGATGGGCTGGTCCGTGCCGACGTGGCGCGAGATGTGGCGCGTGTGCCAGGCAATGTCGTCGGCATCGTGGCGCATGAAGTAGCTCACGTCCAGCGTGTCCCACAGCTTCTTGTGGGCTTCGTGCGGCAGGCTGTGCAAGGCGAGCTTGACCAGCGCATCGCGCTTGTGCGCCTCCACTGCCGCGTCAGGCGAGGGGGCCAGTCCGCCAAGGGAGCGCAGGGTGTAGCGATACAGGTCTTCCAGCAGCTTGCCTTTCCAGGCGTTCCAGACCTTGGGGCTGGTGCCACGGATATCGGCCACGGTCAGCAGGTACAGGGCGGTCAGATACCGCTCGCTGCCGACCCGTTTCGCAAACGCGGCGATGACGTCGGGATCGCTCAGGTCGGACTTCTGCGCGACCCGGCTCATGGTCAGGTGCTCCCGCACGAGGAACTCGATCAGGCGCGCATCCTCGCGCCCAATGCCGTGCTGCTTGGCGAAACGCCGCACTTCCACGGCGCCAAGGTCCGAGTGGTCACCGCCGCGGCCCTTGGCGATGTCGTGGAACAGCGCGGCCGCATACAGGATCCAGGGCTGGTCCCAGCCGGCGGCCAGCTGCGAGCAAAAGGGGTATTCGTGCGCATGCTCGGCCATGAAGAAGCGCCGCACATTGCGCAGCACCATGAGGATGTGCTGGTCCACGGTGTACACGTGGAACAGGTCGTGCTGCATCTGGCCGACGATGCCCCGGAACGGCCAGAGGTAGCGCCCCAGCACCGAGGTCTGGTTCATCAGCCGCATCGCATGGGTGATGCCGCGCGGCTGCTGCAGGATCTGCATGAAGGTCTGCCGGTTGACCGGGTCGCTGCGGAATCTGGCGGTCATGAGGCTGCGGGCGTTGTACAGCGCGCGCAGCGTGCGGGCGGACAGCCCTTTGGCGCCCTCGGTGGTCTGGTAGACCAGGAAGGTCTCGAGGATGGCGTGCGGTGCGCGTTGGTAGAGGTCGTCCGACGCGACCTCGATCAGGCCGGATTTCTCGAAGAACCGCTCGTTGATGGGGCGCAGGGCCTGGGTGCTCGGGTTGAGCCGTTCCTCGATAATGAGCAGCAGGATCTGGTTGAGCTGGGCCACGGCCTTGGCCGCCCAATAGTAATGGCGCATCAGGGCCTCGCTGGCGCGCACCTTAGTCAGGACCTCGGTGGTGTCCGAGCTGTATCCGAAGGTGTTGGCCACCGGGGTCTGCAGGTCAAACACGAGCCGGTCCTCGCGCCGGCCGGCCACGAGGTGCAGGCGCAGGCGGATGAGCTGGAGCATGGCCTCGTTGCGCTTGAGCTGTCGCACCTCGAAGGGCGTGGCCAGTCCGGAACGGGCCAGTTCGTCCCAGCTCTTGCCGTAGCCGGCCGCCTGGGCCACCCAGAGGATGATCTGCAGGTCCCGCAGCCCGCCCGGCGACTCCTTGCAGTTGGGTTCCAGCGCGTAGGGCGTGTCCTCGAACTTGCTGTGGCGCTGCTGCATCTCCAGTGTCTTGGCCACGAAGAAGGCGCGCGGGTCCATGGCCTGGCGGAAGCGCCAGCGGAAGTCCTTGAACAGGGCGGCATTGCCGCAGATCAGGCGCGCCTCCAGCAGGGCCGTGCGCACGGTGACGTCCTTGTCGGACTCGGCCAGGCACTCGTCGACAGTGCGCACGCTCGAGCCGATTTCCAGTCCCGCGTCCCAGCAGCTGGTGATGAAAGCCTCGATGCGCTGGCGCAAGGGCTCGTCATGGTCAGGCGACTGGCCGGCCGGCAGCAGCAGCAGGACGTCGATGTCCGAGTAGGGGAAGAGCTCGCCCCGGCCAAAACCGCCGACCGCCAGCAAGGCCGGTGTGCTGTCGAAGCCCGCCTGTTTCCAGAGCGTGCCCAGCGTTTCATCGGCCAGCCGGGCCAGCTGGTGCAGGGCGGTGCGCACACCGCGGGTCGAGGCGCCGCGGGCGCTGACCGCTGCCAGCAGCGCGGTCTTTTTCTGGCGGAATTGTTCTCGCAGGGTCTGGGGGGCGTTCATGCGAAAAATGCAAGCAGGAATCAGGCCAGACCGCGGGGGTCAGGCCGTGGCTGCTGACGTACCGCGCACAAAGGCGGGCACCGGCGGGCTGCCCGCCGAGAGGGTCAGCACCTCGTAGCCGGTCGGTGTGACCAGCACGGTGTGCTCCCACTGCGCCGACAGCGAATGATCCTTGGTGACGATGGTCCAGCCGTCGCCGAGCTCCTTGATGTCGCGCTTGCCCGCGTTGATCATGGGCTCGATGGTGAAGGTCATGCCGGGCACCAGCTCTTCCAGCGTACCCGGCTTGCCATAGTGCAGGACCTGAGGCTCCTCGTGGAAACCGCGGCCGATGCCGTGGCCGCAGAACTCGCGTACCACCGAGCAGCCGTTGGACTCGGCGAACTTCTGGATGGCCCAGCCGATG
>DALYHW010000064.1:0-13490 GCA_031970695.1 Hylemonella sp.
CCGCGCGCAGGAGGTCATCAACCACTGCTGGGCCCAGGGCGAGGCCAACCCCATCCTGGCCATCCACGACGTGGGTGCCGGCGGCCTGTCCAACGCCTTCCCCGAGATCACCAACGATGCGGGCCGTGGGGCACGATTCGACCTGCGTGCGGTGCCGCTGGAGGAGTCGGGCCTGGCGCCCAAGGAAATCTGGTGCAACGAGAGCCAGGAGCGATACGTTCTGGCCATTGCCCCCGAGTCGCTGGCGCAGTTCAAGGCATTCTGCGAGCGAGAGCGCTGTCCCTTTGCGGTGGTGGGGGTGGCGACCGAGCGGCGCCAGCTCGAGCTGGTGGACGAGGGCCGCGAGAGCCCGGTGGACATGCCGATGGACGTGCTGCTGGGCAAGCCGCCCAAGATGCACCGAAATGTGCAGACCATCAGGCGCCAGTTCCGGCCGCTGGACCTGACCGGCGTGGATCTGCAGCAATCTGTGATCAAGGTGCTGAGCCACCCGACCGTGGCCTCCAAGCGCTTCCTGATCACCATCGGCGACCGCGCCGTGGGCGGCCTCACGCACCGCGACCAGATGGTGGGCCCCTGGCAGGTGCCGGTGGCCGACGTGGCCGTCACGCTGGCTGATTACGCGGGTTTTGCCGGTGAAGCCATGAGCATGGGCGAACGCACGCCGCTGGCCGTGCAGGACGCACCGGCCTCGGGGCGCATGGCCGTGGCCGAGGCCATCACCAACCTGCTGGCCGCGCCAATCGAGTTGCCGCGCGTCAAGCTCTCGGCCAACTGGATGGCGGCCTGCGGCGAGCCGGGCGAAGACGCGGCGCTGTACGCCACGGTGAAGGCCGTGGGCATGGAGCTGTGCCCGGCGCTGGGCATTTCCATCCCTGTGGGCAAGGACAGCCTGTCCATGCGCACGCAGTGGAAGGACGGGGACGCACAGAGGAAGGTGACGTCGCCGGTCTCGCTGATCATCAGCGCGTTTGCCACGCTGGCGGACGTGCGCGGCACGCTGACGCCGCAGCTCGACCGCGACGCCGATACCACCCTGGTGCTGGTCGATCTGGGCAAGGGTCGCAACCGCATGGCCGGCTCGATCCTGGCACAGACCCTGAACCAGACGGGCGACGTGGTGCCGGATCTGGATGATCCGCAGGACCTGGTCCGGCTCGTGAACGCCGTCAATGCGCTGCGCGCAAAGGGGCGGATTCTGGCGTACCACGACCGCAGTGATGGCGGTCTGCTCGCGGCCGTGGCCGAGATGGCCTTTGCCGGCCAGGTGGGCGTGGCCCTCAACGTGGACCTGCTCGTGTCCGAAGGCGAGGCGACCGACCACGGGGATGCCAAGAACTGGGCGGCCCAGGTCAGCGCGCGCCGCGATGAACTCACCCTCAAGGCCTTGTTCAACGAGGAGCTGGGTGTGGTGCTGCAGGTGCGCAGCGAGGACCGTGACGCCGTGCTGGCTGTGCTGCGCGAGCACGGTCTCTCGAAATTCAGCCACGTCATTGGCAAGACCCGTCCTGCCGGTGGTGCGGTCCATGCCGGGGTCGGCGAACTGCAGGTCTGGCGTGATGCACGGGCCGTGTTCAGCGCGAAACTTGCGGACCTGCACCATGTCTGGGACAGCGTGAGCTGGAAGATCTGCCAGCAGCGCGACAACACCACCTGCGCGGACCAGGAGCATGCCGCTGCAGGCGCCCCGACGGACCCCGGCATGCACGTGCACCTGACCTTCGATCCCGCCCAGGGGCTGGCGCCGGCGCTGCTGACGAGCCGGCCGAAGGTGGCCGTGCTGCGCGAGCAGGGTGTGAACTCCCATGTGGAAATGGCGTATGCCTTCACCGAGGCGGGCTTCGAGGCCTACGACGTGCACATGACGGACCTGCAGAACGGCCGTGCGAACCTGAAGGACTTCCAGGGCGTGGTGGCCTGCGGCGGCTTCAGCTATGGCGACACGCTGGGCGCCGGTATCGGCTGGGCGCGCTCCATCACCTTCAACAGGGTGCTGTCGGAGCAGTTCCAGGCGTTTTTTGGCCGCAGCGACACCTTCGGCCTGGGGGTGTGCAACGGCTGCCAGATGTTTGCCGAACTGGCCGACATCATTCCCGGCGCACAGGACTGGCCCCGTTTCACGACCAATCGCAGTGAGCGTTTCGAGGCGCGCTTTTCCATGGTCGAGGTCCTGGACTCGCCCAGCCTGTTCTTCAAGGGTATGGCGGGCAGCCGCCTGCCGATCGCCGTGGCGCACGGCGAGGGCTACGCCAACTTTGCTTACCGCGGCGACGCGGCCAGGGCAATTGCCGCCATGCGCTTTGTCGACAACAGCGGCGCGCCGACCGAGGTCTACCCCTACAACCCGAACGGCAGCGCCGGCGGCCTGACCGCGGTCACCACGGCCGACGGCCGCTTCACGGCCATGATGCCGCACCCGGAGCGCGTCTTCCGTAATATCCAGATGAGCTGGACGCCGCTGGATAAAAGCGCGCCCAGTCCGTGGATGCAGCTCTGGCGCAACGCACGCCGCTGGGTGGGTTAAGCCGCGACACGCCCCTGCTGGAAATCGCAGGGGCGTGAAATTGTGCGCATGCGGCGGGCAGGGCGTGTCGGCCCTTGGGGTAAGCTTCCGGCAGGACTACCCCCGCACGCCCAGAAAGCCATGACCCAGCGTTCCCTGTTGCGCCTGCTGCTGCTGGGTGTCGTGGTGCTCATGCTGATGCTGGCATGGCAGCTGCGGCAGAGCTACGACAGCGCCGTGCAGCGCGTCATGGACAGCGCGGGCAATCTGTCCTTCACCCTGCACGGACAGCTCACGGCGGCCATGCGCCGCATCGACTCCAACCTGTCCAACATCGCTGCGCAGCTTCCGCCCGGCAGCGTGACCGGCGCGGTCGGCCCGGCCGAGCGTCGCCGGCTGCACCTCATGCTGAGGCGTTATGCCGAGAACTTCCCCGAGGTCAGCGGCTTCTTTGTCTGGAACGCGGACGGCGACATCCTGGCGACCTCGGACTCGGTTTCGCCCGAGCACATCACGATCGGCGACCGGCCGGGGTTTCTGGAACTGCGCCGCAATCCGCTGACGCCGATGACGTTCTCCGATGCCATCGTCAGCCGCTACAACGGCCAGCAGACGGTGGCCGTGTATGCGCCGGTCCGCGATGCACGAGGCCGGCTCATCGCGGTGGTCACGGCAACCCTGAGTATCAACCGGATCGTCCGGTCGCTGGAAACCCTGCAGCTGCCCCCGGGCAGTGTGATTTTCATGCGCCGCAGCGACAACCACAAACTGGTCCTGCGTTATCCGCACCTGGACAGCGAAGTCAACCGGACGGTGCGCAACCCCATCCAGCAGCGGATCGACCAGGGACAGACGGCGGGGCGTGAGCGCTTTGAAGCCGTGACGGACGGACTGGCCCGCCTGTACGGCTTTCGCAAGCTCGATGGCTATCCCTACTACGTGGTGGTCGGGCTGTCGGAGAACGGGGCCCTGGCGAGCTGGCGCCAGAGCGCGCAGCTGGTCGTTGCCGGACTGGTCGTGCTCGGTGCCGCGCTGCTCGCGCTGATCTGGTACATGGGGCGCGTGGAGCGCCAGCGTGTCGATGCGCAGCAGGATGCGGCCATGGCGCACGAACTGCTGCAGGAAGCCATCAACAGCATTTCGGCGGGTATCACCATCTACGACCCCCAGGATCGCATGGTGACCTGCAACGAGGCGCACCTGACGATCTTCGATGCGATCCGCGACACGCTCCAGCCCGGACGCACTTTTGACGAGATCACCCGGGAGGCGGTGGCACGTGGTTTTTTCCCGGAGGCCACGGGCAATGCCGAAGGCTGGCTGGCCGAGCGGCTGCGCCGGCATCGCCAGGCCGATGGCGTGCCTCACGAACTTGCCCTGCACGATGGCCGGTGGATCCAGATCAGCGAACACCGCACGCCCAGGGGTTACATCGTGGGCAGCCGCATCGACATCACCGACCGCAAGCGGCTCGAGCAGGAGCTGCGCGAGCAGGCCAGCACGGACGCCCTGACCGGCTTGCCCAACCGGCGGCATTTCCGCGCGCGGCTTGATGAGGAACTGGAGCGCGTGCGCCGGCGCACCACGCGCGAGGCCTGTCTGCTCATGCTGGACCTGGACCACTTCAAGAAGGTCAATGACCAGTACGGACACGCCGCGGGCGACAGTCTGCTGGGCCACTTCGCCGAGTTGCTGCGCCAGGAGCTGCGCGCGACCGACACGGCCGGCCGCATGGGCGGCGAGGAGTTCGCGGCCTCGGCGCTGGGTTTTGCCCAGCGTATCTGCGACCGCCTCGCCAGCCGCCCGCTGCACTACGGCGCGCAACAACTCCAGGTCACGGTCAGCGTGGGCATTGCGGCGATTGACATCGACGACCTATCGGCCGACGCCGTGCTGTCGCGGGCCGACACCGCGCTCTACCGCGCCAAGGACGGCGGGCGCAACCAGGTGCAGCTGGCCTGACCCTGGCGCTGAATGGCCCGCGCCATGCGGACGATCCCGCAGCAGGCTTGATCCTCGTCAAAGAGGCGACCAACATGCACCTTATAGTGCAGACAGGCGCGACTGGTCGTTGCGTGCATCCGGAGGTCTGCCTTGAATACCCAAGCTGTCCGACAACAGGGCGATGACGCCCCCCTCAATACCTTTTCCAATTGCCACGCTGGCATCCTGCGGCATCTCGCGGATCTCGGCGATCTGCCGGTCCTGCTGGCGCCGGCGCAGCGCGCCCGGCGGATTGCCGAAGATGCCCTGGGTTTTTTCCGCTCGGCGGTCTTCGAGCACCATGCGGAAGAGGAAGCCGAATTGTTCACCGCCGTGCTCAAGAGCGCAGCACCAGGCGAGGAGCGGGCCCGGGTCCAGGCCATCTCCGAGCGGCTCACCCGCGAGCACCGGGCGATCGAGAACCTGTGGAAGTCGCTTGAGCCCGGTCTGCGCCAGGTGGCCAAGGGGCATGACAGCGGGCTGAACGTGGCCGAACTGGAGCAGCTCGTGCAGCAGTATTCGGCCCATGCCGCCTTCGAGGAAAACGAGTTCCTGCCGCTGGCACAGCAGATCCTGAGCCGCAACGCCAACCACATGGACGCTCTGGGCATGTCCCTGCACATGCGCCACCTCCCGATGCCGGTCCGGGCCTATATCTGATTTGGGCCGACGTGGCCCGCCATGTCGGCTTGACCTGGCGCCGGGCCGCTCGCATACTGGGCAGCCACAAACCGACCGGTCCGGGCGCTGTTGATGCCCTGCGCGCCGGGGAAAGGCATCCATGGAGATCCCGCACCAGAAGCCCGGGAATGCGGACGTCAACGGACTCGTCACCGCGATTGCCCGCAACAAGGAGGATGACGTGCTCGCGCGTCATCTGGGCGCACCCTCCTGGTACATCGTGGCTGATTTCCTGCATCCGCACGAATACGAGCGCGGCCATCTCCTGATCGGCCAGGGTGCGCAGGATCGCACCCTCTATTTCCTCGAGTCGGGCAACCTCAAGGTGGACGTGACCACCAATGCCGGCCTGTTGCAGCTGGCCATCCTCGGTGCCGGCACGGTGGTGGGGGAGGGCAGCTTCTTCTCGCGCCAGCCGCGCAATGCCTCGGTGGTGGCTTACAGCCGCTGCAAGGTGTGGTCGCTGAGCCCTGAGGACTTCGACGCCCTGGGGCGCAAGCACCCCACGGTGGCGCTGTCACTGGCCATGGCCCTGGGTGCGATCCTGGCGACGCGCATGCTGGACGTGAGCCGGCGCATTACCAGCACCTGAAAACCGGCGAAAAAATCGACTGTGCGACCCGGTCGCGGCGTTCGGCGGCGCTCGGAATCCTGACGCACAGGACGTACCGTCCGGTCTTTCGCTCCGCCCGTTGCGATTCCCTCGAAAGTTCCAGGAACTCAAGCCGCCCAGGCGGCCATCAGCCTGGCAGCGGCCTGCTCGGGGTTGGCCTCGCCGGTGATGGCGCGCACCACGGCCAGCGAGCCCACCCCCGTGGCCTTGATCTCCGGCAGGCGTGCCGCGTCGATGCCACCGATGCCCACGCCCGGATAGTCGCGCATCAGGCGCGCATAGGCGGCCAGCCGGCCGGGGCCCTGCGGAGCCGTCGCCATGCGCTTGAGGGTGGTCGGGTAGACGGCGCCCATGGCGATATAGCTCGGGCTCAGGGCGTCGGCGCGCACCATTTCGGCGTAGCCGTGGCTCGACAGGCCCAGGCGCAGGCCGGCGCTGCGGATCGCGCCGAAATCGGCAATTTCCATGTCCTCCTGGCCCAGATGCACGCCGTAGGCGCCCGCGGCGATGGCCTCGTGCCAGTGGTCATTGATGAAGAGCAGGGCCGACGTGCCGCGGACGGCGTCCACGGCGGCCTGGACTTCGCGCCGCACGGCGCGCGCATCGTCGGACTTGAAGCGCAGCTGCAAGGTAGGAACACCCGCACGCGCCATGCGCCCGACCCAGTCGGCCGTGGGCAGTACCGCATACAGCCCCAGCGCCCTGGGGCATGGCGCGAAGGCATCAGCACGCGGCCAGGCACGCAAGCCGAAGTCGGCCGGCTCGTCCGGCCACGCCTGCGGGTCGAAGCGCCCGGTGCGCTGCACCTGCGCCTGCCACGCGCAGGCGATGCATTCGGCGTCGATCTCGATGAAACCCAAGGCCAGGGCGGCCTGCTTGGCGGTGCGGTAGATGGCGTCGTCGCGGCTGAAATTCAGCGCCGGGGTTCCGTCCACGGGAAGCGACTTGTCGGTGTGGGCCGCGACGATGGCGCGGGCGTCGGTATCAAGTTCAGGCATGTCGGTATCGGTTCTCAAGCGTGATGCCAGAAGGGCGTGCCCAACACGGGGGTGGAGGGCTGGGCTGCGTCCTGCTCGACCATGGCGCCCGAGCGCCAGGCGTCGCGGCCGGCCTGCGTGGCGGCTGCGAAGGCGCCTGCCATGGCCACCGGATCCTGGGCCAGCGCAACGGCGGTGTTGAGCAGCACGCCGTCATAGCCCCATTCCATCACCGTGCAGGCATGCGAGGGACGGCCGAGCCCGGCATCCACGATCAGCGGAACGTCCAGCCGCTCACGCAGCACGCGCATTGCATAGGGGTTGACCGGGCCCTTGCCGGTGCCGATGGGAGCCGCCCAGGGCATGACGGCCTGGCATCCCACGTCGACCAGCCGTTGGCACAGCACGAGGTCTTCGGTGGTGTAGGGCAGCACCTTGAAACCGTCCTTGATGAGTCGGTCGGCGGCCTCGACGAGGTTGAGGGTGTCCGGCTGCAGCGTGTAGTCGTCGCCAATGAGCTCCAGTTTGATCCAGGGGGTCTCGAACACCTCGCGCGCCATCTGCGCAGTGGTGATGACCTCCTGCACGCTGTGGCAGCCGGCCGTGTTGGGCAGCACCGGCACCCGCAATTGCCTGAGCAGTTCCCAGAACTGGTTGCCGGCTTCGTGCGGCACGGAGCCCTGGCGCCGCAGGGAGGCGGTGAGCATCGCGGGCCGGGCCGCCTTGACCGCCGCTTCGAGCACGGCGGGCGACGGGTAACGCGAGGTGCCCAGCAACAGGCGGCTCTGGAAGGTTTCGCCGTACAGGACGAGAGGATCTTGGTGGATGGTCATGGCGCTAGCCCCCGGTGACGGGGGAGATGATCTCGACGCGGTCGCCATCCTTCAGCGGGTGCTGGGCGTACCGGGTCTTGGGGACAAATTCGGTGTTCACGGCAGCCGCGAAGGGCGGTCGGGCGTCGATGGCCTTCACGGCGTCGTCCACGGTCGCGCCGGGCGCCAGCTCGTGTTCCTGCTTGTTGATGATGACTTTCATGCTCTTGGACGGGCGACTTCAGGCTACGGCTTCCAGCCGCAGCGACAAGGAATCCGCCAGTGTAGTGTCCTGGCGGTTCACCAGCTCCAGCACCACGTCCAGCAGGGCTGGCGAGATCATGAAGCCGTGGCGGTACAAGCCGTTGACCTGCAGGGCCCGGCGCCCGAGCTGGCGGATGGCGGGGAGGTTGTCGGGCAGCGTCGGGCGGCACTGCGTCGCGATCTCGAGGATGCGGCCCTCCGCAAAGCCGGGGTGCACGGCGTAGGCGGCGCTGAGCAGCTCCAGGGTCGAGCGCACGCTGGGCGGTGACAGGTCGTCGCTCTCGATCTCGGTGGCCCCGATCACGAAGACGTGGTCCTGCTTGGGCGCGATGTAGATCGGGTAGCGCGGGTGCACCAGTCGCGTGGGGCGGCGCAGGGTCACATCGGGCGCCTGGATGCGCGCCACCTCGCCGCGGATGCCACGCAGCTGGGTCCAGTCGGCCTGCGCCCCCAGGCCACGGCAGTCGAACAGCCAGTCTGGCTGGCCGGGCTCGCCCGGGCGGAAGTCCTGTGGCGTACGCGGGCTGTTCCAGCGCAGGTCAACCTGACCCTGCTGCAAGGCGTGCAGCAGGGCATCCAGCAGCTGGCGGTTGTCCAGCTGGCCTTCGCCGGGCAGGTACAGGCCCTGGGTGAAGCGGTTCTCGAGTGCGGGTTCCAGCGCCCGCACGCCGGCGGCGTCCAGCGCCTGCAGCCGGGGGAGCGTGGGTACCTTCTCGGTGGTCGTTCGCAGCAGTCCGGCGAAACGCTGGGCCTCGGCCGCGTCCTGCCGGTGCCAGACGATGAGCGTGCCTTCCTGCTGGAAGAAGACGGGACGCTCGAGCTGGGCCAGCAGATCCGGCCAGCGTCCAAGGGCGTAGCGGCCCATCTCGACCACGCTGGGCTCCGTGATGGCCGATTCGGCCAGCGGCGCGAGCATGGCGGCGGCAATACGGGCGGGCGAGCCTTGGGCGTCGGCGCTGCCCGCCTCGAACACCGTGACGTGGTGGCCCGAACGGGCGAGTTGCCAGGCCAGCAGACGGCCCATAAGGCCGGCGCCGAGCACCACGGAAGAAGGGCGTTGGTTCAGAGAGGTCATATCAAAAGGCCTGATAATTTTCGCCATGACAACGATCGACAAGCATTACCCGCGCGTGCTCTCCATCGCGGGCTCGGACAGCGGCGGCGGTGCCGGCATCCAGGCCGACCTGAAGACCTTCAGCGCGCTGGGCTGCTACGGGATGACGGCCATCACGGCATTGACGGCGCAGAACACGCAGGGCGTGCGCGGGATCCACGGTGTACCGCCCGAATTTCTGGCCGCGCAGCTGGATGCTGTCCTCGAGGACATCGGTGCCGATGCCGTCAAGATCGGCATGCTGCATGCGCCCGATATCGTGCGCGTGGTCGCCCATGCCATCCGCCAACACGGCCTGAAGCACGTGGTGCTGGATCCGGTGATGGTGGCCACCAGCGGTGACCGACTGATCGCCGAGGAGACCGTGGCCGTGCTGGTGCGCGACCTGTTCCCGCTGGTCACCGTGATCACGCCCAACCTGGACGAGGCCGAGCTGCTGCTGGGCCACAAGATTGCCGGCATCGCCGCGCTGGAGCCGGCCGCCCGCGAACTGATGGCCATGGGGGCGCAGAACGTCCTGCTCAAGGGGGGGCACCTGCAGGGTGACGAGGTGGTGGACCTGCTGCTGCAACCCGGCCGCGACCCGGTGCGCCTGGCCTCGCCGCGCATTGCGAGCCGGAATGTACACGGCACCGGGTGTACCCTGTCCTCGGCGATTGCGGCGCAGCTGGCGCTGGGCCATCCCCTGGAGGACGCCGTGCGACTGGCGCGCGGCTACATCCTCGGGGCCATCGCCGCCGGCGCCGACGTACGTACCGGCCGCGGCCATGGACCGCTCAACCACGGCCATGCGCCCGTGGCCATGCACGTGCTGGCGGGAACACGCTGAAACGCGTTGCATAGCAGTTCAGGCTCGGACGGGGGAGGGGCCGGGACCCGGCTGAAGCGCCCGGTGCGGTGGCCTGCTTCCCTGCGTGAGCATTACCTCCATCAGGTTCAAAGGGACTTTCTCAGTCACCGCGGCAGCCGCGACAACACCCCTAGCAAAGTGCGTCGATTCTAAGGCGAACAAAAAGGCCCGCACGATGCGGGCCTTGTTTGTTTCGGGCTTTCTTGACCGTGGTCAGTCAAACACGGGCGTTTCGACACCCAGTACCTTGTGCAGCTTGGGACTGGTGGTCGTGTACTGCAGGTGGATCTTGCCCTTGTCCGGGAAGATGATGGGCGCGGCAGCAAAGGCGGCCAGCGCGCACTCGTGGAAGCCCGACAGGATGAGCTTTTTCTTGCCCGGGTAGGTGTTGATGTCGCCCACGGCAAAGATGCCGGGAACGTTGGTGGAAAACTTCTCGGTGTCCACCACGAGCTGCTTGCGCTCGATCTCCAGGCTCCAGTCGGCGATCGGGCCGAGCTTGGGGGAGAGACCGAAGAAGACCAGCAGGACGTCCAGCGGCACCACGCGCGTCACGCCGTCGCCGCCGGTGACCTTGACGCCGGTGCGCTTGCCGTCCTTCTCTTCATAGCCGGTGATCTGGCCAACCATGAACTGCATCTCGTAGGCGTCGCACATTTCCTTCATCTTGGCCACGCTGGCCGGGGCGGCCTTGAAGCCGTCGCGGCGGTGCACCAGGATGACGCTCTCGGCCTTGTTGGGGCCTTCTGAAGCGAAGTTCAGCGTCCAGTCCAGGGCCGAGTCGCCGCCACCGACGATGACCAGATTCTTGCCGGCGAAATCGGCAGGATTCTTGACGCGGTGGAAGAGCTGGGTACCTTCGAATTTGTCGAGGCCATCGACCTTGAGCGTGCGCGGCTCGAATGCGCCCACGCCGGCAGCGATGAAGATGGTCTTGGTCAGGAAACGGGTGCCCTTGGTCGTCTCGACGTAGAAGCGGCCGTCGTCCTGCTTCTGCACCACGGTGACCGTCTGGCCCAGGTGGAAGGTGGCGCCGAAGGGCTCGATCTGCTTGAGCAGCGCGTCCGTCAGTTCCTTGCCTGTGCAGACGGGCACGGCCGGAATGTCGTAGATCGGCTTGTCCGGGTACAGCTCGATGGGCTGGCCGCCGGGGTAGTTCAGCGAATCGATGACATGGGCCTTTATTTCGAGCAGGCCGAGTTCAAACACCTGGAACAGGCCTACAGGGCCGGCGCCGATGATGACGGCATCGGTTTCGATCGGACCCTCGTGGGCCTGGGCGGTCTGGATCACGGCTTGACTGAGTTTGGGTTCCATTGCTTAGCGGACCAGCTCTTTGAGCTTGCCGGTCTTGTCTTTCCACTCTTCCGCGTCGGGCAGGGCGGGTTTGCGTTTGGTGATGCTTTTCCAGGTGGGCAGCCGGGCCAGCTCGGCATTGAGCTTGGTCATGTGCTGCTGGTCGGCCGGCACGTCTTCTTCGGCGTAGATGGCGTTGACCGGGCACTCGGGGATGCAGACCGCGCAGTCGATGCACTCGTCCGGGTCGATGGTCAGGAAGTTCGGGCCTTCGCGGAAGCAATCGACAGGGCAGACGTCGACGCAATCGGTGTACTTGCAGCGGATGCAGGCTTCGGTGACAACGTGGGTCATTTGTAGTTGTACGGAAATTGGGTGGAAGCTGTTGATTTTATTGGGTTTTGGGATTCGCTGCGGATTGTCGCCCTTGCCATCGTGAGGGTTGTTGAGATGGATCAATGGCCAAGGCCCGTCCATGGGGCTGAAACCCGCATGGATCGGGGCTTGGCGGGCTTCAGTTGACGAGCACGGCGCCTGAGGTCCGGTGGCTGGCCGTGTCGACCAGGATCAGCGATCCCAGCGCCCGCGAGCGGGCATAGGGCAGCGTGGCCAGGGGTTGTTGCAGCGCCAGTTCAATGTGGCCGATGGCATTGGGTTCCAGCTGCTGGGCAGCTTCTTCAGCGAGGGTGTTGATGTCGAGCCGGTGCACGATGCGCTTGACCCTGGCCTTAACCCAGCGGTGCCCGTGCAGGGCCCAGTAGACGCGACCGGCGACCAGGGGTTCGTCGTCCATCCAGGCCACGGTGGCCGTGATCTCGCCCTGGGCCAGATCGGCATCTTCGGCCAGTAACCAGTCGCCGCGGGAAACGTCGACTTCGCGGTCCAGCACGATGCCGGCGCTGTGGCCGGCCACGCCCTGGCCGGGCTGACGCACGTGGTTCAGTACCTGCGCCACCGTCGCGACCTGGCCGCTGGGGAAGACGCGCACCGCATCCCCCGTTTGCACGGCGCCGGCGGCCACGCGGCCCCAGAAGACGCGTCGACCTTGCGAGGTATCGCTGGAGGCCGAAAACTTTTCGACCCATTGGACCGGGAAGGCCATGGGCAGCCCGGCATCCGCAGTCGTGACCGGCAGTTCCTCGAGGATCTGCAGCAAGGTGGGACCGTGGTAGCCGCACCAGCCTTCCTGGGTCGGCCCGTCCACCACGTTCCAGCCCTCCAGCGCGGACACCGGCACGATGGCCCGGGCCTGCAGACCGGCACTGGCGGCAAAAGACTGCAGCGCGCCGCGGATGTGCGCATAGGCGAGCGTTGCGTCGGCCACGGCATCGAGCTTGTTCACGGCGAATACGACGGAGGGCACACGCAGCAGTTGCAGCAGCAGGCTGTGGCGGCGGGTCTGTGGCAGCAGGGCGAGCGCGGGATTACGCCAGTCCAGCTTGGTCGCATCGACCAGCACCACGGCGGCGTCGGCGCTGGACGCGGCGGTGACCATGTTGCGCGTGTACTGCTCATGGCCGGGGGCATCACCGATGATGAACTTGCGCGTCTCGGTGCTGAAATAGCGGTAGGCCACGTCGATCGTGATGCCCTGTTCGCGCTCGGCCGAGAGGCCGTCCGTCAGCAGGGCCAGATCGGTCTGGCCCTGGCGCTGCACGCCGGCCAGGTGGTCCTGCAGCACCGCGCGGGTGTCCACCAGCAGGCGGCCGATCAGCGTGCTCTTGCCGTCGTCGACCGAGCCACAGGTGATGAATTTCAGTGCAGAAGCGGTGGTGTTTTCAGAAAAAGTGTTGGTCATGAAGTACTCCAATTCGTGGGCGCCCGCGGAACCGGCTTCGCCGGGCCGGTGGGTGCGTCCCCGTGAGGGGGGTGGCGGAGCGACACGAAGTGCGCGCAGCCTGGGGGTGTCTCAGAAATACCCGTCCTTCTTGCGCTTCTCCATCGAGGCGTCCGAGGTCTGGTCGTCCATCCGCGTGGCGCCGCGTTCGCTGACCTCGGCAGCCAGCGTTTCGATCACGATCTCGCCAGCCGAGGCGGCCAGGCTCGCCACCGGGCAGGTGCAGGTGATATCGCCCACGGTGCGGAAACGCACGTCGCGCAGCACCACCTGTTCGCCGTCGCGCGGCGGGGTCAGCGGGGTGACAGGCACCAGCAGGCCGCGGCGTTCCACCACCTCACGCGGGTGGCTGTAATAGAGCGAGGGCATGGCGATGCGCTCGCGTTCGATGTACTGCCACACGTCCAGCTCGGTCCAGTTCGAGATCGGGAAGACCCGGAAGTGCTCACCCGGTGCGATGCGCGTGTTGAATAGGGTCCAGAGTTCGGGCCGCTGCGCCTTGGGATTCCACTGGCCAAAGCTGTCGCGGTGGCTGAAGATGCGCTCCTTGGCCCGTGCTT
>DALYHW010000065.1:0-13396 GCA_031970695.1 Hylemonella sp.
CCATCTTCGGCATCGCCGCGTCCATGGCCATCGTGATCAGCGGCACGTTCTGGCGCGACACCATCGACCTGTTGCTGCACACGCAGTTCCGGCTGGTACTGCGCGGCGACGTGATCGTGAGCCTGGTCGAGGCCACGCCGGCCAGCGTCACCTACGAGATGGCGCGACTGCCTCACGTCACGGCCGTCGAGGGCACCCGCAGCGTCAATGTGCGGCTGGTGCACGGTTCGCGCGACTGGCGCGGCAGCGTGCAAGGCCGCGAGGCCCGGCCCGAGCTGCAGCGCATCGTCAACATCGATCGCCGCAGCTACTCGCCGCCACCCGACGGCCTGCTGTTGACCGACCGCCTGGCCGAGCGCCTGGGCGTCCGACCCGGCCAGACCGTGCGCGTGGAGCTCCTCGAAGGCCGGCGCCAGGTGCTGGAGCTGCCGGTCATGGGTACGGTGCGCGAGATGATGGGCATGGGGGCCTACATCGAACGGCGCAGCCTCAACCGCCTGCTGCAGGAAGGCGACCTCGTCAATGTCGCCTCACTGCTGGTGGAGCCGGGGCATGAGCCCGAGTTGCTGGAACGGCTCAAGAACCTGCCGCGCGTGGGCGCCGCGTTCAGCAAGGCCGTGATGCTGCGCAACATTGAGGAGATCACCGCGCGCAATGTGCTGGTCTTCAGTGCCATTCTTACCGTCTTCGCCAGCATCATCGCCGTGGGCGTGGTCTACAACCATGCACGCATCGCCCTCGCAGAGCGCGCCTGGGAACTGGCCAGCCTGCGCGTGCTGGGTTTCACGCGCGGCGAAGTCTCCACCTTCCTGCTGGGTGAACTGGCGCTGGAAATCCTGCTGGCCATCCCGCTGGGCCTGGTGGCCGGCTACTGGCTGGCGGCCGGTATCGTGCAATTGATCAAGACCGACGAATTCTTCTTTCCGCTCATCATCCAGCCTGCCACCTACGCCTATGCGGCCATCACGGTGGTGGTGGCCGGCGTGGCCAGCGCGCTCATCGTGCGCCGGCGCATCGACTCGCTGGACCTGGTAGGCGTGCTCAAGACGCGAGAATAGGCAAGCAAAAGGACAGGGACGACATGAACATCTCGAAAAAGCAACTCTGGACCACCGCCGGTCTGGCCGTCGCGGCGGGCCTGCTGGTCTGGACCTTCTGGCCCCAGGCCATGGAGGTCGAGGTCGGCGCTATCAGCCGCGGCCGCTTCGAGCGGGCCGTGCAGGAAGACGGCAAGACCCGATTGCGCGAGCGCTACGTGGTCTCCACGCCGCTCACGGGTCGCGTTCAGCGCCTCACACTCAAGCAGGGCGACAGCGTCACGCGCGACGCCGTGCTGGCCACGCTGTGGCCCGTCATGCCGGGCCTGCTGGACGAACGCACCCGCCGCGAGCAGGACGAGCGTATCGGTGCCATGGAAGCCGCCGTTCGCCGCGCGGGCACGAACGTCGAGCGGGCCAGGGCCGCGCTGGACCAGGCCGTGGCCGATCTCAAGCGCAGCGAGACGCTGGCCGGACAGGGATTCGTTTCGCCCACGCAGAACGAGACCGGCCGGCTGAACGTACGCCTGCGCCAGAAGGAGCTTGACAGCGCGCTGCAGGAAGAACACGCCACCACCCACGAACTCCAGCAGGCCCGCATCGCCATCCGCACCTTCGGCACGGGTGGCAGTAGCGGCCAGCGTAGCTGGGCGATCAAGTCCCCGATTGCCGGCAAGGTGCTCAGGATCAACCAGCAGAGCGAGGGCCTGGTCCAGGCCGGCAGCCCCCTGCTGGAACTCGGTGACCCGGCCGACCTCGAGGTGGTGGTGGACCTGCTCACCGAAGACGCCGCGCAGGTGCGCCCGGGCACGCCGGCCACACTGGCCAACTGGGGCGGCCCGCAGGCGCTGCAGGCCCGTGTCCGGCTGGTGGAGCCGGCGGCCTACACCAAGGTCTCGGCCCTGGGCGTCGAAGAGCAGCGCGTGAACGTGGTGCTGGACATCCTTTCGCCGCCCGAGCAATGGAGCAGCCTGGGCGACGGCTTCAAGGCCGATGTGCGCATCGTGGTGCAAACCATGCCCGACGCGCTCAAAGTCCCCGTCAGCGCCCTCTTCCCCTCCGGCGCCCGCGCCGCGCTTTTTGTGGTGGACGATGGCCGCGCCCGACAGCAGGAGGTGGAAGTTCTGGCACGCAACGGCAACGAAGCCATGATCAAGGCCGAACTGCCGCCCGGCACCGAGGTCATCCTGTTTCCGCCCAGCGCCTTGCGCGAAAGGCAGCGCGTCAAGAAGCTCGGTGGCAGCTGAGCCGGCACCAGCCACTCAGGTGTGCTGGCGCTTGTAGAACCAGCGCTTGACCGCTTCCGTGCTCAGGATGTAGACCAGCACCACCCCCAGCGCACTGCCCAGCAAGGTAATGGGCAAGGCGACAAAACCGAAGAGGCTGGCCACCGGTCTGACGTAGGGCAGGCTGCAGGCCAGCACCAGCACGGCCAGCGTGAGCCACAGCAGCAGTGGACTGGGCCGGCTCTGCCAGGCCGGGCGTGCGGTGCGCAAGACCAGCACGACGGCCAGTTCCGTCATCAGGGACACCAGGAACCAGGTCGTGCGGAAGGTGGATTCGTCGGCCTGGAACACCCAGAGCAGCAGGCCGAAGGTGATGAGGTCGAACACCGAGCTCAGCAGCCCGAAAACGATCATGAAGCGTTGCACCTCCCGCACGTCCCAGCGCTGCGCCCTCACGATGTGCTCCCGGTCCACCTGATCGGTGGATACCGACACCGACGGCAGGTCCGACATGAAGTTGTTCAGCAGGATCTGCTTGGCCGCCAGCGGCAGGAAGGGCAGTACCGGCGTGGCGACCGCCATGCTCATCATGTTTCCGAAGTTGGCGCTGGTGGTGATGCGGATGTACTTGAGCGTGTTGGCAAATGTGCGTCGCCCCTCCTCGACGCCGGTGCGCAACACGTCCAGGTCGGGTCGCAACAGCACGATGTCCGCCGACTCGCGCGCCACGTCCACGGCACCATCGACCGAGATGCCAACGTCCGCCGCCCGCAGTGCGGGCGCATCGTTGATGCCGTCTCCGAGGTAACCCACCGCGTGACCGCTGTGCTGCAGCGCACGGACGATGCGTTCCTTCTGCTGCGGGTCCACCTCGACAAAGAGCGCAGTGTGTTCGGCACGCTGCCAAAGGGCCTCGTCACTGAGCCCGGTGATTTCCTCGCCGGTCAGCATGGCCTGCACGTCCAGACCAATGGCGCGACCCACGTGTAATGCCACATGCCGGCTGTCGCCGGTCACCACCTTCACCGTAATGCCGAGCGCCGCCAGCTCCTGCACCGTCTGCACGGCCTGCGGCTTGGGCGGGTCGAAGAACAACAGAAAACCCTCGAGGGTCATGCCCTGCTCGTCGGCGTGCCCATAGTCCGGCTGCGCAGCGGTGCGACGCGTGGCCAGGGCCAGCACACGAAAACCCTCGCCGCCCTTGCGCTGGCAGAACGCATCGAGCTGCGACAGGCGGTCGGCATCCAGCGGCAGGCTGTCGTCACCCACGCGCACGGTGGTGCAGATGGCCAGCACACTGGCCATGGCACCCTTGGTCACGATCAGGTGCCTTGTGGCGTCGGCCTCGTCCTCGACCACGATGGTCAGGCGCTTGCGGATGAAATCGTAGGGAATCTCGTCAATCTTGCGTTGGGTCGGTGCCGACAGGCCCGCCCGGCGCCCGGCTGCGATGAGGGCGGCATCGAGCGGGTTCTCGATGCCGGTCTCGAGCGCGGCATTGAGAAAGGCCAGGTCACGCACCTTGGCCGACGCCCCGCCCTTCGCATCCACCGCATCGCTCAACTCGATCACGCCCGCGGTGAGCGTGCCGGTCTTGTCGGTGCACAGCACGTCCATGCTGCCGAGGTTCTCGATGGCCTCGAGCCGGCGCACGATCACGCCGCGCTGCGCCATGGCCCGCGCCCCGTGCGACAGCGTCACGCTCACGATGGCCGGCAGCAACTCCGGTGACAGACCGACCGCCAGCGCCACGGCAAACAGCAGGGACTCGATCACCGGGCGTGCCAGCACCTGGTTCACCACCAGCACGAACACCACGGTCAGGAGCATCACGCGCAGCAGCAGGTAGCCGAAGTGGCGCAGGCCGCGGCTGAACTCGGTGTCCTCCTCAGCGCCTGACAGGCTGGCCGCGACGGCACCGAAAGCGGTGCGCCGCCCGGTCTCGACCACCAGGACGCGGGCCGTGCCGCTGCGCACCGAGGTGCCGAGGAACACGCAGTTGCGGCGCGCACCCAGCGGCGCATCGGCAGGTGCAACGCCGCCCTGCTTCTCCACGGGGAAAGGCTCGCCGGTCAGACTGGCCTCGGTCACCAGGAAATCGGTGGCGCCGAGGATCACGCCGTCCGCGGGGACCAGATTGCCGGCGGACAGCTCGATCACGTCGCCTGGCACAAGCGCGCTGGCGGGCAGCGTTCGTAGCGCGCCGTCGCGCCAGACGCGGGTGTTGAGCGCCAGGCGCCGGCGCAAGGCCGCCATGGCCGCCGAGGCGCGGTACTCCTGTGCCGTGCCCAGCAGCACGCTGCCCGACACGACTGCCAGGATGATCAGCGCCTCGGTCCACTCCTTCAGCCCAAGGGAGATGGCCGCGCCCAGCAGCAGGATGATGACAAGAGGGCTGGAGACCTGCCGGCGCAGCAGTGGCCACGGACCCGCGGCGACCTCGCTCTCGACGGTGTTGGCCCCCCAGCGCCTGAGGCGCGCCGCGACCTGCCGCGACGAGAGGCCTTCGTCCTGCGTGCCCAGCCCGCGCAACAGCTCGGTCGCCGGCCGGCTCCAGTAGGCCGGGATGGACGACGGCGTCCCACGTGCGTGCGCCGATCCGTCGGGTGAACCAGTCTTGTCGGTGAACGGACGGTGCGGGTGGCGGGACATGCGCGCGACGATATCGGAATCACTTCGGGGTGTCCATCACACGATGCCCGTGGACCTTGCACGCCGGCTTGTTGATCAGCGTCAAACAGCGGCTAATTGCAGCGCCCGGCCCGGTGGTACAGGCAGGCGTGGCCTCCTAGAATGATTCCATCATGCGCCTGCTGGTACGCCTGCTCCTGCCCCTCCTCTGCATGGCCACGCTGGTCATGCCGGTGGGCGCGGTTGCGCACATCCCGATGGCCACGTCGGTACCCACCGATGCGCGGCCGTCGGGAGCGGTGGCTGCGGCGCACTGCGACCACGGCGCACCGGCTGCCCACGCGGATCATCGCAGTACCGCAGCCCCGACCCCCGGCCACTGTGCTGCCTGCGTGGGCCATTGCCTGCCCGCGATGATCACCACGTTGCCGCATGCGTCCGTACCAGACGCGGTCCGGTTGCCCGCGACGACGTCGACGGCACGAACCGGCGTCACGACGCTGCCTGAGCTCAAGCCGCCACGCGCCTGATTTCCTGCTCTGACAATTGACGCCGCACCTGGTGTGCGGCGCACATGGCATTTGTTCAAGATTGGAGAAATCATCATGTCGATGACGCATTACATGGAGTTGCTGGCGCAGAACCAGCCCTGGAACCTGATTCTTTTCATGGCCATCCCGGTGATCCTGGCCGAGACCGTGGCCATCACCGAGCTCTACATCCTCTTCACGCGCCACTTCGAGGGTGCGGTCGCCACACTCAACCGGCTGGCCAGCATCGCCGGCGGCCTGTACTTCGCCGGTGTGTTCGTCTACCTCATGGCCACCGCGGTCATTCCGCTGACCCGCACGGGCGGCTGGCGCGGTGCGGCCGACGTCATTGCCGTCGGTTTCTACCTGGCGGGCATCGTGCCTCTGCTGGGCATGGCCCTGCTGGACCTGCGGCTCGCGGGCCGGTCGCTGAGTGCGGAACGCCGTCTCCAGCGGCATGCCATCTTCGTGGCCATCTTCCTTGTGGTGGCGCACATCGCGATGATCTTCGGCATGCTGGATCCCACGCTGCTCTGGCGCGAGGCTCCCACCACCATGCACGGCATGCCCCACTGAGCGCGACCGCCGTCGGCGACCCGCGCTGGCCTCACGGCCCGCGCGGGCGCTGACACGGTGATGTCACGAAGCCGGGCTAAGGTCACCCTGTCGTCATTCATGACAGGAGTGCAACATGTTCTGGAAACTGCTCGGACTGCAAGCCTTGCTCGACTCGCTTTTCGACGACGGCTGGCTCAGCCTGGGCCCCGCATCGCACGAGATCGACGGCCAGACGACACCCAACGAACCTCGATGCGCATGAGGTGCATGAGAGGCCGGTCATACCCGTCGCACGGGTCGGCACGCGGCTGAACTCGTCGCGGCACAGAGCGCGTGCTGCGGTGCAGGCCGCATACGCAGCTGAACAGCGCCGCCAAATCAGAACCGGCGTCGCAGACCGATCGCGAGAAAGTCCTCGCCGTTGGCCCCGTAGTTGTTGATCAGGTCATAGACCGTGCAGCGATGGTGCAGGCGTACGAAGAACTCCGGAGACTTCGCCTGCGGCCGCGTGAAGGCCGCTTCGATCACCAGAAAGTTCAGCCAGCGGCTGCCCTGGTCGTTCACCCCGCGCTCCAGCGGGCTGATGTCGGTGGTGTAGGACACGCCGAGCGGGCCGAAGCGCACCGCCGTGGGCAAGGTGCCATTCCACGGGAATCCGCTCCAGCGCAGCACCGGCGCCACGGCAAACTCCTGCAGGGTCGCGACGCCGAACTGGTGCCCGGCCATGCCGTCGACCTCCAGCGCCAGCGGCAGCGACTCCGAACGCCACAGCGTACGGCTCGCCGTCACGGCGACGATGTACTGGTTCTGGAAGCTGGCCTTACCCTTGATGATGCCGGCGGGCTCGGTGTCGTAATGCTGGCCGGCGTAGACGCCCCATTGCCAGTCCGGCTCGGCGCACCAACCGACAAACGACAACAGCAGCAAGGCCCCCGCCACGCCCGCGCGCCACGCGCGTGTGGCACATGGGGCAGTCGGCAGCAGGCCTGGGGCGTTTGGCGGCTTCATGGTGCAACGATGGGACACCTCATTGTGCGTCACCCCCTGCCCGCGCAACAGCTATTCCCCACATCCCCGCGCGACAACTCAGCCCGGCACCCCGCCGCGGTTGCACGCCGGGTTCAATCCACGTAGATCTGGGCTTCCTGCCGCGTGGTCCAGTTGACTGGCGCGTGCGAGAGCACCACGTCCAGGTCCAGCTCCACCGCCCAGGCTGTGCGGTCCGGGAAGGTGTCGGTGAGCTGACGCTCGGTGTAACCCATTTCGTGGGCACGGCAACGCCAGGAGGCTACATGCAGGATGCCCGCCATGGGCTCGTAGCCCTCGCGTTCGAACGGCGCGTCCTGGTACTCCAGCGCTTCCACCATCTCAGGCGGCAGGTTCCAGCTGCGCGCAAAGCCGGCACCGACCTGGGCGTAGGAATACCCGAGCAGTTCATGCTCGGCATCGGCCCGCTCGGGCGAAAAGACATTCACCCGCTGGTTCAGCGGCTCCATTTCCTTCAGCATGCTCCGGTGCATCACCAGTTCCCCCAGGGCGTGCACCAGGCCTGCGGTGTAGGGCGACACCGCCACCCGCTGCGTGCTGGTCAGGCGCTGGGCCAGCTTGGCCGTATTGAGGCTGTAGCGCCAGAACTGCTGCATGTCCACGCCGCCCACCTTGCGGAACGCGCTGGTCATGGCCGCCTCGATCACCATGTCGCGCACCTGACGCAGCCCCAGGATGGCCAACGCCTCGTTCACGGTCCCGATGCGCTTGCTCAACTGGAAACGGGCGGAGTTGGCCACCTGCAGCAGCCGTGCCGTCAGGACCGGCTCCTGCGTCAGGATGCCGCTCACGCGTAGCAGGTCCGGCTCCGGGGCATTGAGCTCGCCGAGCGCAAGCGCAATCACGCGGGGGATGCTGGGCAGGGCCAGGGGCGAGGCGAGCAGGGTTTCAAGTTCCATGGGCGCAGAAGGCAGAGGGCGGGCGCGTATGCCCAACCGGGCACAGAATGCATCGATCATAGTTTGAAACGCTTTGACCCACGACAACACCTCGTCAGGCCGACACCACCGTCCGTCCATCCCGAGCGACAATTGAAACCATGACCGACCGTCCGCAAACCCTGGGCGAGGAAATCGCCAACAGCGTGAGCCATGGCGTTGCCATGCGCACCTGTGCTCCTGTACACCGCCAGCGATCTGCATGCGGCCAACGTCGTAGGCGCGGCCGTCTTTGCCGCGACCATGGTGCTGCTCTACCTCGCCTCCACGCTGTACCACGCCCTACCCGCAGGCCGTGCCAAGCGCCTGTTCTGCAAGCTGGACCATGGTGCGATCTACCTCTTCATCGCGGGCAGCTACACCCCGTTTGCGCTGGGTGTGCTCGGCGGCCCGTGGGGATGGACCTTGTTTGGCCTGGTCTGGGGCCTCGCCGCCGTGGGCATCACCCTCAAGGCCTTCGACAGGCTTTCACATCCCTGGCTCTCCACCGGGCTGTACCTGGCGATGGGATGGATCGTGCTGATTGCCGTGGTGCCGCTGGTCCAGCGCGTGGCCACGCCAGGCCTGTTGCTGCTGGTGGCCGGCGGGCTGGCCTACACGGTGGGCGTGGTCTTCTTCGTGCTCGACTCGCGCCTGCGCTATGCGCACGCGATCTGGCACGGTTTCGTGGCTGCGGGAACGGGCCTGCATTTCTTCGCCGTCATGGACTACGCCGCATGAGAGTCCTGCTGTCCTTGATCGCGATCGTGTGCCTGCTGCCCGGCTGCACCACGCGTGCCTGGTACGAGGGCTCCCGCGCCAGTGCCGAGAGCGAGTGTCGCAAGCTGCCACCCGGCGGCTACGAGGACTGCATGAGCCGCGTGAACCGCCAGCCCTACGAAGCGTACGAGAAGGAACGCCAGCGGCGCTGATCGGGTCTTTGCCCGCTTCACACGCGGGACACAGGCCGCTGCCACAATAGGCTGCTTTTACGCACTGGCGCCCCGCGGCGCCCCGTGTCCTGCATGACCACCAGTTTCCTGCGCGCAGCCCTCATCCTGGGGCTGCTCTCGGCCATCGGCCCTTTTGCCATCGACATGTACCTGCCGGCGCTGCCGGCCATCGGTACAACCCTGGGCGCGTCCACCAGTGCGGTGCAGGGCAGCCTGATGGCCTTCTTCATTGCCCTGGGCGTGGGGCAGATCATCTACGGCCCGGTGTCCGACCAGATCGGGCGCAAGCCG
This sequence comes from Hylemonella sp., assembly GCA_031970695.1. Lineage (GTDB taxonomy): Bacteria > Pseudomonadota > Gammaproteobacteria > Burkholderiales > Burkholderiaceae_C > Hylemonella. Next base: position 9,191 of record DALYHW010000065.1, read on the forward strand.
CCGCTGTACTTCGGCCTGGCGCTCTTTGCGGTGGGCAGCGTGGGCTGCGCCCTCGCGCCGGACATCCACACGCTGGTGACCATGCGCTTCGTGCAGGGCCTGGGCGCCCGTGCCGGCAGCGTAGTGCCGCGTGCCGTGGTACGCGACCTCTACACCGGCCACCAGGCGCTGCGCCTCATGTCCATGCTCATGCTGGTGTTCAGCGTCTCGCCCATCCTCGCGCCCTTGGCCGGCAGCCTGCTGACCGAAGCCCTGGGCTGGCGCAGCGCCTTCTGGTTCATGCTGGGTGCGGGCCTGCTGGGCCTGGTGCTGGTGGCCACGCAACTCGACGAAACCCGCCCCGCTGCGGAACGCGCCGCCAGCAACTGGGGCCAGGCCCTGCGCGGCTACGCCACGCTGATGCGCGACCGGCACTTCCTGGGCCTCACCTTTATCGGTGCCTTCGGCATTGCGAGCTTCTTTGCCTACCTGGCCAACTCGTCCTTTGTGCTGATCGAGCACTACGGCCTCACGCCGCGCCAGTACAGCGTGGTGTTCGCGTCCAACGCGGCGTCCTTCATCGGCATGTCGCAGCTCACCGCCCGCCTGGGAAAACGCTTCGGCCTGAAGCCCATGGTCCGCGCCGCAGCGCATGGGTATGCGGGTGTGATGGTGTCATTGCTGGCCCTGTTCCTGGCAGGCTTCGACGCCCTGCCCGTGCTGCTGGCCCTGCTCTTCGTGGGTTATGGCTTCCTCGGCCTCATCATCCCAACCTCGGCCATTCTCGCGCTGGACGATCACGGGCCCATTGCGGGCACCGCATCGGCCCTCATGGGCACCCTGCAGTTCGCCACGGGAGCGGTAGTCATGGCGATCACAGGCCTGTTCGTGGATGGAACGGGAACGCCGATGGTGGCGGCGATTGCAGGGTCAGCCGCCATGACCTGGCTGCTGGTGAGGGTCACCCTGGCGAGCGTCAAGCAGAAGCACTAGAGGTTCTGATCGCGGGTGCCTCGTCGGTCCGAGGCCGGAACGGCCCTGTCGCCTGCCGCCCGCATTGCCGTCAGCGCAACCGACGCCCCGACCAGGGAAAAACGAATCACCCTGAACTCGTCGCCTTCAAGTGGAATCGCGACGCCAACCCGTTGCGCGCTCTTGGCCAGGCCATCAATCTGGTCGAAGTTCGCAAAAACATACCGGTAGAGATTTCTGTTTTTCAGCTTGCCCCGGCAGATTAGCGTCGTCGAGAAGGACCCTTTGTCCGAATTGATCAACACCGGATACTTGTCGTCTTCTTCGCACCGCGTCGGAAAAGCAACCAGGTAAAAACAGGACCGATCGTCCAGGTCACACCACTGCCCGAACACGTTGCCACTGTCGTTGATGGTTGCCGCATAGAACGGGTCCCGCAGGGAGTATGTCCAGTCTCCCACCGTCTGCGCGCTGGCGCAAGAAAATGTCAGGGCGCCAACGCATACAGCCAGGAATTTGCGCATAAGTACCCCGACAATTTTCCTTCTCATGGCTAGACGCAACCGCATGGCTATGGGAACAGCGGACGAACCCGATCAGCCCATGTGCAAGCCACCATTGACCGAGAAGTCTGCCCCGGTCGAGTAGCCGCTCTCCTCGCTGGCCAGCCACGCGATGATGGAGGCGATCTCACTGGGCTCGCCCAGGCGCTTGACCGGGATGGTGCCGACGATCTTGTCGAGGACATCCTGGCGGATGGCCTTGACCATGTCGGTGCCGATGTAACCCGGGCTGACGGTGTTCACCGTGACGCCCTTGTTGGCCAGTTCCTGCGCCAGCGCCATGGTGAAGCCGTGCATGCCAGCCTTGGCAGCGGAATAGTTGGTCTGGCCGGCCTGGCCTTTTTCGCCGTTGACCGAACTGATGTTGATGATGCGACCCCAGCCCTTCTCCACCATGTCGCCCACGACCTGCTTGGTCACGTTGAACATGGAATTGAGGTTGGTCTCGATGACCGCATCCCAGTCCTCGCGTGTCATCTTCAGGAACATGCGATCACGCGTGATGCCGGCGTTGTTGACCAGCACGTCGATCGGGCCGTGCTCGGCCTTGGCCTTGCCGAAGGCTTCCACCGTCGAATCCCACAGGCCCACGTTGCCGACCGACGCGTAGAACGTGTAGCCCAGTGCCTTTTGCTCCGCCAGCCATTTGTCGAAATCGCGCGTGGGACCACAGCCGGCGATGACCTTGAAACCTTCCTTGTGCAGGCGCTGGCAGATGGCGGTACCAATGCCGCCCATGCCGCCGGTGACGTAGGCTACTTTCTGACTCATGATGCTCTCTCCTCAGTGAACTCGCTACCAATCTAATAGCTGTTTTTGTGTTGCTGCCCTAGGCAAAACCCGAGGGCAGGGAAAACGCTCAGCGCTCCAATCAACGCTCGATGGTGAGCGCCACGCCCATGCCGCCGCCGATGCACAGGCTGGCAATGCCTTTCTTTGCGTCGCGGCGCTGCATCTCGTGCAGCAGCGTGACGAGGATGCGGCAACCCGATGCGCCGATCGGATGCCCGATGGCGATGGCACCGCCGTTGACGTTGACCTTGCTGGTGTCCCAGCCCATCTCCTTGTTGACGGCGCAGGCCTGGGCGGCAAAGGCTTCGTTGATTTCCAGCAGGTCCAGGTCGGCGGCCTTCCAGCCCGCGCGCGCCAGCGCCTTCTGCGATGCCGGCACGGGGCCCATGCCCATGGTGGCCGGGTCCAGGCCACTGGTGGCATAGCTGGCAATGCGGCCCAGGGGCTTGAGACCCAGCGCGGCGGCCTTCTTCGCGGTCATGACCATCACGGCGGCGGCGCCATCGTTGATGCCGGAGGCGTTGCCCGCGGTCACGCCCCCCGCCTTGTCGAAGGCGGGCCGCAGGCCGGCCAGCGCCTCGGCATTGGTCTTGCGGTTGATGAATTCGTCGGCGTCGAACACCAACGGGTCGCCCTTCTTCTGCGGCAACAGCACCGGCACGATCTCGTCCTTGAACTTGCCGGCGCAAGAACTTCGCAATATCTCCAAGTGGGAAACGCAGTGTCTCGTCCTTGAACTTGCCGGCGTCCTGCGCGGCCGCCGCTTTCTGCTGGCTGGCCAGGGCCAGTGCGTCCTGCATGTCACGGCTGATGCCGTACTGCTTGGCCACGTTTTCGGCGGTGATGCCCATGTGGTACTGGTTATAGACATCCCACAGGCCGTCGACGATCATGGAATCGATCATCTTCCAGTCGCCCATGCGCTGGCCGTCGCGCGAGCCCAGCAGCACGTGCGGGCTGGCACTCATGTTCTCCTGCCCGCCGGCGATGACGATCTCGCTGTCACCGGTCGCCACGGCCTGGGCGGCCAGCATCACGGCCTTGAGGCCGGAGCCGCAGACGGCGTTGATGGTCAGCGCAGGCGTTTCCTTGCGCAGTCCGGATTTCATGAGGGCCTGGCGAGCGGGGTTCTGGCCGGCACCGGCCGCCAGCACCTGGCCCATGATGACCTCGCCCACCTGGGCCGCGTCGATCTTGCTGCGTTCCAGCAGCGCCTTGATGACAAGGGAACCCAGCTCGGTAGCGGGTGTCTTGGCCAGTGCGCCGCCAAACTTGCCCACGGCCGTGCGGGCGGCCGAAACGATGACGATGTCTTCCATGATGTGCCCTCCTCAGGCTTTCTGTTTGACGTAGCGGCCGGGAGCGGCCTCGATCACCTTGTACTTGCTGCCCTTGCCGTATTTTTTCGGCGCAGCAATCTGCTTGCCCGCCTGGCCCTTGAGCCAGGCCGCCCAGTCGGGCCACCAGCTGCCGGCGTGTTCGTCTGCGCCCTCGAACCACGCGTCGAAGGTCCTGGGCAGCTTGCCGTCGGCGCGGATCCAGTGGCTGCGTTTTTTCTTCTCGGGCGGGTTGATGACGCCGGCAATGTGCCCCGAGGCCCCCATAACAAAACGCTTCTTTCCAGGCAGCACCTGGGTGCTGGCGTAGGCGCCGGTGATGGGCACGATGTGGTCTTCGCGGGAGCCATAGATGTAGACCGGAAGGTCGACCTTGCGCAGGTCGACCTTCTCGCCGCACACCGTCGCTTTGCCGGGCTTGACGAGGTTGTTCTCGAGATAGGTGTTGCGCAGGTACCAGGCGTAGAAGGGCCCGGGCAGATTGGTGCTGTCGCTGTTCCAGTACAGCAGGTCGAAAGGCGGCGGCGTCTCGCCCTTGAGGTAGTTGCCCACGACGTAGTTCC
>DALYHW010000066.1:0-13392 GCA_031970695.1 Hylemonella sp.
CGGGCGGCTTCAACAACCTCACGCCCGAGATGCTGCCGCTGGCGGTGCAGGCGGCCATGGCGGCCATCGAGAAGATCTGTCCCGAGGCGCGTAACCTGCTGCTGATCCCCGAGAACCACACGCGCAACACCTTTTACCTGAGCAACGTCGCGCAGCTGCGGCGCATCTTCCACATGGCGGGCCTGAACGTGCGCATCGGCTCGATCAGCTCGGAGATCAAGAAGAACACGACCATCGAACTGCCCGACGGCGAAAGCGTCACGCTGGAGCCCGTGATTCGTACCAAGGGCCGGCTGGGCCTCAAGAACTTCGACCCCTGCACCATCCTGCTCAACAACGACCTCTCGGCCGGTGTGCCCGGCATCCTGGAGGACATCCACGAGCAGTACCTGCTGCCGCCGCTGCACGCGGGCTGGTCGGTGCGTCGCAAGAGCAAGCATTTCCAGAGCTACGAGGAAGTGTCCAAGCGCTTCGGCAAGCTGCTGGGCATCGACCCCTGGCTCATCAATCCGCTGTTCAACCGGTGTGGCCAGGTCAATTTTGCGGAGAGCACGGGCATGGAATGCCTGACCACCAATGTCGATGCCTTGCTGGGCAAGATCCGCCGCAAGTACAAGGAATACGGCATCAAGGAAAAGCCGTTTGTGGTGGTCAAGGCCGACAACGGAACCTATGGCATGGGCATCATGACCGTGCGCGATGCCAAGGAACTGGAAGACCTGAACCGGCGCACGCGCAACAAGATGAGCGTGATCAAGGACGGCCAGGAGGTCAGCGAGGTCATCATCCAGGAAGGCGTGCTGACCAACGAGCGCATGCACGATGCTGTCGCCGAGCCCGTGGTCTATATGATGGATCGTTATGTGGTGGGCGGCTTTTACCGCGTGCATGCCGAGCGCGGGGTTGACGAGAACCTCAACGCGCCCGGTGCCAGCTTCGTGCCGCTGGCCTTCGAGCAGAGCAATCGCCTGCCCCAGCCCGGCGCCAAGCCCGGCGCGAGCGCACCCAACCGCTTCTACATGTACGGCGTGGTGGGCCGGCTGGCCATGCTGGCGGCCAGCTATGAGCTGGAAGCCACCGATCCCGAGGCCGAAGTCTACGAATAGGCCGGCAACGGTTGCTGCGGCGCAACAATCCGGCGGAGGATGCCGTTTTGGGGTGTCCCGCCGATGCACGGGGGCCGGCGGTGGTAGCAGAATGGCGTCTTCATATTTGACGGAACCCCGCCGCTGAAAGCGGGGATCATCTGTGTCCGCTACCAAATCCTCGTTAGCCGCGCTGACGCTGGGCGCCATCGGCGTCGTGTACGGTGACATCGGCACCAGCGTGCTGTACGCCGTCAAGGAAGTGTTCGGGTCCGGTCATGTGGACTTCACCCACGACAACGTCTACGGCATCCTCTCCATCTTTTTCTGGACCCTGACGGTCATCGTCTCGCTGAAGTACGTCACGCTCGTGCTGCGTGCGGACAACAACGGCGAGGGCGGCCTCGTCGCCATGCTGGCGCTGGCCTCCTTATCGGTGAAGGACCGGCCCGAGCTGCGCCGGGTCCTGCTGATGGTCGGGATCTTCGGCACCTGCCTGTTCTACGGTGACGGGGTCATCACGCCGGCCATTTCCGTCCTGTCGGCGGTCGAGGGCCTGGAGGTGGTCTCGCCGGCCTTCACCAAGGCCGTGATCCCGCTCACGCTGGTCATCCTGTTCGGCCTTTTTTTCGTGCAAAAGCGCGGGACGGCGGGTATCGGCAAGTTCTTCGGGCCCATTACCGTGGTCTGGTTCCTGACCATCGCGCTGCTGGGTGTCGCGCAGATCGTCACGCACCCGTCCATCCTGTGGGCGCTCAGCCCGCACTATGCGCTGCGTTTCATCCTTGAGAACCCGGGCACCACTTTCATCATCCTGGGCGCGGTCGTGCTGTGTGTGACAGGCGGCGAGGCCCTGTACGCGGACATGGGCCACTTCGGCAAGAAGCCCATCCGTGTGGCCTGGTTCTCCATTGTCATGCCGGCCCTCACGCTGAACTACTTCGGCCAGGGCGCATTGCTGCTCGAGAACCCCGAGGCCGTGAAGAACCCCTTCTTCATGATGGCCCCGGAGTGGGTGCTGCTGCCCCTGGTCGGCCTGGCTACCATGGCCACGGTGATCGCCTCGCAGGCGCTGATCTCGGGGGCCTTCAGTGTGACCAAGCAGGTCATCCAGCTCGGCTACCTGCCGCGTCTGCAGGTGCAGCACACCAGCGAGACGGACACCGGCCAGATCTACATGCCCTTCGTGAACTGGGGCCTGTTCGTCGCCATCGTGCTGGCGGTGCTGTTCTTCCGCTCGTCGAGCAACCTCGCGGCCGCTTATGGCATCGCCGTCACGCTCGACATGCTCATCACCACCGTGCTGACGTTCTTTGTGATCCGTTACGGCTGGAAGTACCCGCTGGTGCTGTGCCTGGCCGCCACCGGCTTCTTCTTCGTGGTGGACCTGGCCTTCTTCAGCTCCAACCTGCTCAAGCTGCACCACGGCGGCTGGTTTCCGCTGGCCATCGGCGGCGCAGTCTTCATGCTGATGATGACTTGGAAACAGGGCCGTGCCCAGCTCAACGCAGCCATGCGGCAGGACGCGCTGGACCTGCCGAGTTTCCTGGATGCTGTTTTCGTCAGCCCGCCGGCGCGCGTCGATGGCACCGCGGTGTTCCTGACCGCCGAGCCGGGCAACGTGCCCAACGCGCTGCTGCACAACCTCAAGCACAACAAGGTGCTGCACCACAACAACCTGTTCGTGACGGTACGCAACCACGAAGTGCCGTGGATCGCCAAGGACAAGCGTATCGAAATCTCGCCGCTCGGCCATGACTGCTGGCAGGTCATCGTGCACTACGGTTTCAAGGACGACCCCAACCTGCCGCTGGCGCTGCAGCAGGTTCGCGAGCACGGCTGTGCCCTCGATGGCATGAGCACCAGCTATTTCCTGTCACGCGACATCGTCATTCCGACGCTGCATCAGGGCATGGCGCCGTGGCGCGAGAAGCTGTTTGCGCAGATGCACCACAACGCAAGTGCAGCAGCCGAGTTCCTCAACCTGCCGAACAATGCGGTGGTGGAGCTTGGGTCGAAGATCGAGATCTGATGCATCGTCCGACGGGATGCCCGTCGCGCGAGATCGCCAGGTCACAGCCAAAGCGGCGTCGACAGGAAAGAAAAGGCCCGCTCGACAGCGGGCCCAGGTGCAGCAGGAAAGGCGCTCAACGTCCCCTGCGAATTTCCCCGACCAGATAGTCTACCACCTGCAGGGAGCGCTCCATGCTGCGGGTCATCGTCCCATCGGTGTAGAAGCGACCGGCCACGCCCAGTGCGGGCACGCCTTCGACGCGGTAGGCGTCGGTCACCTGGCCGGCGCGGGTGGCCTTGGACGCCACGGAGAAAGAATTGAACTGTTCCATGAACTTGGCCTTGTCCACGCCCTGCGTCGCCATCCAGTCGGCGATGACATCGGGGCTTTCGAGGCGCTTGCGCTCGCCGTGGATGGCCTGGAATACCTTGGGATGGATCTTGTCCACCAGGCCCATGGCTTCGAGCGCGTAGTACAGGCGCTGCTGGCCTTGGTAGGCGCTGCTGAAGGCGACCGGCACGCGGCGCACGGAAACGTCCTTGGGCTGGCGCTTGATCCAGGCTTCGAGAGCGGGCTCGAAGGCGTTGCAATGCGGGCAGTTGTACCAGAAGAACTCGACGACCTCGATCTTGCCGGACGGGGCGTCGACCGGCGCGGGCTTGTCCAGCGGCTGGTAATCCTTGCCGGCCTCGAAGCGCTGCTGGGCCAGGGCCGGCAGCGCCGTGGCACCGGCCAGGGTCGCTCCGACGGCGAGAGAGAAGTCACGACGTTTCATCATTGGGGAAGTCTCCATGAACAATATCCGTGGTGGGATGCGTCCCTGAGCGGGAAGTTCAACGCTGCACGCGGACCAGGGCCGTTTCGTGCCCGGCCGACTGGAGGCGGCTCTGGGTCTTCTCGGCGTCTTCCTTGCGGTCGAAGGGGCCCACGCGCACGCGGTAGATCTGGCGGCCCGACTGTTCCTTTTCCGTGACCTTGGCCTCCACGCCCGTGAGCGACAGCTTGGCGCGCTGGGTTTCGGCATCCTCCGGGGTCCGGAACGCGCCGACCTGCACGAAGTAGGCAAACGGGTCGGTGCCGGCCTTGGCGCGGGCCAGGTCGCCCAGCGGGTCGGCGGACGGCTTGCTTTCCGCTTTGGGCGCGGGTGCCGGCTTGGCGGCGGGTGCCGGGGCGGGCTTGGCGGCCGGTTTGGCAGCCGACGCTGCCGGCGCCGGGGCGCGCGACTTGCCGGCCAGGGGCGCGTTCGGATCCCAGTCCTTGTTCTTCTTTTCTTCGGCCGCGTCCTGCTCAGGCGTGCGGTTCTGTCCCTTGTTCATGAAGGGAACCGGGGTCTTGGTCACATAGAGGGCGACCGCCAGTGCGACGCCCAGGCCGATGACGACGCCGATGATCAAACCCAGGATGGTTCCGCCACGTTGCTGTTTCATGCCTTGCCCTTGTCTCACAGATCCACTGCGGGGTTACATCTTTTCCGGCGAACTCACGCCCAGCACGGCCAGGCCATTGTGCAGCACGCGGGCGGTCGCGGCGACCAGGGCCAGCCGTGCCCGCTTGACGTTCTCATCCTCTACCAGGATGCGTTCCGCATCATAGTAGCTGTGGTAGCTGGCCGCGAGGTCGCGCAGGTAGAAGGTCACGTCGTGCGGCGCGAAATCCAGCGCCGCGGCGCTCAGCATCTCCGGATACTTGGCGAGCTGCAGCATCAGTGCCTGGGCGGCCGGGCTGTCCAGCGCGGACAGGTCCGCGTCTTTGAGCGTCCCGGTGTGGCCACCCTCCTTCTCGCGCCAGGCATTGAGCACCGAACAGATACGCGCATGCGCGTACTGCACGTAGTAGACCGGGTTGTCGTTGTTCTTCTGCACCGCGAGGTCGACGTCGAACGTGTATTCGGTGTCGGGCTTGCGGCTGAGCAGGAAGAAACGCACCGCGTCCTTGCTGGTCCACTCGATCAGGTCGCGCAGGGTCACGTAGCTGCCGGCGCGCTTGGAGATCTTCACTTCCTGCCCGCCGCGCACCACGCGCACCATGGTGTGCAGCACGTAGTCCGGGAAGCCCTGCGGGATGCCCAGGCCCACGGCCTGCAGGCCCGCGCGCACGCGCGCGATGGTGCCGTGGTGGTCCGTGCCCTGGATGTTGACTACCTTGTGGAAGCCGCGCTCGAACTTGGTGATGTGGTAGGCCACGTCCGGCACGAAATAGGTATAGGTGCCGTCGCCCTTGCGCATGACGCGGTCCTTGTCGTCGCCGTAGTCCGTGGTCTTGAGCCACAGGGCGCCGTCGTGTTCGTAGGTCTTGCCGGCCTCGCGCAGCTTTTCCACGGCCGCATCGACCTTGCCGCTGGTGTAGAGGCTGGACTCGAGGTAGTAGTTGTCGAACTTGACCTCGAAAGCCTTGAGGTCCAGGTCCTGCTCGTGGCGCAGGTAGGCCACGGCAAAGAGGCGCATGCCGTCGAGGTCGTTGACGTCGCCGCTGGCCGTGAACTCACGGTCGTCGGACCGAACGGTCTTCTTGGCCATGAAGTCGGCCGCGATGTCGGCAATGTAGTCGCCGTTGTAGGCGGCCTCCGGCCACTCGGGGTCACCCGGCTTGTAGCCCTTGGCGCGCAGCTGCACGCTGTTGGCCAGGGTGCTGATCTGCACGCCCGCGTCGTTGTAGTAGAACTCGCGGTAGACCTCCCAGCCCTGGGTCTGGAAGAGGTTGCAGATGGCATCGCCCAGCGCGGCCTGCCGGCCATGGCCCACGTGCAGCGGGCCCGTGGGATTGGCCGAGACGAATTCGACCATCATGCGCTGGCCGTTGGCCGGCCGGTAACCGTAGCGCGAGCCCTCCGTCAGGATGGAGCGCACCACCTGCTGCTTGGCGGCAGGTTTGAGGCGGATGTTGATGAAACCGGGGCCTGCGATCTCCACCGCATCGACCCAGGTTGCAAAGGCCGGTGTGGCCAGCAGAGCGCTGCGCAGGCTCTCGGCGACCTGGCGTGGCGGCTGTTTCAGGGGCTTGGCGAGCTGCATGGCGGCCGTGGTAGCCAGGTCACCGTGCTCGGCCATCTTGGGCGATTCGAACGCCGCGCGGGCAGCCGAGCCCGGCAGCAGCTGCTCCAGCACGATGCCGAGCGTCTGGAGCAGTTCGTTTTTGACAGACAACATAGGCCACGATTCTACTGACCGGGCCCCGCCCGGCCGGCATCGCGCGACGGGCCCGCGTAACCGTTTGTCAGCCGGTTTGCCTGGCCTGCCGTTATGTGGTGGAATCCCGCGCGGGCTTCCCCCCATCCACCATCTGCATCAACGAGGAGATTCCATGAAAAAACTCATCCCCCTGCTCGCCCTCGGCCTGTCCCTGAGCCTCGGTCTGGCCCACGCCGACGAGAAGGAAAAGAAGGAGCCGACGGCCCAGCAGAACAAGATGTCGATGTGCAACAAGGAAGCCGGCGACAAGAAGGGCGACGAGCGCAAGAAGTTCATGAGCGAGTGCCTCAGCAACAAGCCCGCGGCCAGCGACAAGCAGACCGCCCAGCAAAACAAGATGACCGTCTGCAACAAGCAGGCTGGCGACAAGAAGGGTGACGAGCGCAAGAAGTTCATGAGCGAGTGCCTCAAGAACAAATAAGCCCGTGCCGACCGGATAGAAACCCCGCCAAGGCGGGGTTTTTTCATGGGGTCGTTGGTGTCAGTGCCGCGACTGCCAGAAGCCTGGCTGGCTGTAGTGGTGCTTGAGGAAGTCGACCCACAGGCGCACGCGCAGCGGCAGGTGCTTGCGTTGCGGGAACACGGCATAGATGCCGTTGGGCGGGGCGGCGTAGTCCTCCAGCACGGCCACCAGGCGTCCGGCCGCCACCTCTTCTTCCACCTCCCAGGTGCTGCGCCAGGCGATGCCGTAGCCGGCCATGCACCAGTCGTGCAGCACCTGGCCGTCGGAGCAGTCCATGGGGCCATTGGGTCGCAGGTGGATGACCTCGTAACCTTCGTCCTTGCTGGCATTGGCCGTCGCGGCGGCGTCCTGCGGCCGCCCCGGGGTGTTGCGCGGCACCCGGAAAGCCCAGCCACGGGTCTGGGACGCATCGCTGGACAGGACCAGGCAGTCGAAGCGGTTCAGGTCCTGCGGATGTTCGGGGGTGCCATGGCGCTTGAGGAACTCTGGCGTCGCCACACAGAGGCGACGGTTGTCGGCCATGCGCACGCTGACCAGGGACGAGTCGGGCATGTCACCCACGCGCACGGCGCAGTCGTAGCCTTCGCCCGCGATGTCCACCACCCGGTCGCTGAGGTTGAGCGAGATCGTGACATCGGCATGCAGTTCACGGAATTTCGGGACCAGCGGGGCGACGTGGCGGCGCCCGAAACCGGCCGGTGCCGTGATGCGCAGATGGCCGCTGGCTTTCACGCCGCCGGCCGAAACACTGGCTTCTGCATTGGCTACGTCGGTGAGCAAGCGCTGGCAATCTTCCAGGAAGGCGCTGCCTTCATGGGTCAGGCTGATACGACGTGTGGTGCGTACCAGCAGCTTGACGCCCAGGCGTTCCTCCAGTGCGTCGAGCCGCCGGCCCATGATGGCGGGCGCCACGCCCTCGGCATGGGCCGCGGCCGTCAGGCTGCCGCGTGTGGCCACCGAGACGAAGGATTCCATCTGCTTGAGCTTGTCCATGGGGCCTGATTATGTACTTGGATAGCGGGAATAGTTGCGAATTGCGACCGGATTGATGATTGTTGAGTTGATCTCCAGCGGCTAAGCTGCGCTTATGGCCACGAGCGTTCCACCCTCATCCACCGCCGAACTGCCCACCCTGTCGGACGACGCCGTGCAGGTGCGCATGATGCGGGAGCTGTTCGTGCGCACCCGAGAGTCGGCACTCGTCGGGTTCCTGCCCGTCTTCTTGATCATCTGGTCGCACTGGGGGGCTCAGCCCACGGCGCGGCTGATGCTGTGGGCCGCAGGCGCCTGGCTGGTGCTGGCGTTCCGGGTCGTGATCGCCCACCTGTACCTGATCTCGCCGTCGGCCCAGGAGGCAAGGGGGCGGACCTGGTACTGGATGGAGTGGCTGGGCTCGGCGGGCCTGGCCCTGGTCTGGGTGAGCAGCCTCACCATGGTCGGCACCGGCCAGATCGACCCCCTGTTCTACCTGCGCCTGGTTTTCCTCGTGGCGCTGGTGGCCTTCCTGCTCAGCGCGCTGGGCATCGACATGCGGCTGTACGCCAGCTTCATGGGCATCCTGGTCCTGGGCGTGCTGTTCCAGCTGCATCGCCACTATCCCGAATTCGTGCGGGAGCTGCCGGTCGTGAATTACGCCTTTGTGGTGTATGCCGTCATGCTGCTCGTGCGCAGCCGCGGCGAGCAGCGCCGCACGCGCGAATGGGTGCGCGCGCGCCTGACCCAGCGGCTGCTGCTGGACCAGCTCAACCAGACCATCCGGCAGGAGTTGCAGATGCACGAGGCGCTGCGCATGAAGACGCTGGAACTGGAGCAGACCAATCGCAAGCTTGGCGAGCTGGCCACACACGATGGCCTGACGGGAGCCTTCCGCCGCGGGCACATCGAGGGCGAGTTGCGCCGCCAGGTCAAGGCGGTGGATCGCCATGCCGGCGACTTCTCGGTCATGCTGCTGGACATCGATTTCTTCAAGCGGGTGAACGATCAGCATGGCCATGCAGTCGGCGACGAGGTGTTACGCAGACTCGCAACGCAGGTGCAGGCCACACTGCGTGAAAGTGACCTGTTCGGCCGCTGGGGTGGCGAGGAGTTCATCGTGCTCATGCCGGGCACGGGCCTGTCGCAGGCCCTGGAGGCCGCCGAACGGGTTCGGGCGGGGCTCCACACCCTGGTCTTCACGGGCGAGGGGGGTGAGTCTTTCGGCATCACGGCCTCGATCGGGGTCGCGCAGCTGCAGGCCCAGGAGTCCGCAGACCTGCTCACACAGCGCGCCGACAAGGCGCTGTATGCGGCCAAGCACAGTGGCCGGGACCGCGTCATGGCCTACGAACCCGGGCAGAGCCAGCTGGCCGGGCTCTAGTGCCCGGTCGCCGGCGGCATTAAGGGCAGGCTAACAGTCCCTTGCCGAAATGCAAATTGCCTCGGGGCCGGCGCCGGCGCATGATCGGCCCCCATGAGCCATTCCACGCCCCCCCTCGCGCCGGACACCTTGCGCCAATGGGTCGGTCGCACCGAAATCCGCGACGACCTGATCACCGCCACCCCGGTCGCAGCCTTGTCGGCCACCCTGGACCGGGACGATCCGGCTCCTGTGTCCGGAACAGCGCTGCCGCCACTGTGGCACTGGATCTACTTCACGCCGCTGACCCGCCACAGCGAGATCGGCGAAGACGGCCATGCCAAACGCGGCGGCTTCCTGCCGCCCGTGCCCCTGCCGCGGCGCATGTGGGCGGGTGGCCGTCTGGACTTCCTGCAGCCGCTGCGCGTGGGCGAGGCGGTCAAGCGCGTCTCCACCATCAAGGACGTGACGGTGAAAGAGGGCCGCACCGGCGCGCTGGTCTTCGTCTGCGTGCGGCACGAATTCAGCAACGCCCAGGGACTGGCGCTGGCCGAGGAGCACGACATCGTCTACCGCGATGCCCCCGCCCCGGATGCACCGCAGCCCGCTCCGACGCCGGCACCGCGCGACGAGCAGTTCCGCCGCGAGATCGTGCCCGATCCGGTGCTGCTGTTCCGCTACTCGGCGCTCACCTTCAACGGCCACCGTATCCACTACGACCGCAGCTACGTCACCGGCGTGGAGGGTTATCCCGGCCTGATCGTGCACGGCCCGCTGATCGCCACCCTGCTCATGGACCTTCTGCGCAGGAACCTGCCGGACGCGACCGTCAAGCGCTTCAGCTTCAAGGCCGTGCGACCCACCTTCGACATCCACCCCTTCACCGTCTGCGGCAAGGTGGACGGCAAGACCGTCACGCTCTGGGGGCGTGACCATGAGGGCTGGCTCACGATGCAGGCCACGGCAGAGATATGAAGCACCCCCCGAGACGCTGCGCGTCTCCTCCCTCTCTCGCCTGTAGCGGGAGGGGGCGCAGCCAGTGGCCCGGCGAAGCCGGTTCCACGGCTGCCCCCAGTTTCCTTTCCGACCACATTTGAATCCGCACCGATGAACACCACCGACCAGTACCAGGACATCCGCGACGCCGTGCGCGACCTCTGCGCCCAGTTCCCCGACGAATACCACCGCAAGGTCGACGAAAAACGCGCCTACCCTGAGGAGTTCGTTGATGCCTTGACGAAAGCCGGCTGGATGGCCGCGCTGATCCCGCAGGAATATGGCGGTTCCGGCCTGTCCATGGCCGAGGCCTCGGTCATCATGGAGGAGATCAACCGCTCCGGCGGCAACTCCGGCGCCTGCCACGGGCAGATGTACGTGATGAACGCCATCGTGCGCAGCGGCTCCAGGGCGCAGAAGGAAAAGTTCCTGCCGCGCATCGCCACCGGCGAGCTGCGTATCCAGTCGATGGGCGTGACCGAGCCCACGACTGGCAGCGATACAACCAAGCTCAAGACCAGCGCGGTGCGCAAGGATGGCCGCTGGGTCATCAACGGGCAGAAGGTCTGGATCTCGCGCATCCAGCACAGCGACCTCATGATCCTGCTGGCGCGCACCACGCCGGCGGACCAGGTCCAGAAGCGCTCGGAAGGTCTCTCGTGTTTCCTGATCGACCTGCACCAGGCCATCGGCCACGGCCTCACGGTGCGGCCCATCCTGAACATGGTCAACCACGAGACCAATGAGCTGTTCTTCGACAACCTCGAGATCCCCGAAGACGCCCTGCTGGGCGAGGAGGGCAAGGGCTTCAAGACACTGCTCGACGGCCTGAACGCCGAGCGCACCCTGATCGCGGCCGAATGCATCGGCGACGGCTACTGGTTCATCGACCGCGCCCGCAAGTACGCCAGCGAGCGCGTGGTGTTCAACCGCCCCATCGGCCAGAACCAGGGCGTGCAGTTCCCGATTGCCGAGGCCTACATCGAGCTGGAGGCGGCCAACCTGATGCGCTGGAAGGCCTGCGAGAAGATCGACGCGCACCAGAACGCCGGCGCCGAGGCCAATATGGCCAAGTACCTGGCGGCCAAGGCCAGCTGGGAGGCGGCCAACGTCTGCCTGCAGACGCACGGCGGTTTCGGGTTCGCTTGCGAATACGACATCGAGCGCAAGTTCCGCGAGACGCGCCTGTACCAAGTGGCACCGATCTCGACGAACATGATTTTTTCCTATGTCGCCGAGCACATTCTCGGCCTGCCCCGGAGCTTCTGATGAAACCGCTCGAAGGCATCACCGTCATTGCACTGGAGCACGCGATCGCTGCACCTTTCTGCTCGCGCCAGCTGGCCGACCAGGGGGCGCGGGTCATCAAGGTCGAACGACCCGAGGTAGGCGATTTCGCGCGCGGCTACGACAGCCGTGTGAACGGCCTGTCCTCGCACTTCACCTGGACCAACCGTTCCAAGGAAAGCCTGGCGCTGGACCTCAAGCACCCGAAGGCCGGCGAGATCATGGACCGCCTGCTGGCCCAGGCCGACGTGCTGGTGCAGAACCTCGCGCCGGGCGCTGCGGCGCGCATGGGCCTGTCTTTCGAGGCGCTGCACGAGAAATACCCGAAGCTGATCGTCTGTGACATCTCGGGATACGGTGACTCCGGTCCCTACCGCGACAAGAAGGCCTACGACCTGCTGATCCAGAGCGAATCCGGCTTCCTCTCGGTCACCGGTACACCCGAGGAACCTTCCAAGGCCGGCTGCTCGATTGCCGATATCGCGGCCGGCATGTACGCCTACACCAACATCCTCACTGCCCTGCTGCAGCGTGGCAAGACCGGTGTGGGACGGCGCATCGACGTGTCCATGCTGGAGAGCATGGCCGAGTGGATGAGCTTTCCCATGTACTACGCCTACGACGGTGCCAGCCCGCCGCCGCGCGCCGGCGCATCGCACGCCACCATCTACCCCTACGGGCCTTTTGCGGCCGGCGACGGCAAGAGTGTGATGCTGGGCCTGCAGAACGAGCGCGAGTGGGCCGTGTTCTGCGACAAGGTACTGCGCCAGCCCGCGCTGGCGAGGGACGGGCGTTTCGACGCCAACGCCAAGCGCTCGGCAGCGCGTGCGGCACTGCGCCAGATCATCGAAACCGAATTTGGCAGGCTCACCGCGGCGCAGGTGATCACGCGCCTGGAGGAGGCGGGCATCGCCAATGCCCAGGTCAACACCATGGCCGACCTGTGGGCGCACCCGCAGCTGGCCGCCCGCCGGCGCTGGACCGAGGTCAGCACACCCGTGGGCCCCGTGCCGGCGCTGCTGCCGCCGGGCGCAGGCGACGGGGCACAGGTGCGCATGGACCCCATTCCCACCGTCGGCCAGCACGGCGCGGCCATCCTGCGCGAGCTGGGCTACCAGCCGGCCGATATCGAACAACTTCAGCAAGACAAGGCGATCTGAGCATGCGTGTCCAACCTTCTTCCCAGGCGCTGGCGGAGTTCGCCGCCACACTCACCTTCGACGCCATTCCCGAGCCGGTGGTCCGCCGCACCGAAGACCTGCTGCTGGACTGGTTCGGTTCGGCCCTGGCCGGCAAGAACGCGCGTGCCGTCGAGATCCTCGCCGCCTTCGTCGAAAGCATGGGCCCCAGCGACGGGCCGAGCGAAATCCTGATCCACCGGCGCACCAGCAGTCCGCTGCTCGCGGCCATGGCCAACGCCGCGGCTTCGCACGTGGCCGAACAGGACGATGTGCATAACGGCTCGGTCTTCCACCCGGCCACCGTGGTGTTCCCGCCCGCGCTGGCGGTGGCCCAGGCACTGGGCTCGACCGGCAAGGACCTGCTGACTGCGTGCGTGGCGGGCTACGAGGTGGGCATCCGCGTCGGTGAATTCCTGGGCCGTTCGCACTACAAGGTGTTCCACACCACGGGCACCGCGGGCACGCTGGCCGCCGCCGCGGCCGTGGGCCATCTGCTCCGCCTCACGCCGGAACAGATGCTCCACGCCTTCGGCTCCGCCGGCACCCAGTCGGCCGGCCTGTGGGAATTCCTGCGCGACGCGGCGGACTCCAAACAGCTGCATACCGCGCACGCGGCCGGCGCGGGCCTGACTGCGGCATATCTCGCGCAGAAGGGTTTCACCGGGGCGCGTCGTATCCTCGAAGGCCCGCAAGGGATGGCCGCTGGCATGTCGAGCGATGCGGACATTGCGAAGCTCACCGATGGTCTGGGTACCCGCTGGACGCTGGCCGAGACCTCCTTCAAGTTCCACGCCTCCTGCCGCCACACGCACCCGGCGGCCGATGCGCTGCAGCACCTGCTGC
>DALYHW010000067.1:0-13325 GCA_031970695.1 Hylemonella sp.
AACTCGACAATTGAGTCTGCAATCCGGTCCTATATAAATCAACGCGTTACGCTAGCCGTTTCGCAAGATATGCAATCTCGACTCCACCTTCCAGCATGAGTGCAGGCTGTGATGAACGACTGCTAGAGTGAGGCGATAGTGAAAAATAGGCGTAGGTAGCCGGCGCTGCTTCAACAGTCTGAAATGCAGCGATAGCTGTCAGCCAGGACCAAACGGCTGGTTCATGGTTTTCGCTCCGAAGCGGTCCTTCGTGAACCAGCGATCCGTCTTGCTCAATAGCCATTTTCCTTGGCTAAACGGTCTACGCTTTGAGGGGTGCGATATTCGCTGCCCTTACCGCGCGCACCTTCTGCACTTTTGATCCAGCGCAACAACTTGGTGATGTGGAGGCGCATGCTGTGTGGCCCTCAACTCGATGGGAGACCATCATGGAAAGTTCAGGCAATACTGTTCGTCACGAGCCATGGAACAAAGGCAAAATCGTCGGTCAGAAGGCTCCCTTCAAAGTGAAGGACATTTGGGCGCTGCGCGTGCGTCTTCAGATGGAAGGCCGGGTTCGAGAGCTCGCCCTCTTCAACCTTGGTATCGACAGCAAGCTGCGCGGATGTGACCTCGTTTCACTCAAGGTCCATGACGTATCCCACGGTGATCAAGTGGCCACGCGAGCCATCGTCATGCAACACAAGACCAAGCGTCCCGTGCAATTTGAGATCACGGCTGTCACTAGGCAGGCCTTGCAAGCGTGGATCAGGCAGGCGGCATTGAAATCCGATGACTTCCTTTTTCCGAGCAGGCTCCACGATTCGCCCCACCTGGGAACTCGGCAGTACGCCCGGATTCTCGGGCACTGGGTGGATGAACTGGGTCTTGACCGTACCGAATATGGGACGCATTCGATGCGTAGAACCAAGGCGACATTGATCTATCGACGCACCAAGAACCTTCGAGCCGTGCAACTTTTGCTCGGCCACTCCAAACTGGAGTCGACCGTGAGGTACCTGGGTATCGAAGTCGACGACGCTCTTGAACTCTCCGAACAGACTGAAATCTGAGATCGGGCGTTTGCGGACGCATCCGACCAAGGCGCTGATCGTCCCACCCGGGATGAAACTCTTTCCCATGCTCCCGGTGTCCCAAGCCACGGCCATGCCCAGCAGCGCCGCGCCTGCCTGCGTCTGCCTGCGTCTGCCTGCGTCTGCCTGCGTCTGGGCTGCTGCGGCCTCGCGAATGCCCGTGAACCCTGCTGTGCCAAGGCCTTGATTGATTTGATCCGGTATCCGAGCGTCCGAGGGCGTCAGACCTGCTCTCGCTTTGGTGCAGAGAACTTCTCGCTGGATGGAGGCGGCGGCGAACAGACCGTTAACTGAAACTGAATGTCATCGGATTGCCAGGACGAGCAAACCGCAAAGGATGACGGCGACCCCCAAAGAGCGAATGCGCCAGTGCTGTGTCTCCTTGAATACCAGCATGGACAGGGCCGTGGCCAGCACGATTCCTGCATTGGTAAAAGCCACCGCTTCGGCCGCCGAGATGCTGCGCATGGCGTGTATCACCAGCGCGTATGCGATTCCGATACATAGTCCCCCCACCAGCAGGGGCAACAGTCCGATGCGATGCATGGGCACCCAGCGTCGCTGCTGCCGGTACATCCGCAAGGTCAGCGCGATCCATGCACAGGCGTACCCCACCGAGATGAAGCCGACCAGGCCCATGAAGCCCGAAATGTGCGCAGCGGCCGCCTTGTCGCTGAGCGAGTAAACGCTGGTGGCCAGCATGGCCAAAGCGGCCCATGGAAGCGCCTCCCGGTCTGTCCCCTGCCGGGCGCTGCTGGCCATCACCCACAGCCCCACCACGCTGGTGGCAATGCCCAGCCAAGCCATGGGTGGCAGCGTCTGCCCCAAAAGCAAGGTGCCCCACAAGGCGATCAACAAAGGTGAACTGCGCACGAGCGGGTAAACCAGCGCCACGGGCGCATGCTCATAGGCGCGGGCCAGACCTACAAAGTAAACCGTATTGGCCATGGCGGAGACCAGCAACAACGTCCACAGCCCGGAATGCCAATCAGCGTGACTGTACAGCGCCCAGAAACCCCAAGGTGCCAACAGAACACCATGGGCCAGTAGTACCCACCAGAGCGGGTTGGCCTCTCGGGGCAGGTGGCGCGCCATGAGGTTCCAGGTCACGTGCATGGCGACAGACAGGGTCAGCGCCCAGATGGCGCTCATGGTGCAAACTCTGCGATGTCAACGCACTGTCCGTCGTGTGCCACCTGCACGCCAGCGGGCAACATTGGCTGCTCACGCAGCGCCCAGTCATCGACCGAATGGCTGATGTGGGTCAGCCAGGTGGCGCGAGCGCCGGTTTTCGTGGCACAGGCCAGTGCCGAATCCCAATCGTTGTGGTTCTTTGGGGCGGGTTGCGGTGGGTAGGAACAGTCGATAGCCATGTCAAAATCACCCCAGGCGCGCAAGAACTCGGCCGATTTCGGCGGCAAACCCAGGGTGTCGGTGAGGTAGGCGAAGCGTCGGCCTTGCGTGCCCTCGATGGCATAGCCCAGCGTGGGTTTGGAGTGCACCAGCGGCAGGGGGGTCAGTTGCAGCGCCCCGATCGTGAAGGTCTCGAACTTGTGCACCGTCTCGAATGCCAGCACACCCGGGTGCTTGAACAAATCTGCACAGCCTTCGCTGTCCGGGGGACCATAGACGCGGATCGGCTGGCCTTTTCCCCAGCGCAGGTGAAAGAGTCCCTGAACGTGGTCGGGGTGGTAATGCGTGAGCACGATCGCGTCAAGACTTCCCGGCTCAAACCGCTCGTGCAGGTCCATCAGACCTGCGTCGATCAGCACCCGGGTGCCCTCGGATTCGATCAGGGCGCTGCAAGGGCGACGCACGTACTGCGGCTCGGACCTTGCGCGTTCGCAGGCACCGCAGGGGCAGCCATAGAGTGGCACACCACCCGCAGCGCCCGTGCCCAGAAAGGTCAAGCGCATGCCAGGCTTCCTTGTGCATGTTCCACGATCAGACGCACCAACGTTTCACCGGCCTCTTCAACTGGCCCGTTGTTCTGGATGAGCACACCAGGCAGGATTTTTTGTTGCAGGGTTTCATGGCGCCGCAGGCGCTGCTCGACATCTTGAACATCTTCACGGCCACGGGCCAGCAAGCGATCACGCAGCACCTCGGTCGCCACGTCGATCGTCACCGGAAGCAGTTCCGGGTAGCGTTGGCGCGCTTCATTCAGGTATTCCCGCGAGCCGTTGACCACCACCGTGATGCCTTTGGCCAGCCACTGGTTGATCTCGATGCCGATCCCGTACTGCAGACCATGGCTGGACCAGTGCATGGCAAAGAGCTTGCCGTTCAGCCGAGCGCTGAATTCGTCTGCGGTGAGGGCCACGTGGTTTTCTCCGCCAGCCGTTGCGGGGCGGGTGATGTAGCGATGGGCAAAACACACCCTGGGATCGCCCGCCAGCCTCTGGCGGGCATGGCCCATGAGCGTGTCCTTGCCGCTGCCGGAGGCGCCGACGACGTAGATAAGGCGTGCGGTCATCTCGGCCTCACCCTGCGTGGTCGAAATGCGCGACCAGCGAAGCTTTGCCGCCTGACCAGACCCGCTCGGCCTGCGGCAGTCCTCCCAGGGTCTTGACCGCAATCAGGTCTGCACGCTTGCCCACGGCGATCTCGCCCCGGTCGTGCAAGCCTGCTGCCCGGGCCGGGTTGCAGGTCACCAACGCCACCGCCTCCGCCAGTGAGATGCCTGCCAGATCGGGCAAGCGCATGACCGAGGGCAGCAGCGCGGCGGGCGAGTAATCGCCGCACAGGCAGTCTGCCACGCCGGCCAGCACCGCATCAAGGGCGCGCATATTGCCGGACTGGGACTTGCCGCGCAGGATGTTGGGCGCGCCGAACAAGGTGGCCAGGCCTTGCGCACGGGCGGCCTGCGCCGTCTCCAGGTTCACCGGAAACTCCGACACCACTGCGCCCAGGGCCTTGACGGTCGCCACTTTCTGCGGGCTGTCGTCGTCGTGGCTGGCAATGGCCACGCCGCATGCACGGGCCAGTTGCGCCAGCTGCTCCATGCGCTGCATGGCGCCCTGTGCGGCCTGGGCTTTGTTCGCCAGGATGTTGTCGATCTGCGCCTCATCGGTCTTGTAGGTCTTGGCCAGGTAGGCGCGGTAGGCCTCGACATCGCGGAACTGGCCCTGGCCCGGGCTGTGGTCCATGAAGGACATGAGGTGCGCGTGCCCGTCCTGCAGCAGCGCCGACAGCACTGGGGGCGCGGTCTCGTCCGTCACTTCGTAGCGCACATGCACCCGGTTGTCGATCAACGAGTGGGCCTGCCAATCGCCAATGGCGCGGGCGATCTCGGCGGCAAAGGCATTGTTGCGCACGCCCAGCTCGTGATTGGCAAAGGACAGGGCGTGGAATACCGTGGTGATACCGGCCGCCGCATTGCGCTTGTCAGCCTGGGCACAGGCGAACTCCAGCGGGAAATGCACGCCCGGCCGCGGCTCCACCTCTTTCTCCATCGCGTCGCAGTGCAAGTCGATCAGGCCCGGCATCAGGGTACGACCGCGCAAGTCAACCTCGGTGGCGTCCGAACCCGTGGCGGGGTCGATGGCCGTGATGGTGTCGCCCTCGATCAGGATCGACACGTTCTCACGGACTTCGGTGGGGAACACCACGCGGGCGTGGGTCAACAAAATGGGGTTCATGAGGCACAGGTCTCCAGCAATGCCGCCGCAGACACCGGGGGCGTGAGTGTTACGACGCGGTCGGCCAGACGCTCGACCAGTTCAGGGTGGTGAAAGATGGCCAGCATTGCCACGCCTTCGGCCTTGATGGACTTCAACAGGTCCACCACGCGGTCGGTGGTGGCCGGGTCCAGGCTGGCCGTGGGTTCATCGAGCAGCAACAGTCGTGGCCGGGCGATCAGCCCGCGCGCCAGGTTGACGCGCTGTTTCTCGCCGCCTGAGAAGGTGGCGGGTGGAACCGCCCACAGGCGTTCCGGCACGTTGAGCAGGGCCAGCAGTTCGCGCGCGCGCTCGGCAGCGGCTTCGCGCGGGCTGCCCCGCTGCACCAGTGGCTCGGCCACCACCTCGACCGCCGACTTGCGCGGCAGGCAGTGTAGGAACTGGGTGACAAAACCCAGGTCCTGCTTGCGCAGCGCCAGCAGGTGGTGTTCGCTGGCCTGGGCCAGATCGGTGATGGCGCCGTTGGCGTCCCGGTACAGGATGCGCCCGCTGCTGGGCAGGTAGGTGCGGTAGATGGCCTTGAGCACCGACGACTTGCCGGCACCGGTCGGGCCGATCAGCGCGGTCAGCTCGCCGGCAAACACCTCCAGTTGAACCTGAGCGCAGGACGGGATCAGCTTGTTCTGGTCGTGCAGCTGGAACTGTTTGGAAAGACCATCGATCTTGAGGATAGCTTCTTGCATGGTTCAGGTGTCCTCAGAGCGCCGACGCCACCAGGCGTTGGGTGTAGGCGTGTTGGGGGTCTTCGAGGATCTGGTCGGTCAGCCCGGACTCGATGACGCGGCCGTACTTCATGACGATGGTGCGGCCGGTCAACAGGCGGATCACGCCCAGATCGTGGGTGACGACGATCATGGCGGTGCCCAGTTCTTGCTGGATTTCCAGGATCAGGTCGAGGATGCGTGCCTGCACCGAGAGGTCGAGACCGGTGGTGACCTCGTCCAGGTAGAGCAACGGCGGCTGGGCGGCCAGCGCCTTGGCGATCTGCACGCGCTGCTGCATGCCGCCAGAGAATTTCTCGGGCGACTCGTCCATGCGCTCTGGCAGCACCTCGGTTCGCGCCAGCAGGCGGCGTGCCCGTTCGCGGATCTCGCCGTAGTGGGCCAGATCGCTCATCAACAGGCGTTCGGCAATGTTGCCGCCGGCCGAGACGTTGAAGTTCAGGCCCAGGTGCGGGTTCTGGTACACCATGCCGAAGCGGTGGTTGCGCAGCCAGCGCTGCTGCGCAGCGTTGAGCGCAAACATGTCCCACTGACGCTCACCGTCGAAGAACAGGGCTTCACCCGCCGTAGGCGCATCGTCGAAGAACAGCGTCTTGACCACGGTGGACTTGCCACTGCCAGACTCGCCCATGATCCCGAGGATCTCGCCCTCGTGCAGGTCCAGGCTGATGTTGTGGCAGGCCACCACCGAGCCGCAATGCGGGCAGATGTTGGTGTCCATGTCCGGGCCGGTGCTCTCCAGGCAGAGTTGACAACCCCGGCCGTGGATTTTGGTCAGCCCACGGACTTCCAGAATTTTTTTCATGCCGTGGTCTCCTGAGCCTGTTCAGCTTGGCTGGCCACACGGCTGTTGCAATAGTCCGAGTCCGAGCAATGCCAGTGCTTGCCGCCATCGTCGGCAATGAGCTCGTCGAGGAAGCTGTCGGTGGCACCGCACCGTTCGCAGGCGCGGCGCAGGCCGTGTTCGTCTATGAAGTCTTCGGTGCGAAAAGGCACGTCATCGAACGCCAGCGGGTCGGCGCGGGTGTAGGGCGGCACCGCATAGATTTTTTTCTCGCGCCCGGCACCCAGCAGGACCAACGCCGGGCTCTGGTGCAACTGCGGCACGTCGTAGCGTGGGATCGGGCTGGGGTCGATCACGTAGTGACCGTTGATGCGCGTGGGGTAACGGTGCGAGATGGTGATTTCGTCGAACTGCACGATGTCCTCGTACAGCTTGGTCAGCAGGCGCGAATAGTCACCCTCGCCGTGCATGACCTTGCGCTTGGCCTCAGAGGGTTCCACCACCACCAGCGGGTCAGGGTACGGCACTTGCAGGATCAGCACCTGCGCCTCGTTCAGTGGCGTCTCCGGAATCCGGTGGCGCGACTGGATCAGCGTGGCGTCGGCTGTGTGCTCGGTGGTGTCCACGCCTGGGCATGTGAGCTCCACGAAGTGGCGCAGGTTCACTGCGTTGACGGAGTCGTCCGCCCCCTGGTCGATCACCTTCAAGGTGTCGCCCTCTCCGATGAGCGACAGCGTCACCTGCAGACCACCAGTGCCAAAGCCACGGCCCATGGGCATTTCACGCGAGGCATAGGGCGTCTGGTAGCCGGGGATGCTGATCGCCTTGAGGATGGTGCGGCGCACCTCGCGCTTGGCATATTCGTCCAGGAAGCCGAAGCTGTAGCCGGCTTCGGCTTGCGGCAGTTCATAGCCGGGGTTCATGTCGGCGCTCCTTCGGGGGTCGGTTGTGCGGTGGCCTTGTCCTGCGTGGTGCGCAGGCGGTCCATGTCGGACTGAAAGGTCACGTAGTGCGGCATCTTGTAGTGGCTGGCAAAGCCCATGGAGTCCACGCCATCGACGTGCAGCAGCACGAATTCCGGGTCTTCCGACGGGTTGCTGGGGCCGTCGCGCATGCCTTTTTGCAGGGCGCGGTCGAGGATGGCCATGGCGATAGCCTTGACCTCGTTGTGGCCGAAGCAGGCGCCATAGCCCAAGGTGAACGTGGGTGGGCCGTCGGTGGCATCCCCCTCGTACATGGCGACCACCTCGCATTCGGTCATTAGCACTTCACCCGCTTCAATAGGCTCGCCCGTCACCGGGTGCGGCAGCATCACCGGCACATAGCCCACCCGCAGTTCAGCGATGGTGGGGTGCACGTCGCCGTAGCCGCGCATGTTGGAATAGGCAATCGCCAGCAACGAACCGGTTTCGGCACGCGCCATGGTGGCCAGGGCTGCCGAACGTGGAACCGGGAACACCAGCGGGTCGCGGGTGATGTCAAAGGCGCCGTGGGCGCGCCGGGTCAGCGGCGGCAGCAGGCCTTCTTCGCGCAGCGCATCGACCACCTTGGGGAACGTGTCGGGCAGGTCGGTGTCGGCCACGCCGTCCAGAAACCGCCGCGACACATCGCGAAAGTCCTCTGGCGACTCGTTGGCTAAATCCAGACGCATCAGGCGCAGCGCGTAGTCGGTGCTCGGACCCAGCATCTGTCCGCCGGGGATGTCCTTGAAAGCGCTCGAAATCCGGCGGATCAGGCGCATGCGGCTCGTGTCCTGCACCGGCACGTCCATCAAGCGTGGCTTGGTGGAACGGTAGGCGCGCAAGGCGAAAGCCGCTTCCAGTGTGTCGCCCTGCATCTGTTTGATGGCCAGCGCGGCGAGGCGTGGGTGGTACAGGCCGCCTTCAGACACGACGCGCGATGTCAGCAACCGCAACTGCTGTTCGATGGCGGGCAGCGTGAGCGGCGTACCCGCAGGCCCTTCGGCGCAGCGCAGGGCTTCGACGGCGGCTTCGGCACCGGCGATGGCCCGGCCACCGCCCTTGATGGCAACGTATCCCATCAGTGGGCTCCTTTGAACGTGATGTGGGTGGTTCGGGGCAATACCGTGACCTCGTGCCCGCTCACCAGAATCAGGTCCACGCCCAGCGGGAAGTGGGCATTCCATTCGGCCCGTTGTTTCCACCATCCCGGATCGATTCCGGCGACTTGCAGCACCTGCTCGTGTTGAATGCCAGGCCCGGTGAGCTGCATCTGTGCGCCCTCACCGAAACGGGAGACGCGCATCACCACGGTCGCGCCTTGTTCGGGGTTTTCCAGCGATCCCAGGCGCGGCGTGGTCTCCAGCAATCGGTTGCCATCGGTCAGCACGAACTCGGCCGCCTCGACGCTGGCCGAGCGCACGCCCAGCCTGCGCAGATCGTCGCCCGAGAGCGCGTGCTGTGGATCGGCCAGCGCACAGGCGCTGTCCACCAGGGTGGCCAACACCAGCATGGTTGCCGACTCAGCGCCGTCGGCCAGTGGCACCACGCGGCCCGGATAGGAAAACGCGGTCATCAACTGGCGAAACGCCGTTTGCTGCCGCGGCGCTTGCCAGATGCGCCACGAGGCTTCTGTCGGTTCCGCCGCCATCCATGTCTCATTCATCGTCGTCCTCCTCGTTCGTGCCCAGCAGGGAAAAATCCACCCGCGTGGCCGCGAGCAGGGCGCGCCGCTGGCGGCTTTGTTCCGCCAGGGCTGTTTCACCCTGGGCGAGCAGCTGCAGGGCCGCTTCACACCCGGGCAAACGGGCCGCCAGCACCGCGTCCAGCACGGCCATGGCACGGGCGACGCCCGCGCGGTCGTCCAACAGAATGGCCGCACCCTCGGCGGATGGCCCCTGACTGGGCGTGACGCGCACGTGCGCTTGTGCCAATGGAATCTCGCCGATGAAATAGGTATCGCCCAGAGCGCTGTCGGTCAGCGGCAGCAGGCCCAGGCCAGATTGGGGCAAGGCCAGGTCTTCGATCTGGTACCGACCAGCCAGATCGGCTGCCAAGGCTTTGACGGCGGCGGCCGGCAAGGCCGACCACAGCAGCAGCCACTGCGCGCGGTCCGGTGTTTCAAACTTGTTTGACATGTTGTTCCTTGTGATCAACGGTCGGGTCAGATCAGCCTTGCGCGCATGCGCGCCTGCAGCTGATCCAGCACGAACACAAAGATGAAGATCGCGATCAGGATGGTCATGACATGGCCGTACTGGAACATGTCGAACCGTCCCTTGAGTTCCTGGCCGATGCCGCCCGCGCCCACCAGACCAATGACGGTGGCCATGCGCAGGTTGCGGTCCAGGATGTAGGCGGTGTAGGCGATGTACTGCGGCAAGACTTGGGGGATGACGCCGTACCACAGCGTCTTGAGCTTGCCCGCGCCAATGGCTTCGAGCGCCTCTTGCGGCTTCTTGTCGGCGTTCTCGATGTCTTCGGCGTAGAACTTGCCCAGGAAGCCGGCCGCATGCAGGCCCAGCGCCAGCACGCCAGCGATGGGGCCAAAACCGTAGGCCAGCACCAGGAACAAAGCCACGATGAGTTCCGGCGCTGAACGCAACAGGCTGATGGCACCGCGAGCGGCGGTGTAGGTGGTTCGGTTCGGGCTGTAGTTGCGGGCCGCGAAATACGCCAGCGGAATCGACACGAGCACCGACAGGATCGTCCCCCACAGCGCGATCTCCAGGGTCTCGATCATCTTGACGAAAACCGTCCAGACATAGCCGACCGGCTGGACCAGCACTTCGACGGTTTCTGTCGTGGCCTCCATCTGCAGCGTCTCCAGATTCATCTTCTGTTCGACGCGCTCCTGGGTCTCGATGCGCGAGAACAGGGGCAGTTTCTGGCGATCCAGGTTCTGAATGCGCCCCACTTCCTCGGTCTCGGCGATCACGGGTGGCCACATGGCCTGGCCAACTCGCGACAGGCCGCGCGCGACCTGCGAGTCGTCGGCCAGGCCCACGGCCTTGGCCACAGCCTGTGCGGTCATGGCCACCATGCGGTCCATTTCGGTGCGTTGTCCGGTCACGAGCAGCAGCACCATCACAGCGATCAGCACCAGCAGGTGCTTGTAGTTGTAGGGGGCGCCCAGTTGCCAGTGCAGTGGCGTGCCCTGGGGTGGTACGGGGATGGGGCGTGTCGAGGTGCTCATCACGTCGTTCCTCATGCCACGGCCAGATCAACCGCCGGGTGCGACTCGTCGCTCCCAGCCGCGGGGGCATCTTCCCAGCGGGCACCCTGGTAGAGCGCCTGCACGCGTTCATCAGTGAACTCCGCAGGCGTACCGTCAAACACGACCCGTCCGTCGCGCATGCCCACGATGCGGTCGCCAAACTCACGAGCCAGATCGACCTGGTGCAGGCTGCACAGCACAGTGGCACTGCGTTCGCGGGCGGCATCGCGAATCAGACTCAGGATGTCGCGCGAAATCTTGGGGTCCAGGCTGGCCACCGGTTCGTCGGCCAGCACCACTTCCGGGTCCATCATGAACGCACGGGCAATGCCCACCCGCTGTTGTTGACCGCCTGACAAATCGCCAGCCCGGCGCTGGAGGTGCGCGGGCGACAAGCCGACGCGGTTGAGCAACTGGCAGGCTTTCTGGCGCTGTTCGGGCTTGAACCAGCCCGAGAGGGCACGCACGGTGGAGACGGTCGGCAAAAGGCCCGACAGCACATTGGACGCTACGCTCATGCGGTTGGTCAGGTTGAAGTGCTGGTGGATCATGGCCACGCGCTGGCGCAGCTCGCGCTGCGTGGCGGTGGAGAATTCGATGCCGTCGATCAGCACCCGTCCGCTGGTCGGCTGCATGAGCCCATTGACCGCGCGCAGCAGCGTGGACTTGCCCGCGCCCGAGGGGCCCAGGATCACGCAGAACTGGCCCTGCGGTATCTCCAGCGACACGTCGCTGATCGCTCGGGTGCCATCAGGCCAGGTTTTTTGGAGAGATTCAAAGCGGATCATGTCGCTTCCTTTCTGGCATGCAGCAGCCCGACCCAGTGCTCTGGGCCAAGCTGTCGTGCATGGGGTGCTTGTTGAGCGCGGCGCGGTTTAGCGCGCGCTGGCCTTTTTCATGATGTCTTGCTTGACCTGGTCAGTGACCATTTCAAACAACTTGCCGGCGTTGGCCATGTCGTCTTCGCTCACATTGGCGGTGTAGCCGTCCACCTTGCCACCACCGTAGCCGCGAATCTGGTCCTTGGTGATACCGGGCAGCTTGTCGACGTTGTTGAACGCCTCACGAAGCTTGGCTTTGACGCCACCGTCCACCTTGGGGTGAATGGCCAGCGGCGGATAGGGGATGGGCGAGCTCTTGACGATGACCTTGACCTTGGTCGGATCGATGGCCTTGTTGTTGACCGCTTTCTCGAACGAATCGAACGAAGCGCCACCGGCATCGACCAGACCTTCACCCAGCGCCTTCAGGACGTTGGCGTGGCTGCCGGCCATGTTGATGCCACCCAGATCGCGGGCGGGCTGCACACCACCGGCCATCATCATGGCCACCGGCACGTTGAAGCTGGACGTGGAGTTCACGTCGCCCAGGGCCACTTTCTTGCCTTTGAGATCGGCAACGCTGTTGATGCCGCTGTCGGTGCGGGCAAACAGACCGGAGTAATAGACCGATTTGCCGTGATTGACCGCGAGTGCCAGCAGTTCGGAACAGCCCCGGCCCTTGGCCTGCAGGTAAGTCACCGGGCCGTACCAGGCGATGTCCGCAGCGCCGCTGCACATGGCTTCCACCACGGAGCTGTAGCTCTGGCCGACCTTGATGTCGAACTTCAGGCCAGTCGATTGCTCGATGGCCGAGAAGATGGGCTGGAAGTCCTTCTTGGTGCCGTCTTCGGTGCCGCCGTCGGCGGGCACCAGAATCACGCGCAGCGGTTTGGCGGTCGAGCCGTCGTTTTGCGCGGCCACAGCGGCAAATGGGCTGGCCATCAAGGCCAGGCCAGCGGCCAGCAGCGTGCGGCGAATGGATTGTTTCAGATACATTACAAGGGCTCCTGTGAGTGGGAAGACAAAGAGATAGGTTTGCGAGACCGTCAGGGGTTGATGCGCAGTTGGATCCGGTCTGCACGGAACCGGGTAATGGCGTATTCGACCGGGGTACCATCCCGGTCGTCCACGTTCACACTCTTGACCCGCAGCACCGGTCGGTTCTGCGACATACCCAGTGTCTTGGCGTCGTCCCCTTGCGGGAGCACCGATGTCACCAGGCTTTCTGTTCGGCGCAATTTGCAGCCATATGCCGAACCCAGCAGCGCGTGCAGCGATCCACTTTCGAAACGTTCGAAGAGGTCCGGGAATTTTTCGGCAGGCACGAAGTGCGAGATGAGACACATGGGGCGTTGCTCCACCATGCGCAGCGTCTCGATCCAGTGCACCGCATCCCCCTCCTGAATGGCCAGGCGCTGCGCGACCCTGGGCAGAGCGCCGATGGTCTGCTTGCGAAGCATGCGGTTCTCGGTCATGAACCCGAGTGCGGCCAGGTTTTCGGTGAAGCGGGTGCCTTTGCCGATCTGGTAGTCCAGCTGGGTGTCAAGCACAAAAATGCCCAGCCCGTGACGGCGCTCCAGCAAGCCGGCTTCGACCAGTTCATCGACTGCGCGACGCAAGGTGTGCCGGTTCACCCCAAAGCGTTGCGCCAGCTCGGCCTCGGACGGCAAACCGTCCCCGGGTGCATGGCGGTTCACGACCTCCTGCTCCAGCTGCTGGGCAATCTGGGCGTAAAGGGCTAGACCAGAATCTCTTTCGACTGCGTACAAGCTCATATCCAGTTATCTAGACAAGTAGATAACTTGATCATGCGTTCGAACTGTGAACCTTTGATGACAAGGCTGCATGGGTCGTTGCTGCACTCGGCATGAGCACATCGCAGTGCACTGGGCAGGGAAGCAGCCCTGCGACAACGGTCTCGAGATTTCCCGCTGATCAAGCTCAATAGTCCATGATCCGTCAACCTGAGCAGGTGGAAAAGCTGCCGCTCGGGATCTGTAGAGGAAGGACCGCTCAGGAGAATCCTGAACTTCACAGAAATCCAAAGTTGGTGGACCGGTTACAGCCTG
>DALYHW010000068.1:0-13277 GCA_031970695.1 Hylemonella sp.
CCTTCAACGCGGCCAGCAGCGCGGGCGGGATGTCGCTGCGCACGAGGTTGAGGTCATTGAGCGGCTGGGTGGCGGTCTGGGTCAAGCCCGCGTCGCGCACCATCTTCTCGGCCTTCTGGATGATGCGGGTGTTGCCTTCGGCGGGCGTGGTCGCCGGGGTGGCCGCACCGGCGTCCTGCGCCACAGCAGGCTGCATGGGTGCGACACCGACGACCAGGACCAGCAGCAAGGCCAGCGTGCGCCTGTGGGTCATGGCGGGGTCACAGGAGTTCGATCCCGAAGTGACGCAGCAGCAGCGCGAAGAGCGCAAAGCAGGCAACCGTCAAGACGAGGCACGCGAGCAGCGTCGGCCAAAAGCCAAGACGCACCAATAGCGGGGGGAACACCAGAAACATGGGCAGCGTGGGAACGACGTACCAGAAGGTGTACCGGGCGTGGTTGGCAATCTTTTCGCTCGGCTGCTTTTCCAGATACAGCCAGATCAGCGCCAGCACCGTGACCAGGGGCAGCGCCGCGATCAACCCGCCGAGCTTGTCACTGCGTCTGGCGAATTCGGAGACCAGCACCACGACGGCGGCCGTCAGCAGGTATTTGATGATGAGCCAGACCATGGGCATTGAATGTTCGGGGGCGATGCCGGCACTATAGCGTGGCGATCCTTTACGCCCCGACGCGCACGGACTCGCCGATGGCATAGAACTGCCCCCCCGCCACATAGTGCAGCGTTCGCAGCCCGGGCGATGCGTCCTCGAAGTGCCAGCGCCCCGCGCCGAACACGCGCTCGTCCGCCCAGGCGGCCGTGACTTCGCCGATGAACAGGTCATAGGCCTGCTGGTTGTGAGGCTCGGGCACCAGCCGGCAGGCCAGCCAGGCCACGCAGCCCTGCACCAGCGGCACGGGCGTCTGCGGCACGGTGAACAGCTGCACCCCATGGCGCTGCAGCTTGTCGGGGACGTCCTTCGCGCTGCCCGTCCCCACGCCGAACGTCTGCGCGGCCAGGGCGCGGGCCGGCACGTTGAGCACGAAGCGGCCGCTGCCCTCCACCAGCGCCCGGGTCACGGTGGCCTTGTCGATCACTACCGTAACCTTGGGAGGCACGAAGTCCAGCGCACACGACCACGCGGCGGCCATCACGTTGTGCCGCCCTTCGTGGGTGGAAGACACCAGCACCGTGGGGCCATGGTTGAGCAGGCGGTAAGCCTTGTCGAGAGGAACCGGGGTGAAATGCACAGGGAGCGTCATGGTCGGGTGTCAGGGTTGCGGATCATGCCGGTGTCGCACCCGCACGAGGTCCGTCTGGTCCAGCCGCACGAAGGCATAGCCCTGGCGCCGAAGCTGACCCAGGCCCTGGATCAGCGCCGCGGCGGTGTCGGACCGCGGCTTGTTCATGTGGGCAATCAGCACATCGCCATCCCGCGCGCGCTGCAGGCGTTTCAGGATGGCCGCCTGCGGCAGCGTGGCACCGGCGTCCGCGTTGACGGAGAAACCGGCGATGCGATAGCCCATGCGCTCGATCTCGGCCACCGCCTCGGGGTCGTAGACGGCCGTGGCACCGCGGTACCAGCGCGGCGTGACGCCGAAAGCCGATTCGATGGCACGCGCACCGCCACTGACCTCGGCCCGCAGGTGCGCCATGTCCGGCACGCCAGGGATCCCGTAGACCTCGCGCTCGGGGCCAATCACCGCGGGCACGTGGCTGGCCCCGTGATTCTCGATTTCGAAGAGTTCCCGCTGTGCCTTGAGCAAGGCCACCGCCTCGGGGTTGCGCCGGATCCAGCGCCGTGTGACAAAAAGCGTGGCCGGGATGCGCTCGCGGATCAGGTAGTCCACCAGCACGGCGTCGAATTCACCGCTGCAGGCGTCCAGCGTGAGCGCGACGCGGCGCTCTGCACCAGCCAGAGGTGTCAGGCGGTGGTGCAACTCGACGGGGCCCTGTGCCCAGGCGCCCCCCCCGCTGCCAGCCAGTGCCAGGCAGCAGACCAGGCGTCCCGGTAATCCCTTCATGCCGCTTTCAGGCGCGGAAACGCCGCCGTGTCAGCGCCAGCGCGATGTTCCATGCCACCAGCGCGTAGGCAACCAGCACCACCAGGTGCAACCTCACATCCGACGGCCAGCGCCCGAGGAAAAGCGGGCGCACCAGTTCGACCGCCTGCGTTAGTGGCAGCCAGCCGGAGGCCGCGTGCAACAGGGGCGGCAGGTTCTCGCGCGGGAAGAACACGCCGCTGAGAAACATCATGGGCGTGAGGAACAGCGTGAAGTAGTAGGTGAAAAAGTCGTAGCCCTTGGCCAGCGCATTGAAAATCAGCGCCATGCAGCTGAACGTGATACCGGCCAGCAGCAGGACAGGCAGCACCAGCAGCAGCATGGGGCTGCGGCTGATGTCCAGCGCCAGCATCACGAGCAGGATGGCCGTGACGGAAAACAGGGCCTTGAAGGCTGCCCAGAGCATCTCGGCCAGGAGCACATCGCGCAAGCCGACGGGAGCGTTCATGATGCTGTCCCAGGTCTTCTGCACGTGCATGCGCGAGAACGCCGAGTACAGCGCCTCGAACGTGGCCGCATTCATGGCACTCATGCAGATCGAACCGCTGGCCAGGAAAAGGATGTAGCGCACCTTCTCCTCGCCGAGTTGCACTGAGCCCACCAGCGCCCCCAGCCCGTAACCGAAGGCCAGCAGCCACATCAGCGGTTCGGCGATATTGCCCACGAGGCTGGGAATGGCCAGCTTGCGCCAGACCAGCAGGTTGCGCAGGAAGACGGGCCACCAACGGGTCATGTTGTTCATCAGCCTTCCTCCCGGATCTGGCGGCCAGTCAATTTCAGGAAGAGGTCCTCCAGGTTGGCCGGTCGGTGCAGGCTGCGCACGCTGTGGTCATGCGCCAGCGCCTGCAGTAAGAGACTTGCGTCCTGGGTGTAGAAGAACACCGTCTCGCCACTGACCTCGACCCGGCTGGCCAGCGCCCGCAGCGGCCCCTGGCTCAGCGACACTGCGTCACCACCGTAGACCTCCACGACATCGGGCTCCAGGTGCTGCGCGATCAGATCGCGCGGCGTGCCTTCGGCGATCTTGTGGCCGTGGTCGATGACCAGCAGCCGGTCACACAGCCGCTCGGCCTCGTCCATGAAATGGGTGGTGAGCAGGATGGACTTGCCGCGCTGCAGCAGCTGTTGCAGCCGTTCCCACATGAGATGGCGGGCCTGGGGGTCCAGGCCCGTGGTGGGCTCGTCCAGCAGCAGCAGTCGCGGGTCATTGACCAGGGCCCGCGCCAGGCTGAGACGCCGCCGCATGCCGCCCGAGAGCTGGCCGGGTTTGGCCCCCGCCTTGTGCGAAAGCGCCGCAAACTCCAGCAGCTCGGGGATGCGGGCCCGGATGTCGGCCACCTTCAGACCGAAATACCGGCCGAAGACCAGCAGGTTCTCGGCGCAGGTGAAGTCGGGGTCGAGCGAGTCGAACTGCGTGACCACGCCGATCTGCGCCTTGATGGCGTGGGCGTCCTGCGGCATGCGCAGGCCAAAGGCCTGCACATGGCCGCCGTCGGGCTCGGTCAGGCTCAGGCACATGCGCAGCGTGGTGGTCTTGCCAGCGCCATTGGGGCCGATCACCCCCAGGCACTCACCGGGACGGATGGCAAAACTGATGTCGTCCACCACGGCAGTACCGCCGTAGCGTTTGACCAGGTGATGGCATTCGAGAAATGCGTCGCTCATGCCCGCATCATACGGACAGCCAGACGCACCGGGGTATCAGTCCAGCCAGCGCACCGAGCCGCGATAGGCGTGCCAGGTGGCATGGCCCAGCCAGGGCCCCACCAGCAGCAGGCCCCCACCCCAGGGCAGCAGCGCAGCGACAACCAGCATGCTGATCACAGCGCCCCACAGCAGCAGCACGGGAAGATTGACGAAAAAGACCTGCAGGCTGGTGATGGAAGCCGAAATCGCATCTGTATCGCGGTCCAGGATCATGGGAATGGAGACCACCGAGGTCGCGAACACCAGGCCAGCAAAAACACCACCGACCGCAAGGTAGACCGCCACGAACTCCCAGTTTTCGGGATTGAAGATCGCCTCGAGCACGCCCGCGGTCGATGGCATTCCGGTGTTGAAGAACACAGCGAAAACGACCAGCGACGCGCGCCCCCACAACAGCTCGAGCACGATCAGCACCAGCACCAGCATGCCCATGCTTCCGATGCGCTGGTCCCAGCAGGTCAGCGAGTACACAAGATCCGGTTTCTGCCCCAGTTCGCACCGACGGCTGACCTCGTAGAGGCCCATGGCCAGGAAGGGCCCCACCAGCAGGCAACCCGACATCATGGACATGGTGTATTCCGGGAGCCGGCTGAACACAGCCCACAGCAGCAGAGCCATCGCCCAGAAACAGACACCGTAGAACACTGCAATGCCCTTGGCGCAGGTCAAGTCCCGCCAGCCTCGGGCCAGCCAGCGGAAAGGGTCGGCAAAACCCAGCGCAACGATTTCGCGCCGCGGCCCCACCGGCGGTGGCGGGATATAGGGCTCGGGGCTCGCGGGCAGCCCGGTATCGCTGCCCTGGTTCAGTGTCTCGCTCATGGTTTTGTTGCTTGATTCGCATCAAGGCTACCGAGACCGGCCGGGGCTGGCTACTCAGGAAAACACCAGTCGGATATTCCCGCTCAGGCGAACGCAGCGTCTAGCGCTCGGGCCAGGTCGGCCCGGAGGTCTTCGAACGCTTCCAGCCCGGCGGAAAAGCGCACGAGGGTGCCGCGCGAAAGGTGCGCAGGCCAATCCTGGCGCATTGTCTCCAGTTCGTAGGGCACGACCAGGCTCATGGGACCACCCCAGCTGTAGCCGAGCTTGAAAAGGCGCAGGGCATCACAGAAGGCATCGACCTGGGCCGGGCTATAGCGGGGGTCGACGATCACACTGAACAGGCCCGCCGCGAGGCCAGCACCTGCACCGCCTTCCCCCGCGCACAAGGCCTGCCAATTGGCGTGCCCCGGTGAACCGGGCAAGGCGGGGTGCAGCACCTGCACGAATTCCGGCCGCTGCTGGCACCAGCGTGCCAGCGCACGGGCCGTGCGGTCGTGCGCCGCATAACGCAATGCCAGGCTGGGCAGCCCGCGCAGCACGGCCTCCACGTCGTTCATGCCCACGCCCAGCCCCAGGCGCATGTGCGTGAGCTTGAGGCGGATGTGCAGCTGCTCGTCGCGCGTGACGATGGAGCCCATGAGCACGTCGCCGCCGCCGCTCGGGTATTTGGTAAGCGCGTGGATCGTGAGGTCCACGCCCAGGCTGGCATCGGCGTCCTCGGGCAGGTCAAAGGCATTAAACGCCAGCCCGCCCCCCCAGGTGTTGTCCAGCGCGCACCGTACCCCGGCATCGCGACAGACCCGCACCTGCCGGGCCAGGTCGGGAAACTCCAGCGTCACGGAACCGGCCGCTTCCAGCCAGACAAGGCGCGTCTTCGGGCCGATGCGACGCGCCAGATCCTGCGAATCCAGGGGATCGTAGTACTGGTGGGAGATGCCCCAGCCCTTGAGCTCCCCCTCGGCCAGGGCCTTGCTGGGACCGTAGGCGTTGTCGGGAATCAATACCTCGTCGCCACTTGTGAGCAGCGACAGCGACACCGTGGCTATGGCCGCCAACCCGCTGGGCACCAGCAGGCACTGGCGCCCCCCCTCGAGCGTGGCCAGCCGCTCTTCCAGCAGGTAGCTCGTGGGCGTGCCATGCAGGCCGTAGGTGTAACCCGTCTTGTCCTTCCACTCGCGGCTGCGCATCGCAGCCACACTCGGAAAGATGACCGTCGACGCCTTGTGGACCCCGGGCTGCGGAGCATCGAACCCCGCGGGGGGCGTGTACGGATGATGGATCAGGCCGGTGGTCTTGTCGCTCATGTGACGAGCTTAACGCGAACCACGGCGAGAGCGGCTATTCAACCGCGGGCACCCGCGGAACCGGCTTTGCCGGGCCGCTGGGTGTGCCCCCTGCACACGGGGCCGAGGGACAGGAAGTGCGCGCAGCCTGGAGATGAGCCTAGTTCAGACTTTCCATTTCTGCAGCAGTTCTGCCGGGCGCAGGCGGTCGTACTGCTCGAAAGGCTGATGGATCCAGGGATTGG
Organism: Hylemonella sp.; assembly: GCA_031970695.1. Lineage (GTDB taxonomy): Bacteria > Pseudomonadota > Gammaproteobacteria > Burkholderiales > Burkholderiaceae_C > Hylemonella. The sequence continues at coordinate 6,098 of DALYHW010000068.1, forward strand.
TCGGCAGGTATTCGACCGAGAAATCGGCCTTGAAGGTGGACTGCGCCTTGGTCCAGATCACGGCGCTGCGCAATTCGGTGATGGCGGGATAACGCGCGCGGAGCATTTTCATCACCTCGTCGAGCGTGTGGCCGGAGTCTGCCAGGTCGTCGACCAGCAGCACGCGGCCGGCGATCTCGCCCTGCGGCGTCGTGATGTACTTGGCGATGTCCAGGTGCCCTTGTACCGTGCCGGCCCCGGCACGGTAGGAGCTGGTGGACATGATGGCCAGCGGTTTCTCGAAGATGCGCGAGAGGATGTCGCCCGGACGCATGCCGCCACGCGCCAGACACAGGATGGTGTCGAACTCCCAGCCGGACTGGTGGACCTTGATGGCCAGCTTCTCGATCAGGTTGTGGTACTCGACGTAACTCACATACAGGTGCTTGCCATCTTCGGTCAACATCCGCTTGCTCCTCTTTTTATAGCGTCCGCCCGGAGCCCGCTCCGGACGATCCGATCAGGCCACGTAGGGGTGCTGCATCATGATCGTGTGGTCACGATCCGGGCTGGTCGAGATGATGTGGATCGGCACCCCGGTGACCTGTTCGATGCGCTGCAGGTACAGGCGTGCATTGATCGGCAGCTTGTCGTACTGCGTCACGCCCACGGTGGTGTCGCTCCAGCCCGGCATGGTCTCGTAGATGGGCTTGCAGCGGGCGATCTCGTCGGCACCCATGGGCAGGATGTCGATGGTTTCGCCATCGAGCTCGTAGCCGGTGCACAGCTGCAGTTCCTTGAGGCCGTCCAGCACATCCAGCTTGGTCAGGCACAGGCCGGTGAGGCCGTTGACCTGCGCGGAGCGCTTGAGCAGCGCGGCGTCGAACCAGCCGCAGCGGCGCGAGCGACCGGTGGTCACGCCCTTCTCGGCACCGACTGTGCTCATGTGGTAGCCCGGAGTACCGGGCGTTTCCCAGTCGAGCTCCGTCGGGAAGGGACCGCCGCCCACGCGGGTGCAATAGGCCTTGGTGATACCCAGCACGTAGTGCAGCATGCCCGGGCCCACGCCGGCACCGGCCGCCGCATTGCCGGCCACGCAGTTGCTCGACGTGACATAGGGATAGGTGCCGTGGTCGACGTCCAGCAGCGTGCCCTGGGCCCCCTCGAACAGCAGGTTCGCGCCGTCGCGATTGGCTTCGTTGAGCTCGCGCGAAACGTCCGCCATCATGGGCTTGAGCAGTTCGGCATGGCGCATGGCCTCGGCATAGACCGGCTCGAACTGCACCTCGCCATCCTTGATATAGGGCTTGAGCGCGTCGGGGAACGCGAATTTCTTCGAGCCGAGGAAGGTCGTGAGCACATGGTTGTGCAAAGCCAGCAATTCCCGGAGCTTCGCGGCAAAGCGCTCGGGGTATTTGAGGTCCTGCACACGCAGGGCACGCCGTGCAATCTTGTCCTCATAGGCAGGACCAATGCCGCGGCCGGTGGTACCGATCTTCTCGGAACCGCCCTGCTCGCGCGCGGCCTCGCGAGCCACGTCGAGCGCCGCGTGGAACGGCAGGATCAGCGGGCAGGCCTCACTGATGCGCAGGCGCGAGCGCACCTCCACCCCGGCCTTTTCCAGCCCTTCGATCTCCTCGAACAGCTTGGCCGCCGACAGCACCACGCCATTGCCGATGTAGCACTTGACCCCCGTGCGCATGATGCCGCTGGGGATCAGGTGCAGTGCCGTCTTGACGCCATTGATGACCAGCGTGTGGCCGGCATTGTGGCCGCCCTGGAAACGCACCACGCCCTGGGAAAATTCGGTCAGCCAGTCGACCAGCTTGCCCTTGCCCTCGTCACCCCACTGGGTGCCCACGACAACGACGTTACGTCCTTTGGTTGTATTCATCTCGTATGTTCTCGAAAGAAGCGCTTTGCACAAAGCGCTCAGATGGCGCTGACAATCCACTGGCCTGCGACCTCGGTGAGCTCGCGATCGCAATGGAATTCGTCGATCTCGCTCTCATGTCCGGGCAGCACGCACACCACGGTCTCCCCCTGTCCGCGCAGGCGCGCGATGGCCGCACGCAGGGAGTCCGATTCACCCCAGGGCGCGCGGATGGCCGCACGCAGTGGACGCGCCGGCACGGCGGCCACCAGGGTCTTGAGGTCCAGGCTGAAGCCCACGGCCGGACGCTTGCGCCCGAACACGGCCCCCACCTCGTCGTAGCGACCGCCGCGCAGCAACGCGTCACTCACGCCCTCGGCGTAGACCGCAAAGCGCACGCCACTGTAGTAGGCGTAGCCACGCAGGTCGGCCAGGTCAAAGCCCAGCGCCGTGCCGTCCAGATGGCGTGCCAGCCATTTGAGGCCATCGAGCGCCTGGCGCACGGCCGGCAGCGCCGGCAGCGCTTTTTCAGCTTCATCCAGAACCTGGGCGTCACCGTACAGGCGCGGCAACGCCAGCAGGCCACGGCGCGAGGCCTCCGGGAATTCGCGGGTGAGCTGGGCCAGCGCGGGCACGTCCTTGGCGGCGAGCGCCGCCTGCACCTGGGTGCGGGTATCGTCGTCGGCCGGCACACCGTCGAGCAGCGCACTGACGATACGCACATCGGCCAGGTCCACGCTGTAGTGCGCCAGACGCGCCGCCTTGAGGCAGTCCAGGGCGAGCTGAAGGGCTTCGAGATCCGCCTCCAGGCCGGCATGGCCGTAAATCTCGGCGCCAAACTGCAGCGGCTCACGCGTCGCATGCGGGCTGGCCGGGCGGGTGTGCACGACCGGGCCGCAATAGCACAACCGCGTCACCCCGCGGCGGTTGAGCAGATGCGCATCGATGCGTGCGACCTGGGGTGTGGTGTCGGCACGCAGGCCCATGGACCGGCCTGAGAGCTGGTCGACCAGCTTGAAGGTCTGCAGGTTGAGGGCCTGGCCGGTGCCGGTCAGCAGGGACGCCAGATGCTCCACCAGCGGGGGCATGACCAGCTCATAACCATAACACCGCGCCATGTCGAGCAAGTCGCGACGCAGTTCCTCGATGTGGCGCGCCTCGGACGGCAGCACGTCGGCAATGTGATCCGGCAGGAGCCAGGCAGACATGGGAAAGGGGTGCTGTTAAAAACGTGATTTTACCGGGTCGGCGACACCCCCCGGCAACGGCGCCATCAAAGACTCAGGACAGCCACCAGACCCAGAGCAGGCCGGCCGCGATGCTGCACAGGCCGAAGAATCGGATCTGGCCGTCACTCAAGCCCAGGATCTGGGTGAACATGCGGCGCCAGCCACCGGGCGAGATGAAAGGAAACAGGCCCTCGATCACGAGGACGAGGGCCATGGCCAGCCAGAAGGTGTCGCTGCCCACGCCCTACTTCTTGGCGCCGCCGCCCTGACCGCGGAACACCTTGAAGAACTCCGAGCCATTGGGGTCGAGCACCATCACGTCGTTCTTGCTCGCGAAGCTGGCCTTGTAGGCCTCCAGGCTGCGGTAGAACTGCGCGAAGGACGGATCGCGGCCAAAGGCGTCGGCGTAGATGCGCGCAGCCTCGGCGTCACCCTCGCCCTTGATCTTCTGGGCGTCACGGTAGGCATTGGCGACAACCACGTCGCGCTGGCGATCGGCATCGGCACGGATCTTCTCGCCTTCGGCGGCACCAGTGGAACGCAGCTCGTTGGCCACGCGCTTGCGCTCGGCCTCCATGCGGCGATAGACCGATTCGGTGATCGACTCCACGTAGTCGACGCGTGTGATGCGCACGTCCACGACATCGATGCCCCAGGGTTTGTCGCCGCGCACCTTCTCGAGCACCTCGCGCTTCACGTCAGCCATCAGCGGCTCGCGCTTGAGCGACAGCAGCTCCTTCACCGTGCGCTTGTTGATCTCTTCCTGGAAGGCGTTGCGCACCACCCGGTTGAGCTGCTGGGCGCCGGCGGCCTCGTTCAGGCCCACATTGCGGATGTACTCGGTCGGGTCGGTGATGCGCCAGCGCACATACCAGTCGATGACGACACGCTGCTTCTCGGCTGTGAGCATGGGTTCCGTGTCCGAGCTGTCGAGCGTCAGCAGGCGCTTGTCGATGTAGGTCACGTTCTGGAACGGCGGCGGCAGCTTCACATTGAGGCCGGGTTCGGTGATGACTTCCTTGATCTGGCCCAGGGCATAGACCACGCCGAACTGGCGCTGGTCGACCACGAACAGCATGGAACTGGCCAGTGCCAGCAGCACCAGCAGCGAGGAAAGGATGAATCCGATACGGTTCACTTTTTCTTCTCCTTATCGGGTTTCACGGTCACGCGAGCGCTGGTTCTGGCGCGAGCGCGCATCGGCAGCCGCCGAAGGGGCCGGACCCGGCTGGGGTACGGCGGTGGGCGCCGGGCCCTGCATGACGGCGGGCGCGCTGTCGTCACCCAGTTGCATGAGCTTGTCCAGCGGCAGGTACAGCAGGTTGGAGCCCTGCTTGGACTCCACCAGCACCTTGCTGACGTTGCTGTAGATCTGCTGCATCGATTCCAGGTACAGGCGGTCGCGCGTGACCTGCGGTGCCTTCTGGTATTCGGTCAGCACCGAGCGGAAGCGCTGCGCGTCACCCTGGGAGGTGGCCACGATCTTGGCCTTGTAACCCTGTGCCTCCTGCTTCAGGCGCGAGGCCGTACCATTGGCACGCGGCACCACGTCGTTGGCGTAGGCCTCGGCCTCGTTCTTCAGACGCTCACGCTCCTGGCCGGCCTTGAGGACGTCGTCGAAGGCCGCCTGGACCTGCTCGGGCGGACGAACACCGCCTTGCTGCAGGTTGATGCCAACGACCTCGATACCGACCTTGTAGCGATCCAGGATGTCCTGCATCAGCTTGCGCACCCGCGGCGCGATCTGGTCACGCTCCTCGGACAGGGCGGCGTCCATCTTCATCTTGCCCACGACTTCGCGCACGGCGGTTTCGGCCGCCTGGATGACCGCGTCGGTTGGGTTGCGGCTCTCGAACAGGAAGGCACGCGCGTCGTTCAGACGGTATTGAACCGCAAACTTGATTTCGACGATGTTTTCGTCCTCGGTCAGCATGGCCGACTCGCGCAGGCCCGTGGCCTTGATGATGACGTCGCGGCCGATGTCCACCGAGCGGATCTGCGTGACGAACACCAGTTCGTGACGCTGGATCGGATAAGGCAGGCGCCAGTTGAAGCCGGCCCCCACCGTGGCCTTGTACTTGCCGAACTGCGTGATGACGGCCTGCTGGCCTTCCTGCACGATGAAAAAGCCGGTGCCCATCCAGATCAGGGCCACGATCGCCAGGATCAGCCCGATACCGATACCCGCGCCTTTCATGTCGGGCTTGCGGTCACCCCCGTTGCCGCCATTTCGCCCGCCGCGCCCGCCACCGAAAAGGCCGGCCAGCTTGCGATTGAGGTCACGCCAGAGTTCGTCGAGGTCCGGCGGCCCCTGGGTGTTGCCCGGGCGGGCACCGCGCTGACCCTGGGGCGGCGGCACGTCGGACTCGGGACGTTGAGGCTGCTCGGGCTTGCCCTCGGCAGGCTTGTCCTCACCACGGCCCCAGCGCGGATCGTTCAGGTTGAACATGCCGCGCAGGCGGCCCGGCATGCGCAGCCCGCTGGTCCAGCGGAAGGCTCTTGCTTGGAGTTTCATTCGGTCGTCTCGTGTCGGTCTTGGCTCAGTGGCCGATTGTGCCCAATCAGGAAGAGCTTGCGTCATTGTCAGGGAAATCAGGTGCCATTTCGTGCTCCTGCGGCGCCTGCAGGCTGCCCGCCGTGACGCGCTGGGCCAACAGTTGCCGCAGGATGGCAAGTCCCTCGCCGTCGCGGGCGCTGACAAATACGCGCGGTGTGGCCACCCCGTCCAGCTCGTAGACATCCTGCAGCTGGGGCGGACGACGGCCGGGCTCGAGCGCGTCGAGCTTGTTGAACACCAGCACCTGCGGGATCTGGTCGGCGCCGATCTCCGCCAGCACGCGCTGGACCTCGGTGATCTGTTCCGGAAAATTGGGGTTGGCCGCGTCCACCACATGGAACAGCAGGTCCGCATCCACGGCCTCCTGCAAGGTGGCCTGGAAGGCGTCGACCAGTCCGTGCGGCAGGTCGCGGATGAACCCAACCGTGTCGGACAGCGACACCGAACGCCCCGCCTCCCCCAGATAGAGCTGGCGCGTCGTGGTGTCCAGTGTCGCAAACAGCTGGTCGGCGGCGTAGGCACGCGCTTTGACGAGTGCATTGAACAGCGTGGACTTGCCGGCGTTGGTATAACCCACCAGCGAGATGTTGAAGGCGTCGCGACGCTCGCGCTGGCGGCGCTGGGTCTGGCGCTGGCGCTTGACCTTTTGCAAGCGTTCCTTGGTGCGCTTGATCGCATCGGAAATCATGCGGCGGTCCAGCTCGATCTGTTTCTCGCCCGGACCACCGCGCACACCGGCACCGCCGGTCTGGCGCTCCAGGTGGGACCAGCGGCGCACGAGGCGGGTACTGAGGTATTGCAGGCGCGCGAGCTCGACCTGCAGCTTGCCTTCATGGCTGCGCGCACGCTGCGCAAAGATTTCCAGGATGAGCAGCGTGCGGTCGTTGACCGGCAGCTCCAGTGTGCGCTCAAGGTTGCGCTGCTGCGCCGGGCTGAGGCTCTGGTCGAACAGGATCTCGGTGGCGCCGGTCTGTACGGCCAGCAACTTGATCTCTTCGGCCTTGCCGCTGCCCACGAACAGGGCCGCGTCGGGCGCCTTGCGTTTGCAGGTGATCCGGCCCACCGGATGCAGGCCCGCGGTCTCCGCCAGCAGGCCGAGCTCTTCCAGCTCGCCGTCGAAATGCGGCAGGCCGAAGTCCACCCCGACCAGGATGGCCGAGGCACGTGACGATTCAGACAATTCGGTCAATGGGGAACGCTGTTACCAGTTCAGGAAACCCCGGTCGGATGGCACCGGGACCCGACCGGCCCCGTGTCCCCACAGGCATCAGGAGGCGCTGGCAGCGTCGCCTTCGGCTCCGACCGCGAAGTTCACGGCGCGGCCCGGCACGATGGTCGAGATGGCGTGTTTGTAGACCATCTGCGTCACGGTGTTGCGCAGCAGGACCACGTACTGGTCGAAGGACTCGATCTGGCCCTGCAGCTTGATGCCGTTGACCAGGTAAATGGACACCGGCACGTGTTCACGGCGCAGGGTGTTGAGGAAGGGGTCTTGCAGGAGCTGACCTTTGTTATTGCTCACGATATTCTCCGTGTTCAAAA
>DALYHW010000069.1:0-12297 GCA_031970695.1 Hylemonella sp.
CGAGCCGGCCGTCTATGGCTCGCAGACGCTGGCTGACGTGCAGGCCCTGTGCGAACGCGCCGCGGCGGCCAATGGCCTGGCGCTGGACTTCCGCCAGAGCAACCACGAGGGTGAACTGGTCGATTGGATCCATGAGGCCGGCAAGCTCCACGCAAAAGGCAAGCTCGCGGGGGTCATCCTCAACGCCGGGGCCTACACCCATACGAGCATCGCGCTGATGGATGCCATCAAGGGCACGGGCGTGACGCTGATCGAGCTGCACATCAGCAATGTGCATGCGCGTGAGGAATTCCGCCATCACTCCTACATTTCACCCGTGGCCAAGGCCGTGATGGCCGGCTTCGGCGTCAACGGCTATGCCCTGGCCATTGCCGGCCTGGTCCAACTGTCGGAGCAGAAATGAAACGCAAAGCGCCTGAACTGCTGGCCCCTGCCGGCTCACTGGCCATGCTGGAGGCGGCCTTCGCCTTTGGTGCGGACGCCATCTACGCGGGCCAGCCGCGCTACTCTCTGCGCGTGCGCAACAACGAGTTCGGCAACCTTGAGTTGCTGAAGGCCGGCATCGACCGCGCGCACGCACTGGGCAAGAAGTTCTTCCTGGTCTCCAACATCTTCCCGCACGGCAACAAGGTCAGGAACTACGTGGCCAACATGACGCCGGCCATCGCGCTCAAGCCCGATGCCATGATCATGTCCGACCCCGGACTCATCATGCTGGTGCGAGAGCACTGGCCCGAGATGGAGATCCACCTTTCGGTACAGGCCAACACGGTCAACTCGGCCTCCGTGAAGTTCTGGAACAAGGTCGGCGTCAAGCGCATCATCCTGTCGCGCGAACTCTCGCTCGACCAGGTGGCCGAAATCCGCCAGGATTGCCCGGACAGCGAGCTCGAAGTCTTCGTGCACGGCGCGCTGTGCATCGCCTATTCCGGCCGCTGCCTGCTCTCGGGCTATTTCACCCACCGCGATGCCAACCAGGGCACTTGCACCAACGCCTGCCGCTGGGACTACAAGACGCACACAGCCCAGGTCGACGCCAGCGGCGACGTTCTGTCACCCGCGCGCAGCGCTGGCAGCGGCGGCGGTTGTGGCCCGTCCTGTGGCTCGGGCGGCACTGGCGGTGACACCCTGCCGAAAGAGGCGCGCGACTCCATTTCCTACCTGCTCGAAGAGAGCAACCGCCCCGGCGAGTTCATGCCCATCGAGGAGGACGAGCACGGCACCTACGTGATGAACTCCAAGGACCTGCGTGCGATCGAGCACATCCAGCGCCTGGTGGAGATTGGCGTCGACTCGCTCAAGATCGAAGGCCGCACCAAGAGCCCCTATTACGTGGCGCGCACGGTGCAAAGCTACCGCCAGGCCATCGATGACGCCGTGGCCGGGCGCGCGCTTGATCCGGCCCTGCTGGGCCAGCTCGAGGGCCTGGCCAACCGCGGCTACACCTCGGGCTTCTACCAGCGCCACCAGCCGCAGGACACGCAGAACTACCTGCGCGGTTATTCCGAATCCGGCCGCAGCCAGTATGTCGGGGACGTGGTGGCCTTTGATGCCGTGCGTGGTCTGGCGCAGGTCAACGTGCGCAACAAGTTTTCCGTGGGCGACCGGCTGGAAATCATCCAGCCCGCCGGCAACGTTGATCACGAACTGGGCCACATGGAAAACGCCGAGGGCCACCCGGTTGCTGTGGCACCCGGTTCAGGCCACACGGTCTGGCTGCCGTTGCCGGCCAGCAGCGTCGGGGCCTTTGTGGCGCGCTACCTGAATGTTGCGGCCACAGTGGCCGAGCCCGCGACGGCCTGAGTACCGCCGGCGCAAAGAACCTGCGCCGGCGCGGTTGATCGCGATCCCCTAGGATGCGTGCATGAGTAAAACCCTGCAAATCGATTTCGTTTCCGATGTGGCCTGCCCCTGGTGCGCCGTTGGCCTGGGCGGCCTGGAACAGGCGCTGGACCAGCTGCTGGGCGTGGTGGACGCGCACATCACCTTCCAGCCCTTCGAGCTGAATCCGGCCATGGGTCCCGAGGGGCAGGACATGACCGAGCACCTGACCCAGAAATACGGATCCACGCCCGAGGAGCAGGCGCAGATCCGCGAGCGCATCCGCGCGCGCGGCGCTGAAGTGGGTTTTCAGTTCAAGCCGGAAGGGCGTGGCCGCATCTGGAACACCTTCGACGCCCACCGCCTGCTGTGCTGGGCGGGTGAGCAGGGGCCGGACAAGCAGTTCGCGTTGAAGAAGGAACTGCTCACGGCCTACCATGGCCGCGCCGAGAATGTCTCCGACGCCGAGGTGCTGGTGCGTGCCTGCGTCACTGCCGGGCTCGACGCGGTGAAGGCGCGCGAGATCCTCGCCAGCCAGGCGTATGCGCTGGAAGTGCGGCAGGCCGAACAGCAATGGCAGCAGGCGGGCATCAGCTCCGTGCCGGCGGTCATCGTGAACCGCAAGTACCTGATTTCCGGCGGCCAACCTGCGGCGGCCTACGAAGACGCCCTGCGCCGCATCGCCAGCGAGGCCTGAACCCGTGGCCGCCGTCGCGGCGGCGGCCTGCCGATTTGCAACCGCATGTTTCGCCGGCCCGGCGGGTCGGCCGAAGTAGGCTATCGTCCCGCCATGGTCCGGTGGCCTTACGCCGGCAAGAGGAGGACGCCATGAGCGTGTTGCTGCGCTATTTCATGATCGTGATTGCCTGCACGTTCCTGTTGCTGGGCATGCAGTTGCCCAATTTTGCGGACCAGTACCTCAAGCGGGTCGACGCGACCCTGCGCGAGGTCACCATCAATTTCCAGCCTTTCCTGATCATTGCCAACCAGCACACCGGGGGCGACATCGAGGCGTTGATCGCGCTGCACCGCCAGAGCAATGTGGCGGTGTTCAAGTCCGAGGCCGACGCCATCGAGCGCATCTACAGGCGCAAGCTGCATTTCGAGGCGGAGCAAAAGGCCATGCAGACCCATCTGCCGGGACAACTGCTCCACCTGCTGTTGCGCGCCGACGATACCCTGCGTGAACAGACCCTGCTGCAGTACAGCGCCACCGTGCCGCTGACGCAGCAGGCGCTGCTGGCGGGTGGCGCCGTGGCGCTGCTCATGCTGCTGCTGTTTGAAGGCGCCATGGCCCTGGGGCGGCGGCTCAACACCTCGCTCACACGCTGGATCAACCACCGCTGGCGCGGCGCATGATGCGCGGCCTGGCCTGGCTGCTCGGTCTGGTACTGGCCACCCCGCTGGCGGCCCAGCCGCTGTCCTTTGCCCTTTTCGGTGACACCCCCTACAACAGCTGGGAACGCGAACAGCTGCCCCGCATGCTGGCGGCCATGGGGCGGGAGGGTCTGGCCTTTGCCGTGCATGCTGGCGACATCAAGAGCGGCTCCAGTGTCTGCAGCGACGAGGTGTACGCTGACATGCTCGGTGTCTTCCAGGCGGCCCCGCTGCCGCTGGTCTACGTGCCCGGCGACAACGAATGGACCGACTGCCACCGGCAGAACAACGGCGGCTATGACGCGCTCGAGCGGCTGGACCGGCTGCGTACGCTCTTCTTTTCCGGCGAGGAAACCCTGGGGCAGCGCCGGTTTGCACTGGAGCGGCAGAGCCGCGATGCTGCCTACGCCCGCTACCGGGAGAACGTGCGCTGGCAGATGGGCGGCGCCCTGTTCGTCGGGCTCAACGTGCCTGGCAGCTACAACAATTACGACGGCCCCAGCGGCCGGGGCGGTCCGGTGCGGGAGTACCGCGAGCGCAGCGCGGCCAACCGCGCGTGGCTGGCTGGCGCCTTCCAGCTGGCACGCGCGCAAAAACTGGCGGGTGTGCTGATCGTGATCCAGGCCAACCCGGGCCTCGAGGCCGCCAGCGCAGGCCACCCCCGGCGCGCCTATGCCGAGCTGATCGAGCAGTTGCGCCGCGAGACCGAGGCCTACCGCGGGCAAGTGGTGCTGGTCCATGGGGATACGCATTTTTTCCAGGTCAACCAGCCAATGCTGGACAGCGCTGGAACCGGGCTGCTCGCCAACTTCACGCGTGTGGAGGTCTACGGTTACCCCTTCATGGGCTGGGTCCGGGGCACGGTGGACACGAGCACGCGTGAAGTCTTCCGTTTCACGCCGGTGCGCTGGAACCCGTCTGCCGCCGGCAACAGTCCCTGAGCTCGGACCGGGCACGACCCTTGCTCTGACTTCACTGTCAGACGAAGGCCGTGCACCATGAAGAACATATTTGACGAGATGCATGCCCCAAACGGGGGCACCCGTGCACACTATGCGGCCTATCAGGACTGGTTGTCCCTGATGCCGGCGTCGCATATCACCCAAAAACGTGCGGAAGCCGATTCGGCCTTCCACCGCTACGGCATCACCTTCGCGGTTTATGGCGAAGATGCCGGAAAGGAGAGGCTGATCCCCTTTGACATCATCCCACGGGTCATTCCGGCGGCCGAGTGGGAACTTCTGGAGCGGGGCCTGCGCCAGCGTGTCAACGCCCTCAACGCCTTTGTCCACGACATCTACCATCAGCAGCACATCGTCAAGGCCGGCCTGATCCCCGCCGAGCAGGTTTTCTGCAATGCCCAGTACCGCCCGGAGATGCAGGACGTGAGCGTGCGCAACGACATCTATGCCCACATCGCGGGCATCGATATCGTGCGCGCCTCGTTGCCCGGCGGCGAAGCCGCGTACTACGTACTGGAAGACAACCTGCGTGTGCCCTCGGGGGTCTCCTACATGCTGGAAGACCGGCGCATGATGATGCGTCTCTTCCCGGAGCTGTTCGGGCGCTACAAGGTGCGCCCGGTCGACCACTACCCTGACCTGCTGCTCGACACGCTGCGCCAGGCTGCGCCGGCAGGGGTGGATGACCCGACCGTGGTCGTGCTCACCCCCGGGGCGTTCAACAGCGCGTATTTCGAGCACGCCTTCCTCGCACAGCAGATGGGCGTGGAGCTGGTCGAGGGCAAGGACCTTTTCGTGCACGACGAAACGCTGTTCATGCGCACGACCCAAGGCCCGCGCCGCGTGGACGTGATCTATCGCCGCATCGACGACGACTTCCTCGATCCGCTGGCCTTCCGCGCCGACTCGGCCCTGGGCGTGGCCGGCCTGCTGTCGGTCTACCGGGCCGGGCGCGTCACCCTGGCCAACGCCATCGGCACGGGCGTGGCGGATGACAAATCGATCTATCCCTACGTGCCGGACATGATCCGCTTCTACTTGTCGGAGGACCCCATCATCGCCAACGTGCCCACCTGGCAGTGCCGCAAGCCCGAAGACCTGAGCCATGTGCTCGCCAACATGGAGCAACTGGTGGTCAAGGAAACGCACGGTGCCGGCGGCTACGGCATGCTGGTGGGACCGGCCTCGACCCGGGCGGAGGTGGCCGCCTTTCGCGACCGCGTCAAGGCCGCGCCCGACAAGTACATCGCCCAGCCCACGCTGGCGCTGTCGGCCTGCCCGACCTTCGTGGAGGCGGGCATCGCACCGCGCCACATCGACCTGCGGCCCTTCGTGCTTTCTGGACGCGAGGTACGCATGGCGCCCGGTGGCCTTACGCGCGTGGCGCTCAAGGCCGGTTCGCTGGTGGTGAACTCGTCACAGGGCGGAGGCACCAAGGACACCTGGGTACTGGAGTCGGAGGCCTGAACCATGCTGTCTAGAACCGCCGACCATCTCTTCTGGATGTCCCGCTACACCGAGCGGGCCGAGAACATTGCGCGCATGCTTGAGGTGAGCTACCGCATGTCCCTGCAGCTGCCTGCCAGCCAGGCGGGTTACTGGGGTGCCGCGCTGGGCATCAACGGTCTGGAAGACAGCTACCGGGCCAAGTACGGGGCCATCACGGCCGGCAACGTGCTGCGTTTCATGAGTGTGGACCTGGACAATCCCTCGTCCATCCTGGCCTGCCTGCGCGCCGCAAGGGAAAACTGCCATGCCGTGCGCGGCACCGTGACCTCCGAGGTCTGGGAGACCATCAACACCACCTGGTTGGAGGCCCGCGATTCGGTGCAGATGCTGCCACCGGGCAGCATCCAGGGCAGTGAGTTGACCAAGTACTTCGAATGGGTCAAGTTCCGGTCGCACCTCTCGCGTGGCGTCACGGTGGGCACCATGCTGCAGGACGAGGCCTTCCACTTCACGCGCCTGGGGACCTTCCTGGAGCGGGGCGACAACACGGCCCGCCTGCTGGACGTGAAGTACGACGAGCTCGCCCCCAAGACTGCAGGGGCGGGGGAGTACTACGAATGGAGCGCGCTGTTGCGCTCGGTCTCGGCATTCGAGATCTACCGCAAGGTGTACCGCGACATGATCACGCCGCAGCGCGTGGCCGAACTGCTCATCCTGCGCGAGGACATGCCCCGTTCGCTGCACGCCTGCATGAAGGAGGTGGAGCAGAACCTGCGCCTGGTGGCCAATACCCGCTCGCACGAGACCTCGCGCCGTGCCGGCGCGCTGTATTCGCGCCTGCGTTACGGCCGCATCGAGGACCTGATGGAACGTGGCCTGCACGAGGTGCTGACCGATTTCCTTGCCGGGACCGCCGACCTTGGCAAACGCATCTCGCAGGACTTCCTGCTGCCCATGAGCTGAAAGGACTTGCCATGCTGCTCGACATCCGCCACGAGACCGTCTACCGCTACGCCGTGCCGGCCAGCTACAGCCTGCAGTACATGCGACTTTGGCCGCGCCCCGACGGGGGCCAGCGCGTCTTGCACTGGCGCATCGACGCGCCGGGCCGGCGCTGGACCCAGACCGACGCCTATGGCAATTCCGTCTTCGTCACGTCGCTCACCGAACGCCATGGCGAGATCCGCGTGGTGGCCCAGGGCCAGGTGGAGACGCTGGACGAGCGGGGTGTGCTGCTCCCGCATGACAGCCACGTGCCACCGCTGGCCTTCGCACTGCCCACCCGCCTGACGGAAGCCGACGCCGCCATCGAGACGCTGGCGCGCAGCGCGCTCGAGGGGGTCAGCCCGTCCGACCTCGACCGTCCCGATGCCCTGCAAGCCCTGGTGGACGCGATCTTTGCCCGCGTCGCCTACGTGCAGGGCGTGACGGACGTGTCCCACACCGCGGCCGAGGTGCTGCACCAGGGGCAGGGCGTATGCCAGGACATGACGCATGTGTTCCTCGCCTGCTGCCGCAGCCGGGCCATCCCCGCGCGTTACGTGAGCGGCTACCTGCTGACGGACGCCACGCATGCCGCCTCGCACGCCTGGGCCGAGGCCTGGCTGCCGCGCGCGCGTGGCGGCACCGGCGCCTGGGTGGGCTTTGACGTGACACACCAGCGCCTGGCCGGGCCGGAACTCTGCCGTCTGGCCGTGGGACGGGACTATGCCGATGCCAGTCCGGTGCGCGGCATCCACATCGGCGGCGGCGGCGAGGCCCTCAGCGTGAAGGTGGCCGTGCAGGGCGCGGACCAGTAAGGCGCTAAGATGGTCAAGCTGCGCAAGAGGCGCGCAGCCACAAGAAGACAACGAGGAGTACAACGCGCCATGACCTACTGCGTTGCCGTCCGCAACGAGGCCGGCCTGGTTTTTCTGTCCGATTCGCGCACCAACGCGGGTGTGGACCAGATCAACACCTTCCGCAAGATGCACGTCTATGAGGTGCCGGGCGAGCGCGTCATGGTGCTGCTCACCGCCGGCAACCTGTCGATCAGCCAGTCGGTGGCCAGCGGTCTGCGGGTGGCCATGGAACAGCAGGGTGAGAAAAACCTGGCCAGCGCCCCCAATATGTTCTCCGCCGCCAAGCTGGTCGGCGACGCCGTGCGCAAGGTCCACGAGCGCGACGCTGCGGCGCTCAAGGAGTTCGGGATCGACTTCAACGTCAGCCTGGTTTTCGGCGGCCAGATCAAGGGCGAGGCGCCGCGCCTCTTCAACATCTATTCGGCTGGCAACTTCATCGAGGCCACGCAGGAGACGCCATATTTCCAGATCGGCGAGTCCAAGTACGGCAAGCCCATACTCGATCGCGTGATCGGCACCCGCTTGTCCCTGGACGAAGTGGCCAAGTGCTGCCTGATCTCCATGGACTCGACCATGAAGTCCAACCTTTCGGTCGGATTGCCGCTGGACCTGCTGTGTTACGAGAAGGACAGCCTGCAGGTCCGCCGCCACGCCCTGATCGACAGCAAGGACCCGTATTTCGCCTCGCTTCGCGAGCGCTGGGGCGAACAGCTGCGCAAGGTGTTCAACGAGCTGCCGGACCCGGGCTACTGGCAGAAGTAGCGCTGCGGCCGCCCGGGCGAGCACGCAGCGCGGTCAGCCGCTGAAGCTCGCATATGCTGCTTCGTCCATCAGCGCGTCCAGGTCGGTCGTATTGGACAGTTTGCACTTGTAGAACCAGCCGGCGCCCAGCGGTTCGCTGTTGGCCAGGGCCGGATCACCGCGCAGTGACTCGTTCACCTCGGTCACCGTGCCACCGACCGGCGCGTAGACATCCGCCGCCGCCTTGACCGACTCCACCACGCCCGCCACTTCGCCGGCGGCCAGCACACGGCCGGGTTCGGGCAATTCCACGAACACGATGTCGCCCAGCGTGTCCTGCGCATGGACGGTGATGCCCACCGTGCCGATATCGCCTTCCACCCGCACCCAGACGTGTTCGTTGCTGAACCTGATCATTGCAAACTCTCCGTTTTCGAGGGCGTGATCTTACCCTCAGCGGCATGCTTGACGCCGCCGCCGGGCTGCGCGAAGCTCCGCATCGGGACAGGAACGACAACAAACCCTGGAGGCGCACCGATGGATATTCTCGATTTCGCCCGAGGACCGGCCCTGGTCCTGGCGATTCTCGTCTTTGTCGTGGGTGTGGCCTGGCGACTGCGGGGGCTGCTGCGCCGCCCGTCCATGCCGGACCGTTCCCCGGCCCGCGAGGGGGCGCCACCGCCCTGGCGCGGGGCCTTGCGCCATGTGGTGCATGGGCTGCATCCGCGGCGCACCTTCGGCAGCGGCAATTACCTGGCCGGGCTCAACAGCTATGCCATGCACATCGGGCTGGCGCTGATCTTCTTCGGTTATGCGCCGCACATCGCTTTCATCCGCAAGCATCTTGGCGTGGGCTGGCCGGCGCTGCCCGATGTGGTCATGTACCTCGCGGCGGGTGTGACGATCCTGGCCATGATCATGGCGGTCGCCATGCGCCTGAGCGATCCGGTGTTGCGCCTGCTCTCCAATACTGACGACTGGTTGAGCTGGGGCCTGACCTTCCTGCCACTGATCACGGGCATGGCGGTGATCACCGAGGCCTCGGTCAACGCGCTGGCGCGTGAGCACACCGTGTTTCGTGGCCCGCTGGCGCTGCACCTGCTGACCTTCGAGCTGCTCCTGGTCTGGTTTCCGTTCGGCAAGCTCATGCACGCCTTCCTGTTCCCGCTGTCGCGGGGCGCCACGGGGGCGCGGTTCAGCCACCGGGGAGTGCAGTCATGAACAAGCCCAGCTTCGACCGCCAGGGGACGCTGGACGACACCCAGCGGGTGCAGGTGGCGGTGCAGTCCTTCGTGGCTGAATTCGGCCGCACGACGGCGCTTCATCTGGAATCCTGCGTGCGCTGCGGCCTGTGCGCCGACGCCTGCCACTTCTACGTCACCACCGGTGAGCCGCGTTATACGCCCATCCACAAGCTGGAACCGTTTCGCCGCGCATACTGGCGCGAGGCGAGCCCGCTGGCACCGCTGATCCGCAAGTTCAATCTGGTAAAGGCGCCGGACATCAGCGACCTGCAGGACTGGCAGGAACTGGTCTACGACGCCTGCACCATGTGCGGCCGGTGCACACTGGCCTGTCCCATGGGTATCGACATTGCCGAGCTCATCAAGGAAGCGCGCCATGGCATGTTCAAGGCCGGGCTGGTGCCTGACCGGCTGGCCTTGATGGATCGCACCGCGCGCCAGTGGGGCAGCACGGCGACGCCGGGGGACGACCTGGCCGACATCCTCGCCGAGGCTGCGCGCGAGCACGGCGTGGAGATCCCATGTGACTTGCCACAGGCGGACATCCTGGTCACGGCGGCGCCGGCCGAGCTCGGCGAGCATACCAAGGCACTGGCCGATGCCGCGAAGATCCTCAATCGCATCGGTGCGCGCTGGACCATGCACAGCGAGGGTTTTGATGCCTCCAACGTGGGTTTCAACAACGGGGACATGGAACTGCAGGAGAAGCTGACACGATCGCTGGTCGACACCGCGGTGAAGATCGGTGCCCACACCGTGCTGCTGCCGGAATGCGGCCATGCCTACGGTGCGGCGCGCTGGGAGGCGGCAAGGTGGTACGGCGAGGCATTGCCGGTGCGCATCATCCACATGACGGAGTTCCTCGACGAGGTGATCGCCAGCGGGCGGATCCGCCTGCGCCCCATCGGGCAGACGGCAACCTTCCACGACCCTTGCCAGATCGTGCGTCGCGGTGGCCTGGAGGACGCCGCGCGACGCGTGCTGGCGGCGCTGGGCTTCGACCTGATCGAATTACGGGACCACGGCGTGGTCGGCTATTGCTGTGGCGGCGGGGGGGGCGTGGTGTCCAATCCCCGTGCGGCGCCCCTGCGCCAGAAGGTCTTCGAGCTGAAGCAGGCCCAGATCGACGCCACCGGCGCGCAGCATTTTGTGACCAGTTGCGGCCAGTGCCGCATCACCTTCGAGCAGGGGGCGAAGAAGGCGGGCTGGACCAAGCCGACCGAGAGCCTGCTGGAACTCGTGGCGGACCATCTGGTCGACTAGCGTCTCACTGGCACCCCGGCTTGATCTCCCTCAAACACGGCGGCGCCCGGTGGTGCGTTAATCGATCCGTGAGCGGCCACCCGCCGCGACCCCGCGCCCGGGCGCCACAAGCGTCGCTCGCGCCAGAAACCATGGCCAGGAAATTCCCCCTCGTGCCGGCCAACCCCGAGCGTGTCTGCTGGGGCTGTGACCAGTATTGCGCCGCCACCGACATGCGTTGTGGCAACGGTTCTGTGCGGACTCCGCATCCGAGCGAACTGTTCGGGCCGGACTGGCAGCGCTGGGACGCCGATGCAGACCCGGCCGCGCCGGTGACCGGACCCGGCCCGGAGGCCGGTTTGCGCTGAATAGGATGCAGCCTGTGGAGGGGCGCGTCCGGGAATGCGGCAAATTTCCGTTTTCGAGCCGTTTCCGCGCGCGCCGGCCTGCGGCCCGCTGCACTGAACTCCCAGAATAGGCGCACGCCCCGGCGGGCACTGTCGAGCTGCCGGCACCATCCTCTACAGGCACCATGCGCTATCTCGGGAGCATCTACACCGCCGTGGCCGTGCTGGTACTGACTTTCCTGCTCGGTACCTACGTCAATGCGCGCTACGAGGACCTGCACGTGCGCCAGCTGGGCATCAGCACCCGGCTCGAGCGCATCGTGCGCCTCGAGCAGGAACTCGCCAACCTGCTCGGCAGCGCGGTGCTGGAGCAGAAGCTGATGCGCGCCAACCGTTATGACGCCGTCAGCGAGAGCCTGCGCGAGACCGTGGCGACGGTGGCCGACCTCTCACATGAACTGCAGCTCTCCGAGGACATCTCGGTGCTGCTGGACCTGCAGGCCGGCCTGCGGGCCACCGAGGCCCGGTCGCTGGCGCATATGCGCGCCGCGCGCTGGCGCCAGGCGCGCTCGGTGTTGTTCGAGGAGGACTACCTGCTCGCCAAGAAGGTCTACGAAATCACGACCGAATCCGTCATCACTGCCCTGCGCGACGAGCTGTCCGGGCGTGCGCAGCGCCTGCAGCTGACGCGGCGCATTGCCGATGGGCTGCGTCTGGGCGCCCTGGTGCTGCTGCTGTGGGTCGGCCTGATGGTCTTGCGCCGGCTGCGCCGTGACATGGCCGAACAGGCGAGGTTGCAGTCGGAAATACGCGCCGCAAACGAACACCTCGAGGAGAGCGTGCGGCTGCGCACCGCCGAGCTGGAGGAGGCCAACCGGCGCCTGGCAGCGCTCAGTACCACCGACGCCTTGACCGGCCTGTCAAACCGCCGGCAATTCGACGAGGTGTGGCATGCGGAATGGCAGCGTGCCGCACGCGGCGGGCTGGCGCTGGCCGTGGTGCTGATCGATGTGGACCAGTTCAAGGCCTACAACGACCACTATGGGCACCCGGCGGGCGACGAGTGCCTGCGCCGTGTGGCATCCATCCTGGCCCGAGAAGTGCGTCGTTCGGGTGAACTGGTGGCGCGGTATGGCGGCGAGGAGTTCGTGCTGGTCCTGCCAGGTGCGGACACGGAGGAGGCGAGGGCGGTGGCCGAGCGGGTGCGCCGCGCCGTGGAGGAGGCGGGCATCGAACACGTGGGCACGGGCACGACGCCCGTGGTCACGATCAG
>DALYHW010000069.1:12307-13173 GCA_031970695.1 Hylemonella sp.
AACGCGCCGGGCGCCGTTGTCGCGCAGCCATTGGGCGGCGACGGCGGCGTTGTTGATGTAGCAGTAGCCGCCGGCAAAGGCAGCGCCGGCGTGGTGTCCGGACGTCCGCGCCACGCCAGTGATGCCGAGGCGCTGCTGCGGGAGGCGGACGTCGCCCTGTACCTGGCCAAGCAGCAGGGGCGCAACCGTGTCATGACCGCGGGTTGACCGCGGCCGGTGCGCAGCACCTCAGCCCGGCCGGCGGCCGTTGCGGTGGTAACGACCGGTGCCGTGGTGTAGCAGCCCGTCGCCCGCCTGCGGCTGGCCTGGCTCGAGTTCCGGCTGCCCGACGATGCCGTGGTACAGCGGCGCAAAGTCGATGCGGGCCAGTTCCAGCAGCTGGTCGAGGTCGCGCAGCACGAAGTAGCTTTCCTGGAAGTCATCGATGCGATAGCGGGTGCGCAGCACCCGCTGCACATCGAAGGCAATGCGGTGGGGGGAGTCATCGTCGAGGCAGAAAACGCTTTCGGTCGCGGAAGACAGGATGCCTGCGCCGTAGATGCGCAGTTCGCCACCCTGCTGCACCAGCCCGAATTCCACCGTGTACCAGTAGACGCGCGCCAGCTGCGGCAGAAAGCCCAGACGTTGCGCCTTGAGCCCGCCTTCGCCGTAGGCCTGCATGTAGTCGGCCATGGCCGGATTGAGCAGGATGGGCACGTGCCCGAACACGTCATGGAACACGTCGGGCTCCTGCAGGTAGTCGAGTTCATGCGGCTGTCGAATGAAGTTGCCCGCTGGAAAGCGCCGGTGCGCAAGGTGCTCGAAGAACACCTCGTCAGGCACCAGCCCCGGCACGGCCACCACCTGCCAGCCCGTGCGGGCGTGCA
>DALYHW010000070.1:0-13027 GCA_031970695.1 Hylemonella sp.
GCGCATAACGCCCCTGGATACGCTGCAGTTCGTGCAGCGCCTTGACGGTGATCAGTGCACCGGTCGCGCCGATGGGGTGGCCCAGCGAGATGCCCGATCCATTGGGGTTCACCTTGGCCGGATCCAGGCCGAGGTCTTTTGTGACCGCGCAGGCCTGGGCAGCGAAGGCCTCGTTGGCTTCGATCACGTCCAGATCCTTCACAGTCAAGCCAGCCTTCTGCAGCGCTTTCTGGGTGGCGGGCACCGGGCCGATGCCCATGTACTTGGGGTCCACACCAGCGTGCGCGTACGCCACCAGACGGGCCATGGGCTTTGCGCCACGGCGCGCGGCCTCGCCCGCTTCCATCAGCACCAGGGCCGCCGCCGCATCATTGATGCCCGACGCATTGCCCGCCGTGACCGTGCCGTTTTCCTTCACGAACACGGGCTTGAGTTTGGCCATGTCGTCCTGGGTGGCACCCGCACGGAAATGCTCGTCGGTCGCCCAGGCCACCTCACCCTTCTTGCTCTTGAGCATCACAGGCACGATCTGATCCTTGAAATAGCCGGCTGCCGTAGCGCGCTCGGCGCGGTTGTGGCTCTCCACGGCCAGCGCATCCTGCTGCTCCCGCGTGATACCCCACTTCGCGGCGATGTTCTCCGCCGTCACGCCCATGTGGATGGTGTGGAACGGGTCGTGCAGAGCGCCGATCATCATGTCCACCATCTTGGTGTCGCCCATGCGCGCACCCCAGCGCATGTTGAGCGACGCAAAGGGTGCGCGACTCATGTTCTCGGCGCCGCCGCCGATGGCGATGTCACAGTCGCCCAGCAGGATCGACTGGGCGGCCGACACGACGGCTTGCAGGCCCGAGCCGCACAGACGATTGACGTTGTAGGCCGGGGTACCCTGGGCACAGCCACCGTCGATCGCGGCCACGCGCGAGAGGTACATATCCTTGGGTTCGGTGTTGACCACATGGCCGAAGACCACATGGCCTACGTCCTCGCCGGCCACATTGGCGCGAGCCAACGACTCGCGCACGACCAGTGCACCCAGCGCGGTGGGCGGCACGTCCTTCAGGCTGCCACCAAAGGTACCAATGGCGGTGCGCACACCGCTGACGACAACGACTTCACGCTTCATAAGGAGCTCCGCAATTAAAAAGTGGGGAATCGGCATAGGATACCGTCCCTGACCAGTACAGCACTGCTAAGCTGTGCCCGGATGCAACCAAGGACCTCATCATGAGTCGAGACGTGTACGTTGCCGGTGTCGGCATGATCCCCTTCACCAAGCCTGGCGCCAACCGGCCCTATCCGGAGATGGCGGCCGAAGCCACCCGTGTCGCGCTGGCCGATGCGGGTCTGGACTACGGCGAGATCCAGCAGGCTTATGTCGGTTATGTCTACGGTGACTCGACCGCCGGCCAGCGCGCCCTCTACGACGTGGGCATGAGCGGCATTCCCATCGTCAACGTCAACAACAACTGCTCCACGGGCTCCACCGCCCTCTTCCTCGCGCGCCAGGCCGTGGCCAGCGGCGCGGCCGAAGCAGTGCTGGCCCTGGGCTTCGAGCACATGAGCCCGGGAGCGCTGGGGGCAGTGTTCGGCGACCGGCCCTCGCCCTTCGACCGCTTTGACCAGGCCACCGAGGAGCTGGTGGGCCACGCCGAGATCCCGCTGGCCCTGCGCTACTTCGGCGGCGCGGGTCTGGCCCATATGCAGCAGTATGGTACCCGGCTCGAGACCTTTGCCGCCATCCGCGCCAAGGCCAGCCGTCATGCCGCGCACAACCCGCTGGCCCTGTTCCGCAAGGAAGTCACCACCGAGGACGTCATGGCCGCGCCGATGCTGTGGGACGGCGTGATGACGCGCCTGATGGCCTGCCCGCCGACCTGCGGCGCGGCGGCGGCGGTGGTTTGTTCGGACGCCTACGCGCAAAAGCACGGCCTGAACCGCTCGGTCCGCATCCGCGCCCAGGCCATGACCACCGACCAGGCGCAGACCTTCGAGGCGCATGACATGCGCGAGGTGGTCGGTTTCTCCATGGCGAAAAACGCTGCGCGCAAGGTCTCCGAGCAGGCCGGCATCGGCCCCGAGGACGTGGACGTGGTGGAACTGCACGACTGCTTCGCACAGAACGAACTCATCACCTACGAAGCCCTGGGCCTGTGCCCCGAAGGCGGGGCAGAAAAGTTCGTGATGGAGGGTGACAACACCTACGGCGGTCGATATGTCACCAACCCCTCGGGTGGCCTGCTCAGCAAGGGCCACCCGCTGGGTGCGACCGGGCTGGCGCAGTGCACCGAGCTTGTGCAGCAGCTGCGCGGCCAGGCCGGCGCGCGTCAGGTGGCCGACGCACGTCTCGCGCTGCAGCACAACCTGGGTCTGGGTGGTGCCTGCGTCGTCACGCTCTACGAGCGCGTTTAAAGCACGTTCGCGGCGTCAGTGTCCGGCGCTGTGGGACGGTGCGCCCGTGGCGCGGCTGGCAGCGTCGAAGCCACCCTTGGCCTTCCACTCGCTCATGCCGCCCTGCAGGATGCGCACGTTCTCGTAACCCGCCAGGCGCAGGGCCAGGCCGGCCTGTGCCGACAGCGTGCCCTGGTTGCAGTAGACCAGCACGGGCTTGTCCTTGGGGATCTCGCTGCGCTTGGCCAGCACCTGGCGCCATTCGATATTGACGGCGCCAGGAATGTGGCCCTTGTCGAACTGGCCCTTGTCGCGCGCATCGATCACGAACATCTTCTTCCACTCGTCCTTCGGGATCTGCTCGGGGAAGATGGTCGCGCCGCCGTAGTCGACGAACTCGAAATAGCCCTCCATGGCGTCGATGACCGCCTTGTCATCGGCCGCCTGCGCGGGCAGCATCGTCGCGCCGATGGCCAGCGCCGCCAGGGTCAGGGTGAACAGTTTTTTCATGTTTGCTCCAAAGTTCAAAAGTGAAAATCAGGCCGGATTAAGGCGCGGATGCGTTTCTTCGCCCCACCACCACAGCAAGGCCCCCGACAGGCCCATGGACAGCGCCACAAACCAGAAGGCGCTCTCCATCTGGCCGGTGTAGTGGGCGACGAGTCCCAGCCCCAGGGCACCGATGCCGTAGCCCAGGTCACGCCAGAAGCGGTAAATGCCGATGGCCGAGCCGCGCCAGTTGGGGTGTGAGATGTCGGCCACCGCCGCCGAGAGATTGGGATACAGCAGCGCCATGCCCACGCCGGACACCGCGGCCGACAGGGCCCACCAGGCCTCGCCCCTGCCCAGCAGCATCATGGCTACGCCGGCGCCGCAGATCCACATGCCAGCCACGTTGGGGATGTGACGGCCGACGCGGTCCGACAGCTTGCCGGTGAAGAGCTGCGAGCCGCCCCAGGCAAAGCCATAGACGCCGATGACCCAGCCCACGCGCGGCAGGCTCAGGCCCTGCTGGTACAGGTAAACCGGGTAGAAAACCCAGACCAGCGCGTCGACGAATTTCTCCACCAGGCCGGCCTGGCACAGCGCGGCCATGCGTCGGTCGCGCCAGCTCATGAGGGTGAACATGTCCCAGGTGCTCGGCGTGGTCGGCACGTGCCGGGGATAGCGCGGCACGGGACCCGTGACCTTGCCCGCCGCATGGCGCGCCCCTTCGGCCCTGGCCCAGGGCAGCGTTTCCTTCACCAGGAACAGCGTCAGCACCAGTGCTGTGGCAATCACCACCAGGCCAAAGATCAGCAGGCCGGTGCGCGCGCCATAGGCTGCGGCAAGGTAGCCGGTGACGATGCCGGCAATGGCCACGCCCACATAGCCTGAGAATTCGTTCAGGCCGATGGTCAGGCCGCGCTGGTCCGGGCGCGTGATGTCCAGCTTGGAGGTCTGCGTCATGGACCAGGCAAAGCCCTGGTTCATGCCCAGCAGCACCGTGGCCGCGACGATCCAGCCCCAGCTCGGCGCCCACAGGATCATGAAGGGAATGGGCAACGCACTGAGCCAGCCCATCAGCAAGACCTTGCGCCGCCCGATCTGTTCCGACAGCCTGCCGGCCACGAAGTTGAGCGTGCCCTTGACGAAGCCGAAAGCGACCACAAAGGTGGTCAGCAGCATGAAGGACCCCTTGGGAACGCCGAAGTCGGAACTGGCCAGCGCCGGGATCACCGTGCGCATCATGCCGATCGTCAGGCCCACCAGCAGCACCTGCAGCAGCTGGTAGACGAACTGGTGCAGGTTGTGGCGGATGCCGTGCAGGTAGTCCTGCACCTCGTGGCGTGCCACGCTCAATTGATGCATCACGACTCCCTCAGGCCGCGATATTGGCGGCCACGATGCGGTCCATGCCAGCCGGACGCGGCGGGATCTCACGGGTCAGCTCGGCCACGAACTGTTCGCGACTCAGGGCCAGCGCCGGATTCCAGCGTTTCTCGAAACCGATGGTCGAGGAAGGCTTGCCCGACAGGCCGGCGCCGCAGACGCTGCCCGCCTGGTGGCCGGGGTAGATCTCGAGATCTGCCGGCAGGCCCAGCAGCCTGGCCTGCAGGGAGTCATAGAGCTGGCCCGCCATCTCGCGTTCCTGGCCCGCCAGGTCCGGGCGGCCGACAGCACCCACGAACAGCGTGTCCCCCGTCACCACGAACCAGGGCGCACCGCCGCGGCGAAGGTCGGTCACCAGCAGGCAGATGCTGTCGGGCGTGTGGCCCGGCGTGTGCAGCACCTCCACCTGCACGTTGCCCAGGTCCAGCGTCTGGCCATCGCGCAGCGGCGTGAAATCGAACTGCACGACACCCTTGTCGGACTCGTGCAGGCAGTAGGACGTGCCCAGCATCTCGGCCAGACGGCGCCCGCCTGAATAGTGATCGGCGTGGATGTGGGTGTCGATCACGTGGGTGATCGCCACCCCGGCCTTGCGGGCCTCCTCGATGAACCAGCGCTCGTCACCCGATACGACGTCCACCGCCACGGCCCGGGCCGCCGTGGCGCAGCCGAAGAAATACGAAAGCGAGGCCTCTTTGGTAGCCAGTTGCCTGAAAAACATGTCCTGCCTCTCGCTCAATCACGTTCGATGGGCATGCCTGCGGCCTGCCACTCGGCCACGCCGTCGAGCAGCTTGCGCACCCGGTAGCCCTTGCGCGACAGCAACTGCTGGGCTTCGTCGGAGAACAGGCAGAAAGGCCCGCGGCAATAGGCCACAATCTCACGCCCCTTTGGTAGTTCGGCCAGACGCCGCTCGATCTCGGCCACCGGCATGGAGCGCGCATACGGCAGGTGAGCCACGGCGTACTCCTCGGCCGGCCGGACGTCCAGCACGATCACTTCACCGCGCCGGGCCTGGGCGAGCAACTCCTTGCGCGTCGCCTGGGTGAGCTGCTCGGGAGAGGCCACCATCTTTTGCACCGCGAGTTGCAGCTCCACCAGGTGCTCCTCGGCCACCTCGCGCAGCGTCACCCACAGCTGCGCCACGTCGTCGCCACTCAGGCGGTACACCATGTACTTGCCCTCGCGCCGGTGCTCGACCAACCTTGCGGCCTTCAGCGCCTTGAGGTGCGCGCTCGTGAGCTTGACGTCGATGGATAGCTCGGCGGCCAGCACCTCCACGGTTTTCTCGCCCTGCGCGAGCAACTCCAGCAGTTCCAGCCGCTTGGGACTGGACACTGCCTTGCCGATGCGGGCCACCTGCTCGTACAGCAGGTCCTTGATTTCGCGCTTTTTGATGGTCATGCAAACATTCTAACGTTTGTTAGATTATTAACACAAACTCCGCCACGCTGCTGCCCCACAATGAGCGCATCCCCCGTCAAGAAGAAAAAGGAGACCCATGCTGCCAAAACTGCACCGCCATCCCTGGATGGACGCGGACATCGAGGCCTTTCGCACGCAGTTGCGCCGCTACGTCGAAGCCGAGTTGCTACCGCATCTGGACAGCTGGCGCCGGCAGGGCTATGTGCCGCGTGAGGTCTGGCGCCCCTTCGGCGAACTGGGGTTCCTGCTGCCCGAACTACCCGAGGCCTACGGCGGGGCAGGCGCCAGCCTGGCGTACCAGCTCGTGGTGGCCGACGAGCTGGCGCGCGTGGAGATCCCCGGTACCGTGGCCGTACACACCATTGCCGCGCACTACATCCTGGACTACGGCACCGAGGAACAGAAACAGCGCTGGCTGCCCCGGCTGGCCAGCGGCGAGCTGATTGCCGGCATCGCCATGACCGAGCCCGGCGCCGGCTCCGACCTCAAGGTCATTCGAACCCGTGCCCGCCGCGATGGCGAGGAGTACGTGATCGACGGCAGCAAGGTCTTCATCACCAACGGCTACACCGCCAACCTGCTGGTGGTGGTGGTGCGCACCGGCGGCGAAGGCAGCAAGGGCGTGTCGCTGCTGGTGGTGGAGACCCAGAACCTGCCGGGCTTTCGCGCCCGCATCCTGGACAAGGTGGGCCTGCGCGCGTCGGACACCTGCGAGCTGTTCTTCGACGGCGTGCGCGCCCCCGCGACCCATCTGCTCGGCGGCGTGGAGGGCCAGGGCTTTGCCCAGCTCATGAGCCAGCTTCCCTTTGAACGCATGCTGCTGGCGGTAGCCGCCGCCTCGGTGATCGAGCGGGCGGTGGAACTGACCGTGGAATACACGCAGCAGCGGCAGGCCTTCGGCCAGCGCGTGGCCGACTTCCAGAACACCCGTTTCAAGCTGGCCGAATGCGCCACGCTGGCACACGTGGTGCGCAGCTTCGTCAATGACTGCACCCAGCGCCTGCTCGACGGCACGCTGGACGTGGAAGCCGCCTACATGGCCAAGTGGTGGACCACCGAGCAGCAGTGCGAGGTGACGGACGAATGCCTGCAGCTCTTCGGCGGCTACGGCTACATGGCCGAGTACCCGATTTCCCGCCTTTGGGCCGACGCGCGCGTGCAGAAGATCTACGGCGGTACCAACGAGATCATGAAGGACCTGATCGCACGCAAGGTGTGTGGCTGAGGGCCTGGCCATGGAGGCCGTTGTGCGCCACCTCACCATTCGCGGCCGCGTGCAGGGCGTGGGCTACCGCTACGCGATGACCCGCGAGGCCGATCGCCTGGGCCTCGCCGGCTGGGTACGCAACCGGCTCGATGGCTCGGTCGAGGCCGTCGTGGCCGGACCTGCCGAGCAGGTGGACGCTGTCATCGATTGGGCAAAGCGTGGGCCCGCCCCGGCCTATGTGAGTGCCGTGGAAGTCCGCGAAGCCGAGGGTGTGTTCCACGGCTTCGAGCAGCGGCCGACGGTCTAAGCGCTCGCCACGACACACAGGTGCGCGTCGTTCCGGCGCAGCAGGTTTTTCTTTTCCAGGTCGGCCACGCACCGGTACAGCGCCTCGTGCGTCACGCCCAGCTCCCCGGCCAGCGATTTGAGCCCCGCACCCAGGGGGTAGCGGCCGTTGAGGCCCTCGGTCTCGACCAGATGCAACAAACGGTCCTGCAGTCGGCGCAGGGAAAGCCGCTCGCACTGCATGCGCAAGCGTCGCACCTCGCGATTCAGCATGCCAACCCAACGCATGGCAAAAGACGGATCCTGCTCCAGGGCGGCGCGAATGTCCCGGACAGGGATACGCGTGATGACCGAGGCCACCACGGCCCGCGCATCGCAGTGGTACCTTGCCGACTGCAGACTCGCCTCCCCCACAAAACCATGCCGTGTCCGCTGCAGGACCACGACCTCACCCTGCGCACCGAGGCGCTCCAGCACGACTTCCCCGCTCTCGACGAAGTACATGTACTGGGGCCGCTGCGCAAGCTCGAAAAGACGGGCGCCTTTGGCGAACTGCGTCGTCTCGCAACGTGCACATAAACCGGCCGGAAGCAGTTCGGCCAGTTCTTTGTTTACCGACGGCAAAGATGTGACCATATGATCTCAATCATACCGAGGCCAACTCGGTTTCATCAATACTTGCGCCATTGCCACCCGCATCTAGCCCATGAGCACATCCATCTTCCAGTTCGGCGAACGACTGCCCCAATACGAAGTTCCGGTCCTGAATGAACGCGCAGTACGCGCCAGCGCTGGCATCCTGTTCTTTCTGGCCATCATCTCGTTCATGAACGCGTGGCTGATGGGAAACTTCCAGCCGACTCGGGTCTTTGTCGTCGCGTTTCTGGTCGATTTCACGATCCGGATCTTCATGAATCCCAGATTCGCACCCACCCTGATCGTCGGGCAGTGGTTCGTGCGCAAGCAGCAACCCGAATGGGTGGGGGCGCCACAGAAGCGCTTTGCCTGGGGCATAGGCTTTGTCCTGGCGGTCGTCATGCTGTATCTGGTGGTGGTCAACAACGTTATCGGTCCGATCAACCTGATCGTGTGCTCGACTTGTCTCACGCTGCTGTTCTTTGAAAGCGCTTTCGGCATCTGCCTTGGCTGCAAGGTCTACAACCTTTTCAACAAGGAGAAAGCACAGCTTTGTCCTGGCGGTGCATGCGATGTCGATGCCGAAAAAAGCGCCAAAATCAGCCTGGGTCAGGTTGCGATCGTGGCAGCTTTCGCGGTATTGGTGGGTGCGGTCGTGCAATGGGTCTACAGCACCGCCCCGCAGCGGCCAACCGAAGCGCTCCCATCAGCTTTGACAATACCTGCGGCGCCCGCCAATCCCGCAGAGGAGGAACGCTGCAAGGTACCCGAATTTGCCAAGGCCATCGGTCACGAGGAAAAGTGGAAACTGCATAACAACTGTAAGTAGCTCCATCCTCTCATCCAACAACTTCCCTAACAACTCTCCCAGAAACACCATGAACCGCACACGTCGCTGGCTACTTTCCGTAATCACTGGTGGAGTACTGACACTCGCTGCGACCAGCGCTTCGGCAACCCAGCCCGTCGTGGAGATCATTGCCTACGCGCATCCACCCGTGCAATCAGCCCTCAAGCCGCTGCGCGACTGGCTAGCTACCCAAAACGGCAGGGTTCGCGTAAACGAAATCGACATGGATAGCGCTGCGGCGGTTAAGCGGTTGGACGCGCTGGGATTGAAGGGCCACATTCCGGTCGTGGTGGTGGTCAACGGCAGTTATCGCTACAAGCGTAAGGACGGCACCAGCGTTGAGTTCGTCGGCTTCCCCAGTGGCCCCGGTACACCAGCAGGCGTGCGCGGAATCTGGTCGGCGCAAGACGTGCAGGCAGCGATTGCCACACGCTGAACCCGATCGGCACGAGGAGAGCGCTCCATGATCAAGTCGACGCCAAAAGACGGTCATCAAGCCCGTATGGTGCCGGGCATCTGGCTCGCGGCAATCCTGTTACTGGCAGCCCTGCCCGTACGAGCTGCGGACGTACGCTTCGAGCCTGTCGCCGATGGCGTATATGCCTTTATCGGCGAGATGGGCGCGCGCACCGCGGCCAACGAAGGCCTGAACACCAACCTCGGCCTCGTGGTCACGTCATCCGGTGCGGTGCTGATCGACAGCGGCGCTACGTTCCAGGGTGCGGGCCAGATCGAGGCCGCCGCGCGCAAGGTGACGAACCAGCCCATCCGCTGGGTCATCAACACCGGCGGGCAGGACCACCGCTGGCTGGGCAACGGCTACTTCCGCGCACAAGGCGCGGAAATCATCGCCCATGCCAGCGCCGAGGCCGACATGCGCAGTCGTGGCGGCGAGCAGCTCGCCAGCCTGCAGACCACGCTGGGCAGGCTGGCCGAAGGCACCACACCTGTGCTGCCCACGCGCTGGATGCAAGGCCGCGATGAGCGGCTGGAATTCGGCGGCGTGGTGCTTGAACTCAAACACCGCGGCGGCGCCCACACGCCAGGCGACCTGCTGGTCTGGCTGCCGCAGCGCAAGGTGCTGTTCAGTGGTGACGTGGTCTATGTCGACCGCCTGCTGGGCGTCATGCCCATGAGCAACACCAAGGCCTGGCTGGCTAGCTTCGATGCCATCGAGCAGCTCGCGCCCGCCCTCATCGTGCCTGGCCACGGCAAGGCAAGCAACCTGGCCAAGGCGCAAGCGCAGACGCGCGACTACCTGCGCACCCTGCGTGCCCACATGCACCAGGCCGTGAACGATGGCCAGGACATGAGCACGGCGATAAAGACATTTCGTGGCGAGCCTTGGGCGCAGCTGCTGAACGCCTCCGACCTGATGCCCGGTAACGCCAGCCGGACCTACCTGGAACTCGAACGCGAATAAGCCTGCTGGCGGGCGACCTTATCATCGGCGGCAGATGGAAGCACACCAACCCGCCAACCGCCCCCGCAACCGCTACGACCTGCCCGAATGGTCCGGTGCCTTCGGCGACCTCGGCACCCTCATCCCCTTCGTCGTCGCCTACCTCACCGTACTCAAGATGGACGCCGGCGGCCTGCTGGTGGCCTTCGGCGTGGCACTCATCGCCGTGGGCAGCCTGTACCGCACACCGTTTCCTGTGCAACCCATGAAAGCCATCGGCGCCGCCTCGGTCGGCCAGACCGCACTCACACTGGGCCTGGGCTCGGGCGCGGTCATCGGCGCCACGCTGGCCACGGGCCTGCTCTGGCTCGTGCTGGCGGGCACCGGGCTGGCGCGGCGTCTGAGTCAATGGGTGCCGCGCCCTGCCCTGCTGGGCGTAGTGCTCGGCCTTGGTTTTTCGTTCATGCTTGAAGGTATTCGCATGATGGCTGGCCAACCCTGGCTGGCCGCCGCTTTGCTGGGCCTGACCCTGGTACTGCTGAGTCACCCCCGCATTCCCGCCATGCTGGTGCTGCTGGCACTGGGCATCGCCGTAGCATGCTTCCAGCAACCCACCCTGCTGGATGAACTGACTGCCGTGCGGCCAGCGCTCCATGTGCCCACGCTGGTCTGGGGCAACCTCTCGGCAGGCGACGTCTGTACTGGCCTGGTCTTCCTGGCCCTGCCGCAACTGCCACTGACCTTTGGCAATGCCTACCTCTCCATCACCGAGGAAAACAACCGCCTGTTTCCGGACCGTCCCGTGACTGCGCGCGCCGTGGCCTGGTCCACCGGCCTGATGAACGTGGCCGCCAGCGCCATCGGCGGCATTCCCATGTGCCATGGCGCCGGCGGCATGGCCGGCCACGTGCAGTTCGGCGCGCGCACCGGCGGCTCCTCGGTCATCCTGGGCACGCTGCTGTTGGCAACCGGCCTCTTCTTGGTTGGCTCCATCACCACCGTGCTGCAGTTGTTCCCGGCCAGCGTGCTAGGCGTGATCCTCTTTCTGGCCGGCCTGCAACTGGCCCTGGGCAGCCGCGACAGCAGCACCGAGAAGGCGGACCGCTTCGTGCTGCTGGCCACGGCCGCCTTCGCCATCTGGCATGCGGGTGTGGCCGTACTGTTCGGCATCGCCACGCACCATGCCGCGCGGCGCGGCTGGATTCGGATCTGACCGGGAGCCCTGTGGCTGGCCGTCAGGCCGACGCGGCCTCGGCCACCGGCAGGCGGACCTGGTTGTCCGTACTGAACTGGTAGTCCTCGAACACGTGCTGCGCCGTCAGCAGCTGGAAGTTGCCGTCCGCGTGGCGCACGCTGGTGTCCTTCAGGCGCCAGGTCATCTGGCCACAGGTCCAGATCTCGAAGTTGCGCATGTGCGTGCACAGGCAGGTCTTGTCCCAGACCTTGACCTTGCGTTCGCCCGGGTGGGCCGCCACCTCGCGGTTGTACGCTTCGATGTAGGCACATTTGCCGTTGGCGTCGAGCAGGTAACCATAGGCCTCGCAGTTCGGGCGGATCCCGTCGCCGATACCAGGGCTGCTCTTGATCATGCGCATGGGGTAGCCCGTGGGCGAAATCTCGTTGACTTCGATGTCGTCCTCATTGGCCTTGAAGTACTCCTGCTTGACGTCGTCGGGCAGGCCACACTCCTGGGTAACGGTAAAGCGCGTGGCCACCTGCACGCCTGCGGCGCCAGCCTCCAGGAAGCGCACCGCGTCGCTGCCCGTGAAAATGCCACCGGCCGGGAGAAGAGGAATGTCCAGCTGCTCCTGCTGCAACCACTGGCGGATCTCGGCGACGATGGTGGCCAGGTCGAACTGGGCCCAGTCCATGCCAAAACCCAGGTGTCCACCGGCCAAGGGTCCCTCCACCACCACGTAGTCGGGCAGGCGGTCAAGACGGCTGTTTTTCTTGAGGAAGAGCTGCAGCGCGCGCAGCGAGGAGACGATGATGCCCAGCTTGGCATCACGGAAACGCGGGTTGTCCGCCATCAGCGCAAACGAGCCCAGGTGCAGGCCGGCCGCGAGCGTGATGCCGTCGATCCCCGCATCCAGCGCGGAGTTCAGACGCACGCTCAGCGTCTCCTTGGGTGCGTTCATCGTCAGCTTTTCCATGCAGTTGATGAACACCATGCCGCTGCCGCGCTTGCGCTCCATGGTGTTGCTTACGTGCAGGCGCGTCGCCTCGGCCAGGTCACCGAGGTTGAATTTCACGGCCGATTTGTCGGCCGACTCCACGTTGTACTGGTACTGGGCCTGTTTGGCCTTGACGAACTTGGTCTTGTAGCGACGGTCGGTCACCGTCTTGATCATGGCGTCCGAGATATGTCCCACACCGCCCAGGCGCGCGGCCTCCAGTGCAAGGTCGGCCGTGGAAATGTCCACTCCCATGCCGCCGATCATGATCGGCACCAGTTCCTGGCAGCCCAGGCGCATGCGGAAATCGTCAAGACGCTTCATTGTCTCTTGTAGCTAATCAAACAGGCCCAACATGGCCGGCCTCCATGGACCGGCTTCGTGGCGCGATTATCACCCGGCGGGCTGCCACGCTTCTTACAAAATGGTTAAAACCCGCAGCGTACGACAGGCCACCTTCCACCAGGCAGGGGCGACCTGCCAGCACACCCGGGACGCAGGTCCCGCAGCGGGAAAGGCACGGTCAGCGCGTGATCACCACCAGCACGCTGCAGGGCGCATGCTCGATCAGCGACTTGGACACCGAGCCACGCCACCAGCGTGCCGCCCAGCCGTCCAGATGCTTGTGCCCGACCACGATCAGGTCGGCCTGCAGGCGCCCCGCGGCCCTGGCCAGTTCCTGCACCGGGTCGCCGCTGACCACCTCGCCTCGCGCCTGCAGCCCGGCCTGCGCCAGGCGTTGCACCCCGCTGTCCAGAATGGCCTGGAAACGCCCGCGCTCGGCC
>DALYHW010000071.1:0-13022 GCA_031970695.1 Hylemonella sp.
CGAAAACCGTGCGTGTGGGCGCTGAAGAAGTGCGACTGCTGGGCCGACACCGCGGCGCCTTCGCTGTTGGTGATGCGCTTGTCCGTCCTGAACGCCGCGGCTTCGGTGGCGCGCGCAATCTTCGCGGCCTCTTCGCTGCTGATGGCCCAGGGATGGAACAGGTCCAGGTCGCGCCCGGCCTCGTCGTGGTGCACGATGTCCCCGGCGTCGGGCAGGCCGGCCACCGGGTCTTCGGCCGTGAACCGTGCAATGTCGTAGGCCGCCTGCACCGTCTGCTCGATGGCAGCGCGCGAAAAATCGGAGGTGCTGGCGTTGCCGCGGCGCTGCCCCAGGTAGACCGT
Source organism: Hylemonella sp. (assembly GCA_031970695.1). Taxonomy (GTDB): domain Bacteria; phylum Pseudomonadota; class Gammaproteobacteria; order Burkholderiales; family Burkholderiaceae_C; genus Hylemonella. The sequence goes on from DALYHW010000071.1 coordinate 342, forward strand.
CACGCCCAGCGACTTGTCGCGGTTGCGTTCCACGTTCTCCAGTTCACCCTTGCGCACCGAAACGCTCAGGCCGCAGCCCTCGGACGCCTCGGCCCCGGCATCGGTGGCACCCAGCTTCTTGGCATGCGCCAGCGCGAGGTCGACGAGTTCTTCGAAATACGCGCGGCTGTAGCTGAAGCCGCTGTCGGTGCCGGCAGGGGCGCGGGAGTGGGGTTTGTTCATGGCGGAGGCTATGATACTTGGCCGTGCACGCGACCCCCGCCGTCGCAGGAATATCCCCCACATGTCCCGCAAACCGAAAAAAGGCTATTACGTCCGAGGCCAGTTCGTCGCCGAAGGCAGCGAACGCGACCTGGAGCTCAAGCGCGAGCTCAAGGGTGACGTCGAGGTCAGCAAGAGCGACCTCAAGCGCGAGAGCACCGAGCTGCAAAAGCTCGGCGAGGAGCTCCTCACGCTGCGCACCGACCTGATGGACAAGCTGGCCCTGCCCGACAAGCTGCTCGAAGCGCTGGCCGAGGCCCGCCGCATCACCAATTTCGAGGGAAAGCGCCGCCAGATGCAGTTCGTCGGCAAGCTCATGCGCCAGCTCGACCCCGAGGTGCTGGACGCTGCGCGCGCCGCCCTCATCGAACAGCACCAGCCCTCGGTCCGCGAAACCGCCCTGCTGCACGCCGCCGAACAGTGGCGCGAACGCCTGATCGCCAGCGACGAGGCGGTGGCCCAGTGGATCAACTCTTTCCCCGGCACCGACACCCAGCAGCTGCGCGCCCTGGTGCGCCAGGCGCGCAAGGACGCGCCGCCCGCGGACAAAGCCGCCGAGTCGCAGGGCCTGGCGCCGCGCCAGGGCCGCGCCTACCGCGAGATCTTCCAGCTCGTGCGCGAGCAGCTGTCCAACCCTGAGGAATCCGAAGATGAGTGACTACGACAAAGTCAAGATCGGCATCGTCTCCGTGAGCGACCGCGCCTCCAGCGGTGTCTACGAAGACAAGGGGCTGCCCGCCTTGCAGGACTGGCTGACCCGTGCCCTCAAGAACCCCATCAGCTTCGAGCCTCGCCTCATCCCCGATGAGCAGGACCGCATCAGCGCCACGCTGATCGAGCTGGTCGACGCCGGCTGCGCACTGGTGCTCACCACCGGCGGCACCGGCCCGGCCAAACGCGACGTCACGCCGGAAGCGACGCTGGCCGTGGCCCACAAGGAAATGCCGGGCTTTGGTGAGCAGATGCGCCAGATCAGCCTGAAGTTCGTGCCCACCGCCATCCTCTCGCGCCAGGTGGCCGTGATCCGCGACAACAGCCTCATCATCAACCTGCCGGGCCAGCCCAAGTCCATCCAGGAAACGCTGGAAGGCCTGAAGGACGCCGAGGGCAAGCCGGTGGTGGCAGGCATCTTCGCGGCCGTGCCTTATTGCGTGGACCTGATCGGCGGCCCCTACCTGGAAACCAACGACGAGGTCTGCAAGGCCTTCCGTCCCAAGTCGGCCATCCGCCCGCCCAAAGGCGCCTGACGCCGCCCGAGCCCACGCGGTCCCGCCACGTGCCCTTTTCCCACCTGCTGCTTGCGCTGGCCGTCGTGGCGGTCTGGGGCACCAATTTCGTGGTCATCAAGGGGGCACTGACCGAAGTGCCCCCGCTGCTGCTGGCGACCATGCGCTTCGCGCTGAGCGCCCTGCCCTGGCTGCTCTTCATCAAGCGGCCTGCCGTGGCCTGGCGTTACCTGGTGGCCTACGGCGTCTTCATCGGCTTCATGTTCAGCCTGCTCTTCCTGGCCCTGCGCAGTGACGTCTCGCCGGGCCTGGCCTCGCTGCTCATGCAGTCGCAGGTGTTCTTCACGCTGCTGCTGGCCGCCTGGCTGCAGCACGAGCGCATGCCGCGCATCCAGTACGCCGGCCTGGGGCTGGCCACGCTGGGTTTCGTGCTGATCGCCTGGCAGAGTTTTGACCAGAGTCACAGTGACGTCACCCCGCTGGGCCTGGCGCTCGCGCTGGGTGGGGCCCTCTGCTGGGCCTGCGGCAACGTCGTCTCGCGCAGCATCGGCAAGGTCGACATGCTGGGTTTCATGGTCTGGAGCAGCGTCTTTGCCGTGCCACCGCTGCTCGTCCTGAGCCTGTGGTTCGAGGGCAGCACCGCCTTCACCGGGGCCCTGCCCCGTGCCAGCGCCGCGGCCTGGGCGGCCATGCTGTGGCAGTCGCTGGGCAACACCCTGTTCGGCTTCGGCGCCTGGGGCTGGCTGCTGGCGCGTCACCCCGCCGGCACCGTCACGCCGCTGGCACTGCTCATCCCCTTCTTCGGCATGGGCGCGTCGGCCCTGCTGCTGGGCGAACCGCTGCAGGCCTGGAAGCTGGGCGCGGCGGCACTGGTGATTGGCGGCCTGGCCGTCAACGTGCTGGGGCCGCGCTGGACGGCCCGCGCCTGAGTTACTTGCCCACCAGCTGGTTGAGCTTGTCTTTCTCGAAGTGTTCCTGGCGTGCCGCGTCACCGGGCACACATTCCGCCGGCGGCTTGCCCGCCGAAAGCTTTTCGATGGCCTGCCACAGCAGGGCAATCTGGTGCTCCTGCGAGGAGGCGTTGTCGATCAGGCCTTTCATGGCCTGGCTCAGTGGATCGTCGTCCTGCGTGATGCCGTAGGCCGTGAACTTGCGCTCGGGCGTGGTCACGTCGGCACTGACACCGTCCTTCGAGGGAATGATGCGCGCCGGGATGCCCACCGCGGTGGCGCCCGCAGGCACAGGCTTGATCACCACGGCGTTGCTGCCGATCTTGGCGCCATCCCCCACCTCGAAACCGCCCAGCACCTTCGCGCCGGCGCTGACCACCACGTCTCGGCCCAACGTGGGGTGGCGTTTGGTCCCCTTGTACAGCGAGGTACCGCCCAGCGTCACGCCGTGGTAGATGGTGCAGCCATCGCCCACCTCGGCGGTCTCGCCGATCACCACCCCCATGCCGTGGTCGATGAAGACGCGTTCGCCGATGCGGGCGCCCGGATGGATCTCGATGCCCGTCAGCCAGCGGCTGACATGCGAGATGAAACGTCCCAGCCATTTGAAGCCGTGGGTCCAGCACCAGTGCGCCCGGCGATGCAGGATGATCGCGTGCAGGCCGGGATAGCAGGTCAGCACCTCCCAGGCGCTGCGGGCGGCCGGGTCACGGTCGAGAATGCACTGGATGTCGGAACGAAGGCGGGAAAACATACGGGCAGTTTATCGCTTTGCCCTGCCCGCCGTCTCCAGCATAGCCTTGGCGACACCTCTGAGGATATGGATTTCCTCCTGGGTCAGGTCGGCACGATTGAACAGGGCGTTGAGGCGCGGCATGAGTTTCTTGGGTGCGGCGGGATCGAGAAAGTCCACCGCCACCAGCGCCTGCTCCAGGTGCGCCAGCATGCCCGCCACCTGCGGCGCATCCGCGCGCACGGGCGGCGCCGTGGCGGGCGTCACCGCGAAACCACCCAGCGCCTGACGCCAGTCGTAGGCGATGAGTTGCACGGCCGCAGCGAGGTTGAGCGAACCGAACTTCGGGTTCGTGGGAATGCTCAGGCACATATGGCAGCGGTAGACGTCCTCGTTGCGCATGCCGAAGCGCTCGGAACCGAACAGGAAGGCCACGCCCTGCGCACCCGCCGCGGGGGCGGCGGACTGCACAAGCTGCGCGAAGTGCTCGCGCGGGGTGCGTGTCGGCGGACCGAAGTCGCGCGGTGTCATCGCGGTGGCGCACAGGTGGGTCATGCCCTCGAGCGCCTCGTCCAGCGTGTCCACGATGCGTGCCTTGTCCAGCACATCGTTGGCCCCGCTGGCGCGCTCGATCGTCTCCTGGCGTCGCAGCACATTGGCCCAGCGGGGCTGGACGAGCACCAGCTCCTCAAAACCCATGACCTTGATGGCCCGCGCCGCCGCACCGACATTGCCGGCGTGGCTGGTCTGGATCAGCACGAAACGGGTGCGAAAGCCGGGGTGGTCGGGTACGGATTGCATGAAAAACGGGCAAGGCGGGTAGAATCTGGCCTATTGTCGCCGCCCGCATCGCCGGATGGCCCGGTTCCCGTAACCGCCCGGTTCTTCTGCTCGTCGTCTGCCGCACGCTGCGGCATCACCCAGCCTCACAATTTATGTCGTCCAACCTGCACCCCATGCTCAACGTGGCCATCAAGGCCGCCCGCGCCGCCGGCGCCATCATCAACCGCGCTGCGCTTGACGTCGAAGCGGTGCGCGTGTCGCAAAAGCAGGTAAACGACTTTGTCACTGAGGTAGACCACGCCAGCGAAGAAACCATCATCGACACCCTGCTCACCGCCTACCCCGGCCACGCCATCTGGGGTGAGGAAACCGGTCGCACGCGCGGTGCCAAGGACTCCGACCACGTCTGGATCATCGACCCGCTGGACGGCACCACCAACTTCATCCACGGCTTCCCGGTCTACTGCGTGAGCATCGCGCTGGCCGTCAAGGGCAAGGTCGAGCAGGCCGTGGTCTACGACCCCACCCGCAACGACCTCTTCACGGCCACCCGCGGCCGCGGCGCCTTCATGAACGAACGCCGCATCCGGGTCAGCAAGCGCACCCAGCTCTCGCAGTGCCTGATCTCCACGGGCTTTCCCTTCCGCAAGGGCGACAACTTCCAGGCCTACCTCTCCATGATGAGCGAGGTGATGCAGCGCACCGCCGGCCTGCGCCGCCCCGGCGCCGCCGCGCTGGACCTCGCCTATGTGGCCGCAGGCTTCACCGATGGCTTCTTCGAGACCGGCCTGAGCCCCTGGGACGTGGCCGCAGGCTCCCTGCTGGTCACCGAGGCCGGCGGCCTGGTGGGCAACTTCACGGGCGAGCCCGATTTCCTCGAGCAGAAGGAATGCCTGGCGGGCAACCCGCGCATCTACGGCCAGCTGGTGCCGCTGCTGCACAAGTACAGCAAGTTCGCCGGCGCCGGTGACAAGGCACAGGCGCGCCAGAACGCCGAAAAGCTCAGCCTGTCGGGCTCGGGCACTGGCGAGGCCAGCGGCGACGAGCGCGACCAGGGCGCCTTCGAATAAGGTGCTGGTCCGGCTTCAGGCCGGGATGGTGGGCTCGCCCAGCGGGCCCGGGCGACCGAACAGGTAGCCCTGGAACACGGTGCAGCCGTTGTCCAGCAGGAACTGGCGCTGGCCTTCGGTTTCCACCCCCTCGGCCACCGCCTGCAGGTCCATGCTGCGGGCCAGCGCGAGGATGGTGCGCACGATGGCCGCGTCGTTGGGATCGGTCAGCACGTCGCGCACGAAACCCTGGTCGATCTTCACCTGGTCCAGCGGCAGGCGCTTGAGGTAACTCAGCGACGAGTAGCCGGTGCCAAAATCGTCCAGAGCAAATCGCACGCCGCGCTCGCGCAGCGCACCCATCTTGCGGATTGCGTCCTCCACGTCGCTGATCAGCACGCTCTCGGTGATCTCCAGCTTGAGGCGCTGCGGGTCGGCCCCGGTTTCATCGAGGGCAGCCAGCACCTGCGAGACGAAATCCGCCTGGCGGAACTGGCGCGCACTCACGTTCACCGCCAGCGTCAGCGGGCGGGTCGCAGGCTGCGCTTCCCAGGCCACCAGCTGGCGACAGGCCGTGTGCAGCACCCATTGCCCGATCGGCAGGATCAGCCCGGTCTGTTCGGCCATGGTGATGAAGTCGCCCGGGGTCACCATGCCGCGCTGCGGGTGCCGCCAGCGCAGCAGGCCCTCGTAGCCAATGATGCGGTTCGCACCGTCCACCACTGGCTGGTAATGCAGCAGCAGCTCGTTGCGCTGCAAGCCCTGGCGCAGGTCGGCGTCCAGTGCCGCGCGCGCCAGCACCGCGGCCTGCATCGCCGGATCGAAGAAACGCAAGGTGTTGCGCCCGGCGGCCTTGGACTGGTACATGGCCACGTCGGCACGCTTGAGCACCTCGTCCACGCTGACCGCGGTGCCGCAGAACAGGGTGATGCCGATGCTGGGCGTGCTGCTGTGCTGGCGCCCCACCAGCTCGTACGGCGCGCCCAGTCGCGCGAGGATCTTCTCGGCCACCACCTCGGCCTGGCTGCCCGCCTCACCCTCGGACTCGCTGAGGTCCTCGAGCATCACCACGAATTCATCGCCGCCGAAACGCGCCGCGGTGTCGCCCTCGCGCAGGCAGGTCACCAGACGCAGCGCCACCTGTTCCAGCAGCAGGTCGCCAACGTCGTGGCCCAGCGTGTCGTTGAGGTCCTTGAAGTTGTCCAGGTCGATGAACAGCAGCGCGCCATGGTGGCGGCTGCGTGCGCTGGTCACCTGTGCATGCGCGAGCCGGTCCATGAGCAGGCGGCGATTGGGCAGGCCCGTGAGGGTGTCGTAGAACGCCAGGCGCTGGGTCTCGTCCTCGGCGCGCTTGCGCTCGCTGATGTCGCGGCCGATGCCACGGTAGCCGCGAAAGTTGCCCTTCTCGTCAAACAAGGGAATGCCGCTGACGGCCACCCAGTAGACCCGGCCTTCGGCGTCCAGGCGCTGCAACTCCAGATCGCGGAAGGGCTGGTGCGACTCCAGCACACGCCGGTGCTCGTCCCAGTCGTCGTCGGTCAGATTCAGCGCCCCGAGCTCCCAGCGGGTCTTGCCCAGGCTCTCCTCCTTGGTCACGATGGACTTGCCATCGCGGTAGCCGACGAAATTCGTGAAGCGGAAGTGCTCGTCGATCTCCCAGTACCAGTCGGAGGAAAGGTCGGTCAGGCTGCGGAAGCGCTCCTCGCTCTCCTGCAGGCGCTGCTCGGCCAGCTTGCGTTCGGTGATGTCGGTGATCGAGCCGTAGGACACCAGCTGTCCCCCGGCCTCGCGGTGGGTGACCGCGTTGCCCAGCACCCAGCGCACCGTACCGTCGTCATAACGCACGCGGTACTCGTACACCCAGCCACCGCCGTCCTTGTAGGCCGCCTGCATGGCCGCGAAGACGCGGGGCCGGTCTTCGGGATGAATTGCCGTGAAAATGCGCCGCGCATCGCGCCGTGCCTCCTCCGGGGAGACGTGGAACAGCGTCTGCGCGCTGGCACTGATGAAGGGGAACCAGGTCGTGCCGTCCGGGCGCACCTCGTACTGGAACAGCACGTCGGGGATGCGGCTCGTGATCTTCTGGATGAACGCCAGTTTCTCCTGCACCGCTTCCCAGGCTTCGTGCTCGACGGTGGCGTCCATCACCACGCCGATGTCGGTGACGGTGCCGTCCTTGTTGTGGTGGCGGTGCATGCGACTGCGCAGCCAGCGGGTGCCCCCGTCGGCATGCAGCCAGCGGTACTCCAGCAGCCGGCCATCCATGCTCTCGCGGGCCGCGACGAAGGCCGGCATGTCGTCCGGATGGATGCGGCTGCGCGCCTGCGGGCTGGTGCGCGTCTCGGCCATGTCATGGCCGGCCAGGCGCTGCAAGCCCTTGGAAAAGACGATGGTCTTGCCATCCGGGCTGGCGGTCCAGTGCCCCACGCGGGCCAGGCTCTCGGTCAGCTCGTAGAGCTCGACCTGTGCATTGAGTTTTTCGTAGGCCTGCTCCAGCGCGACCTCGCCCGAGCGCAAGGCTTCCTCGGCCATGCGCTCGGCCGTGATGTCCTTGAGGTACATCATGATGTGCGGCTCACCGCCCACATCGATCAACGCGCCGTTCAGGCGCACCAGGCGCTTGCCCTTGCCGCGCAGGTTCAGCATGACCTCGTGGTCCCGCACGCGGCCATGGGCCATCAGCAGCGCCACCACAGCGTCACGTGCGGCCTTGTCGGGCCACTGGCCCAGTTCCAGCACGGTGTGTCCGATGACCTCGTCGCGGGTGTGCCCGGTTAGGGCCAGCCACTCCTCGCTGACGTCCACCAGCAGGCCATCGTGCAGGCGCGACAGCGCCACGGCCTCCGGCCCTTCCTCGAAGGCCGCGGTCAGCAGCTGTTCCGTGTGTCGGCGGCGGCGGTCCAGCTGTTCCCAGTCCCGCTCGCGCTCCTGCAGGCGCAGTTCGGCCTCACGCAGCTGCATGCGCAGTCGGGCGATTTCGTTCTTGTCTTCTGCAGCGCTCATGTCGGTCGGCAAGATGCCGGGCTCCTGGGACGATACCCGGCCCGGGCGATGTTAATCGAGCCGGACGGGATTGCGGATGGAGAGAAGCGGGAATATGTCCGCAAGTCCGGCAAATCTTGGGTCTCGATCCGCCGCTGGCAGCCGCCGCGCCCTCAGTGCCCGCCGGCCTTGCGCGCGGCGGCCAGGAAACGCTGGCGGTCCTCGGGCTTGTCGATCTGGCTGGCCAGGGCCTGCAGCAGCGCGTCCCAGCCGGTCTGCCGGGCGGCTTCCCGACGCACCAGGGTGCGCGACAGCGGGCCGATGAACTGGCTCAGCGCGCGCTCCAGCGGCTCCAGCGCCTGCGGCGGGAAATTCGGCACGCCGCTGGCCGCCGAGCGAACCGGGCCACTGGCCGGCGCGCCCGACAACGGCCCGGAGAGGGGCCGCGATACCGGTCGCGATATCGGCCCGGACATCGGGCGGCTCAGCGGCACCGTCGTCTGCATGGCACGCCCGGCAGGCTTGGGGTGCAGGAAGTTCTCCCGCGCCGTGGCATCCTGGATCGAGACCGCCAGCAACTCACGCAGGCCCTGGGCGTCGGCAGCGCGCGCCACGGATTTTTTCATCAGCACATGGGCCAGCGGGCCGATCGCGCGCGTGAGGTCAGCCTCGATCGCCTGCACCTCGTCCGCCGGGATGGCCGGGCCCGCATCGACCCGCAGCGTGGTGGCTTCGTCGGGCGCCGCACGCTGGCCGGGGTGGTCCACGAGCCGGTAGACCTCGTGTGCGCGCTGGTGCTTGTCCAGGCGCTCGCCCTGGAACTCGAACAGCGACTCCGCCCCGTCGCTGATGCGCGAGATCACGTCGAAGAAGGCGCGCGACACCATGATCTGGTTCGCGGTGGAGAAATCCATGATCCGCTGCGCCACGTTGATGCCATCACCTACGACATTGACGCGGTCGTTGAGGTCCTTGAGCATGCGCAGCGGCCCCAGGTGCAGGCCCACGCGCAGCGAGAGCTTCTCGCTGTATTTCTGCCGCAGCAGGTCACGCAGCAGCCGGGCCGACAGCAGCGCTTCCTCGGGATCTCCCAGGAAGCAGATGGCGGCACCGTCCCCGGTATCCAGCGCGATGCGCGAGGACGCATCCACACCGGCGATGGCCTTGCTCACCAGCTCGTTGAACTGCGTCTTGATCGCCACCTGCTGGTCCACGCTGTGCCGCGAGTAGCCCACCAGGTCCATGAACATGATGGTGCCCAGCACGTTCTTGCGCGAACTGTCCTCCCCACCGGTGCGCGAGATGACCGGCGCGCCCTCCATCACCTGGGTCTGCAACTGGGTGACGACCTGGGTGGCCAGTTGCGTGCGCAGCTCGGTCGGCGCGAACTCGGACTGGCGCAGCGCCTCGCGCAAGGCCGCCACGTTCTGCGGGCGATCCTTCTCGTGGGGCTGCAACGCCCAGTCGATGGCCTGCAACAGCGGCAGCCCGAAAGCCGCCTGGTCGCCCGCTTCGGCGGCGCGGGGCATGGCATCCTCGCGCACGCGCGCCGCGGCCTCCACGGGCTTGAGGCCCGTGGTCAGCCAGTACAGCACCGCGCCCAGCGAGTAGAGGTCGGTCCAAGGGCCCTGGTTACCCTTGCTGTGGTACTGCTCGAACGGCGCAAAGCCGGGACTCACGATGTTGGTCATGTCGTGGTCGCTGCTCACGCGCCGTGCGGCGCCGAAGTCCAGCAGCACGGGGCTGCCGTCGGCGCGGATGTAGATGTTGTCCGGCTTGATGTCGCGGTGCAGGAAATTGAGCCGGTGCACCGTCTCCAGCCCGTCCAGCAGCGGGTAAACCAGCTTGAGCACGGCGGCCTGGTTCAAGCCCGGCTGGCGCGCGGCCCAGTGCTTGAGCGCCTCGCCCGACTCGTACTCCATCACGATGTAGGCCGTGCCGTTCTCGCGGAAATAGCGCAGCACGCGCACGATGTTGGGATGGCGGAAGGAAGCCAGCGCACGCGCCTCGTCCACAAAGCGCTCTAGCCCCCAGTCGAACCGCGCGGCATTCTCGGGCGAGCGCACCTTGACCTGGGCGTCGGCCGCGCGCACGGCCACGTCGGCCGGAAAATATTCCTTGATCGCGACCGGCAGCTGCAGGTTGGCATCGTGCGCCAGGTAGGTGATGCCGAATCCACCGCCGCCCAGCACGCGCTCGATGCGGTATTCATAGACGGCATGGCCCGGCGGCAGCGCCGCCATGTCGGGCTGGCGGGCGCCGGCGGCTTGTGCGGGCGGGTCTGCAGCGGCCATGTCGGGAGGGTTCAGGCGCGCCGCGTCACTCGCCGCGGTCGATCATCTGCATTGCCTTGTCCAGGCTGCGGCGCATGCGGTTGAAGGCGCCGCCCAGCACGGCCACCTCGTCCTTGCCACCGTCGGCGAACTCGGGCACATCGAAGTCGCCCGTGCTCACCTGGTCGGCGGCCTGGGCCATCCTGCGGATCGGGTGCACGATGAGCCAGCTCAGCATGAGGTTGAGCACCACGAACACGAGGGCGAAGACACCGGCCAGCGAGATCAGGAAGGTCTTGAGCGCGCGGTCGGCGTTCTGCACCGGGATCTCCATGGGCACCGTCACCACCTGCGCGCCGATGATCTCGTTGTGCTTCCAGCCGAAGCCGTTGGCTTCGCCGTAGAGCTTGATCATGCTGGGCGGTGCGGCAGCCGGCACGCTGTGGCAGGCCAGGCAGGCGGCATTGGTGATCTGGATGGGCTTGGCGATGTACAGCACCCGCCCCGTCGCGGCGTTGCGCTCGGCAATCAGCTCTTTGGTCTGCTCGTCGGTGCGGAACTGCTGCACGAGGTCGGCTTCCCAGTCGGTCGTGCGGTCACGCGGGTTGGTCGGGTTGAGCGTCGCTTCCTTGTAGCTGTAGCCCGGGTACTTTTTCTGGACTGCGTGCAGCGTCTCGGTCGCGGCATAGGCCGGGACGGTCTGGGGCAGGAAGACCTCGGCCAGCATCGGGTCGAGGTGCGGCTTGATCTGGTCGACAGTGTAGGAGCGCACGGCCAGCGCGGACTCCATCATCAGGCGCGCGTTGCGCACGACTTCGTCGCGGGCATTGTCCTGCAGCAGCTGGCGCGAGATCCAGCCCGTGCCGGCGAAACCGACCAGAAACACGGCGATCAGCACCAGATTGAATTTGAGTCTCAGGCCCATGGAACCCCCACCCGTATGTAAATGAACACTTTCGTCAAAACCGACGGCACAGTGTAGCGGCGCCATCGTGGCGGCGGCCATGGGGACGTAGCGGCCGGCCGGCGCCAGACCGCGGCGACCACAAGACCACAGGCGGCGGCCGGTTGTCATTTTTTGACTAAGCTAGCCCCCGATTGCGCCAAGCCTGACCAAACACCATGACTGCCAAGAACGTATTGGGCACGCCGCTGGTGCCCTGCTCCTACGACCCGCTCACCGGGTACTTCCGCGACGGCTGTTGCCGCACCGATGCACAGGACACCGGTTCGCACGTGATCTGTGCGCGTGTCACCCAGGCCTTCCTCGACTTCTCGCGCAGCCGCGGCAACGACCTCGTCACGCCGCGGCCCGAGCACCGTTTCCGCGGCCTGCAGGCTGGCGACCGCTGGTGCCTGTGCGCGCTGCGCTGGAAGGAAGCCCTCGAGTCCGGCGTCGCGCCACCGGTGGTCCTGGAAAGCACCCACGAACGCGCGCTCGACTACATCCCGCTCGCCCAACTGCAGGCCCACGCGTACCAGCGCAGCCAGAACCCCACATGAACACACCCGATTCCAGCCGCCCCGTCGCCGTCACCTGGCTGGGTTACGGCGGCCTGCTGCCGTTTGCCCTGACCGCCCTGGGCGTGCTGCTCGACGCGCCGCACCGCCTGTTCTGGCAGCAGGCCCTGCTGGCTTACGGCGCTGTCATCCTGAGTTTTGTCGGGGCACTGCACTGGGGCTTCGCGATGGCGGAGCACGACCCCGTCGACGCCCGCGGCCGATTTGCATGGAGCGTGGTGCCCGCGCTCGCGGGCTGGGTCGCGCTGCTGCTGCCCATGGTCTGGGCCCAGGGTTACGCCCTGGCGGCCGTGGTGCTGATCGCCGCCTTTGTGGCGCACTACATCCAGGACCGGCAACTGGCGCGGCAGCGCACCCTGCTGGACTGGTACCTGCCGCTGCGCCTGCGCCTGAGCAGCATGGCCTGCCTTTGCCTGGCGACGCTGGCCACGACCTCACCGTGAAGCGGCGCCTGCTGGCCTCGTTGCTGCTGTGGCCGTGGCTGCGCGTCCAGGGCAACGATCCCTGGTCCGCGTTGACCGACGGCGCCATCGTGCTGCTGCGGCACGCGCCCGCACCAGGCTACAGTGACCCGCCGCAGTTCCGGCTCGGCGACTGCAGCACCCAGCGCAACCTGGACGACCACGGCCGCGAACAGGCCCGCCGCCTGGGCATCGCGTTCCGGGCGCGCAACATCCGGGTGGGCGCGGTGTGGTCCTCCCAATGGTGCCGCTGCCGCGAAACCGCCGACCTGGCCTTTCCGGGCCAGGCGCGCGAGGACGCGGTCTTCAACTCCTTCTTCGAAGACTCCGGGCGCGGCCCGGCGCAGACCGACGCGGCCCGGCAGCGTCTGCGCCAGTGGAATGGCCCCGGGGTGCTGGTGGTGGTGACCCACCAGGGCAACATCACCGCGCTGACCGGCAT
>DALYHW010000072.1:0-12948 GCA_031970695.1 Hylemonella sp.
GTGCGGCGATCAGTCGGTCCGCCTGATCGCCGCTGTTTTCGATGCGGCGCAGATAAACCGCTGCGGTGGTCGCCCCGTTGACGCTCGGGGGCGCGAAGGGGTGTTCGACCGCGACCTTGCCGACGCGGTAGTCGTGGGCGAAGGATGTCGTGGGCGACAGCAGGGCCGTGGTAGCCGCCAGCCAGGCCGTCACCAGGGCCGACAGAACCGGGCGCCGGCCCGGACGAGGGGAAATGAACATCGTGGGTGCCTTGTTCATGAGGGTATGGATCATGCGATCCTAGCCTTTCGGGTGTCTGTGATGTCTGTCACTGCTGGGGTGGGTTTTCGGAGCTGCCGCCCTCCGGAACGTAGACCATCGAGCCATCTTTCATTCGATAGGCCGTCCCGGCCTTGGCGCCTTGGCCTTCGCCGATCTGGCCGCTGGAGCGGTATTGCTTGAGTTGCTGGCCTTCCTTGATCAGCATTTCCATGTTGGGTTGACCCGGGTTGCGGATCACCACCACGTCCTGGGTTGCGAAGGGGTTGAGCGGGTTTTCCATCACCGCGATCAGCAGCACCGCGATGATGACGAGGAAGACATCGATGATGTTGACGACGCTGAGGATCGGGTCGTCGTTTTCCTCGTCCTCCAGGATCGAGAGTCGGCGGGTGCGCTCAGCCATGGGCCACCTGCGCAGAAGTCGAGGGTGCGCCCAGCACCTCGTTGAGTTCCAGCAGCAGCCAGCGGCGCCGCACCGACAGCACCACGTAGGTGATGGCTGCGGCCAGTAGCGCGACGATCACCGCCGCAAAGGCGACCACCAGGTTTTGCGCAATGCCCTGAGTGTTGCCGGACGACACCGCCACCAGCGCTGGTCCCATCGGGATCATCGTGGCGACCAGACCAAGCATGGGAGCGACGCGGCTGACGATCTTGAGCGGCTCCAGCAACTTGAGCAGTTGCAGCTCCAGCGCGTCCTGAGTGGCACTTGGGTTGCGGCGCTGATACAGCGCCAAGGGGCGCCTGGCTGAACCGCGCCACTGGCGCAAGGCCAGATCGAAGATCAGCGTGCCCAAGGCGAAAAAGGCGTAGACGAACATCAGTCCCAGCACGATCAGCACCGGCGTGAGAAAGAGCTTGGAGACTTCGTAGAGCAGGGTTTCGAGCGTATTCATGGGATTTCGAGGATGGAATATCGGGTTCAGAGTTGTTCGCGACGGGTGCGCCAGGCCTGCCAGCCGATGCCCAGCAGCAGCGCGGCACCGATCAGGGCCGCGTAGGTCCAGATCAGTTTTTCCTGGGGTGTCATCGGTACCTCACGCAGTTGCTGCCCGCGCACGACCGGCGGTGGGGTGTCGGGCGGCGAGGTAGGACGCGCTTCGGCCTGTGTTGCCGCAGGAGGTCGGGAGGCATCGACTGCCTTGGTCGGACGTGCCCCGCTGGGTTGGCCCAAGCCGAAGCCGGCGGCGACGTCGGCGACGAACTTCTTGAAAGCCTCGTTGCTGGTGTGCACGTCATGTCGGGCCGCAATGTCTTGGTAGGTTGCGACCAGCTCGCGCAGCGTCGCGGCATCGGCCTTCCAGTAGTTCTTGCGCGCCGCCTCGATCATGCGTTCGGTGATCTGCGCCAGCGCGGTCGGGTTGCTTTTCTCGAACCACTCGCGCAGGCCGAGCTGGTAGCGGTCCTTGACGTAGCTTTCGACGAACTCCTGCCACTGGTCGTCGCGCACCACGTTGCGGTCCATCACCTGCCAGCCCCAGAAGTTGTTGACGGTGTTGAGCATCTGCAGCGTGCCGCTGTAGCCTTCCTTCTTCATCTCGGCCATCCAGTTCGGGTGCTGGTAGACCGAGCGCAGCTCATTGGCCATGAAGCGCTCGGCCGTCTCCAGCTTGGCTTTGGCCGGATCGCGCATGTTGGAAATAAAGAGCTGCGGCGTGGTGCCGTCGAGGTGCTTGACCGCCATCGAGATGCCGCCGAGGTATTCGAAGGGGTGGTCGGTGTCGAGCAGGCCGCGCAGGTTGCTGGAGCGCGAGAACACCGCTGCGCTGGTGCCGCGCAGGTGCTCGGCGTAGGCGTTGAGTTCCTGGCCGTTGCCGCCCTGGTACTTGCGACTCCACTGCGACGTGTCGGGTCCATAGGCCCAGGACATGCGCGACAGGTACAGCTTTTCCAGCTTGCCGTCGCCTTCATCCCAGTGGTCGGAGGCCAGCGTCGCCTCGGGCAGCTTGGTGCCGTAGTCGCCGCTCTCGTTGCCGAAGATGCGCGTCAGGGCGAACTGGCGCGCCTCGGTCGCCGGCAGACCGGCCTTGAGCATCTGCGCCTCGATGCGCTGGGTGTTGGCGCGCACGAAGTTGCGCACACCGCCGGCCTGACCCTCGTCGTCCAGCGCGGCCAGCAGGGCGATGGCCTCGTTGAAGCGCTCCATCACGTTGGGGAACTGATCGCGATAGAGGCCGGTGAGCGAGATCACCGCGTCGATGCGCGGGCGCTTCAGCTCAGCCGAGGGCACCAGTTCCATGCCGGTGACGCGGCCGCCTTCGTCCCAAGTCGGGCGCACGCCCATGGCCCAGAGGATCTGGGCTTCGAGCATGCCCAGATGCCGCATGGTCTCGGTGCTCCACATCGTGAAGGCGAGCTTCTCGGGGAACTGGCCCTGGTGGGTCTGCTGGTAGGTGGCAACCAAGTTGTCGAGCGCCACCTTGCCGGCCTCGTAGGCCGCCTTGGTGGGCACGCGGCCCGGGTCGAAGCCGTACATGTTGCGGCCGGTGTGCAGGGCGTCGGGGTTGCGGATCGGGTCGCCGCCGTAGCTCGGGTCGATCCAGCGCGCCGCGAGGCCGCGCACCACGCCTTCCACCTCGTGCTCGGCGCGCAGGTCACCCACGTACTTGCGGCCGCGCTCGGCGAGCTTGCGTTGCACCGGGTCGGCGATGGCGTCCAGCGGCGTGTCACCCATCACCACCTCGTCGACGAAGCGGTAGGGCTTGCTGGCCTGGATCTGGCGGTAGTCGCCGGTGAAAGCGGCCCGGGCGCTCTTCAGGCCCATCGCCTCGTAGAGCGGCTGGCCGAGCATCTGCATCACGTTGCTGATCGTGTGGGCACGCTCGGTGTCGCGCCCCAGCGTGTGCAGACCGAGCGGCTGCATGGCACTGCCGAGGTCTTCGAGGTAGTCCTCGATGTTGCGCAGGTGGCGGTCGAAGTCGCGGTCGAGCTGCTCGGGTGTGAGCTTCAGGTCCTTGTGCACGTTCATCTTCAGCACCTGGGCGACGCTGAGCTTCTTGCTGCTCTCGCGCAGCAGGCCCTCGTCGGCGCTCTGGTACTCGCGCAGCAGGTCAGCCAGCTTGACGAAGTCGTCTGACAGGCCAGCGGGCGAGAAGGCTGGCGTCTGGTGGCTGACGATCACGCCGCGACCACGGCGCTTGACGTGGATGGCCTCGCTGATGTTGTCCACGATGTAGGGGTAGACCACGGGCGTGTTGCCGACCAGCAGGTTGGGGTCGTCATAGGCCCACAGGCCGCGCTCCTTGCCGGGTGTCCATTCCTGCGTGCCGTGGGTGCCGAAGTGCACGATGGCATCGGCCTTGAACTGCTCGCGCATCCACAGGTAGCCAGCCAGGTAGAAGTGGTTCACCGGCAGCTTGGTGTCGTGGAAGAGCTTTTTCTCGTTGTCGTCGGCGATCTCGCCGCGCGGCATCTGCGGCAGCACCACCAGTTTGCCCAGCTTGAAGCGCGGGATGACGAAGCCTCTCTGACCGTCGCGCTTGGCGATCCACGGGCTCTTCTCGGGCTGGCCCCAGAACTGCTCGATCTCGGCGCGCTTGGTCTCGGGCAGGGTGGCGTACCAGCGCTTGTAGTCAGCGAGCGGGATGAAGTCCCAGTGCGCGCTCTTCATCAGCTCGGGCAGGGCGCCCTTGCGGTAGACCGGGCGCAGCATCACGCCCACGGCGTCGATGATCTGCTGCTCCTGCACGGCATCGAAGGCATAACCTTCGGCGCGCAGGCGGTCCACCAGGTAGGCGATCGAGCGCGGCACGTTAAGGTTGCTGGCACCTTGGTTCTTCTCGCCCGGCGGGTGGTTCCAGAACACCAGCGCGACCTGTTTGTCGGCGTTGGGTTTGGTTTGAAGGCTGGCCAGATTCATGGTCTTGCCGATCATCAGGTCCATCTGCTCGGGCATGGGCACGAGTTCGCCGCCCTCGTTGGTGCTCACCACCACCGGATCTTGCAGGCCGATGTACTCGGCCGTGGTCAGGGTAAAGGGCAGATAGAAGCTGCTGATGCCGGCCAGATCCTTGGCGTAGTCTGCCCGGTTGCCGGTGCGGTAATGCACCACGTTGATCACCGGGATGCCCATGGCCTGGTGCCAGGCTTTGCGCGCTTCGGGGTCCGAGCCGAGGAAGGTGTTGACCATCAGCACGTTGAGGATCACGCGGCCGTCCAGGGTGATGATCGGCTCGTTGACTTCAATCGTGCGGCGTTCCTTGGGATTGGGGAAGGGCGATTCAGTCGGCACACTTGCCGCAGCCGCTCGGGCCGGGCGGCCGCTGGGCGTGCTGCCTTGTTCGGGTCGATCCGTCCGGGCTTCCATCCGTGCACGCGCCACGCGCGAGCTGCGGTAGAACAGCAGAGGCACGCCGCCGCGCGCCTCGATGGCGGCCACGGTGGCATCGAGCAGGCGGGTCTGGCCGTCGGAGATGTAGGTCGAGGACATCTCCATGCCGATCACCGGCCGGCCCTGCCAGCGCTGGCCGCTCTTGCGCTCCCAGGCGCTGAGGTATTCGGGCAGCGAAGCGAAGACCGGGGTGTCGAAGCCCGGGTGGTAGATCCCGCCATTGGGCAGCGCCACCGGTGGTGGCACGGCGGTGGTGTCGCCTCCGGTCAGCAGTGCACGCAGGTACAGCGCTAGTCGGGCATGGTTGGCTGCGGTGCCGCTGACGTAGTAATCGAACAGCTGCTGGCCCTTGGCCGCATCGAGGTTGATGCTGCGCAGCCGGTTGGGCGGACTCATCACGTTGATCGAAACGGTTGGCAGCGCGCGCTCGCGCAGCATCTTGCCAACGGCCTTCTCGATGGCAGCGCTGTCGTCGCTGCGGGGTGCGTCAAGAATCACCAGCTGGGTCTTGTTCAGTGCTTGTTGTGCGGCGATCTCTCCGCCGTGCGGGGCCGCCCGATCGACCTGAACCCAGTTCAGTTCTACCCCCTCACGCCTGAGGGCCTCGGCCATCAGCCGGAACTTGCGTTCCAGCACGAACGAGGTGGACAGCAGGGTCACCCGAGCTGCGGGTTGCACCGGCGCGGACAGGGCATGAGCACTGCGATACCGGCCGATCAGCGTCAAGGTCAGGATCATGACCAGCGTCAACATCCACAGCGTGGAGGGACGGGCAATGGTGCGGATCAGGGAACTCTTCAAGAGCCTGTACATGATCAGGACTCCTCCAGATGAAAGGTAATCGGGATGCGAAGTCGTGTGCTTCGCCCCGGATGGATCAGGGCGCGGGCTGCATCGGCGGCCCGGTGGACCATGGCGATGGCGGCTTCGTCCAGCGCGCGAAAGCCCGAACCGAGTTGAACGACGCAGCGCAGTAGCTGACCGTCGGCGGCAAAGTGGGCCTCGACCGTGACCGTGCCTTCCTGTCCGGCACGGCGTGCCTGCATTGGGTAGTGACGGTCGCGGGCCAGCAGGACTTCAAGCTGGGCCTGCCAGCGTCGTTCGGTGGCGGGGTCCGTGGACGCGACAGCGGGTGCGGTGCTGGCTGTTGGGGACGATCCCGTCGGCTGTGGTGTTGCTGGGGAGACGGCTTGGGCCTCCGGGTTGGCCGTTGCTGCGTAGGGCTCAGCAGCCGGTGCAAGTTCCCGGGGCAGCGGTGTTGTCTCTGGCACGACCGGGCTGGGCGGCTCGGAGCGGGTAGCCGCCGTGGGGCGGGTCGTCGGCGACTGCGCTGGCTTTGGAGTCGGTGCAGGAGGGCGAGGCGCAGGCGGTGCTTCGGCGGCTGCGGGCTCGACCTCACTCCAGTGCAGCGGCAGATCCAGCCGATGCACCGGCTCGGCCGGAGGCGACAGGCTCAGCAAGGCCGCACTGCCCAGCACCAGCGCGTGCAGCCCGGCCGAGACGATCCAGTCCTGCCGTCGCGTGACGAGGGGCGGACTCATGAGCGCCTCACTTCCAGGCTGACCTTCTGGTAGCCCAGCGCCTTGATGCGATCCACCAGTTCAACGAAAGGCCCCAGGGTCAGGGCAGCGTCGGCACGCACCACCACCGGCTGATCCTGTGCCCAGTCGTGCAGGGCTGCGGCCAGCGCGGTTGCGCCGCCGTCGATCAGCCGGTCATCGATGTAGAGCTGCTGCTCGCGTGTCAGCGTGATGACGCGCGGCGGCGTGCTCGATGCCGGCGCCGCCTGGCTGGCCCGCGCCAGATCGACCGGGATGCGCCCGTTGACGATGAAAGTGGCGCTGGTCAGCACGATGGTCAGCAGCACCAGCATCACATCGACCAGTGGCACGATGTTGATCTCGCCGATCTCGTCGGCGTCGTCATGCGCGCTAGCCACCGCGAGCCTCGTCGAAATCGGTCAGCCGGGCGCGCACCAGCCGGCGCAGGCCGTTGTTCATCGCTACGCAGGGCATCGCCACGCCGATGCCCACGGCCGTGGCCTTCAGGGCCAGCGCCAGGCCGGTCATGATCGACTTGGCGTCCATCTCGCCGCTGGCGCCGAGCTGCTGGAAGGTCAGCATGATCCCAAGCACGGTGCCGAGCAGCCCGAGGTAGGGCGCGTTCGACGCGATCGAGCTGATCACGTTCAGGCGCTGCGTCAGGTCGTGCTCCAGCCGTGCGCGGCTGCTGTAGCTGCGGGCATCGATGCGTTGCAGGCTGCGCCGGCGCTCCAGCGCAATCGCAACCGCGATCACGCTGAGCCCCAGCAGCAGGCCGATCACCCCCCACTCGACCAAGGTTTTCAGGCTATCCATGGGGGTGGTCCTTAAAAGCGCAGGGCCAAGCCCGCACGCCAAACACGACCTTCGTTGACGGTGATCGACAGATCCTCGGCGTTGTAGATCCCGTCGTACTTGCTGCCGGTGCTCGGGCTTTGGGAGTCGTTGGTGCCGCGGGCGATATTGAAGTAGTTCTTGTCGAAGACGTTGTCGATGCGCAGGAAGGCCGACAGACGGGCTCCACCGGGCCAGTCGAGCTTGCGCTGATAGTCAGCGATCAGGTTGAAGATCGTCCGGCCAGCCCAGATTTCCTGATTGATCTCGTCGGCCCAGGCATCAGAACGGGCATCCATTTCGCCCGAGAGCTTCCAGTTCGGGTTGACCGTCCAATGCGTACGCAGGTTCAGCGCGTGTGGTGGCGTGCGCGGTACCTTGTTGCCGGTGTTGTTGTAGGTCTGGAAGGTGTAGCAGTTGTTCCAGCTGAACGCGGCATTGCCGGGGGTGCAGGCGGCGGTGCTACCAACCAGCGTGCCGCGCGGATTGCCCAGCGCCAGCTGGAACGTGTCGTACTGGGTGAAACGGCTGTCGAGATAGGTGTAGGCCAGATCCCAGCTCAGGGCATCGCTCAGGCTCGACTTCAGAGCCAGTTCCAGACCACGAGAGCGCACTCCACCGATGTTTTCGTAGCGGCCGATATGACTGGCATTGCTGCTCGAATACTGGCCGTTGGTGTCGAGAATGAAGTCTTTTCGGTCGATCTGGAAGACCGTGGTTTCCAGGCTGCTGCTGCGGCCGAGCAGGCCGAAGACAGTGCGCAGGCCGACTTCCAGATTGGTGGCCGTTTCGGGCTTGAGGTCCGGGTTGTTGGCGACGTTACCCGTCGGGCTCATGCTGCCGCGGTAGAGCTGATCCACCGTTGGAGCGCGGAAACCGGTCGAGACGTTGCCAAACCAGGTACTTTGCTCGGTGGCCGCCCAGGCCGCCCCCAGGCGCCAGCTCGACTGGCCGAAGCTCTTGGACTCGTGCAGCGTGGTGTTGCCGTTGCCTGAGACGGGCAGAGCGTCATAGCGGATGTCCATCAGGTCGTGGCGCAGATTGCCGGTCAGCGTCCAGTCGTTGGTCGGACTCCACTTGGCTTCGCCGTAGAGCGCGCGGGTAGCTTCGACCGTGTCGTCGTCGCCGAAGACGGTGCCCTCGGTTGTGACCGGGCTGGTCGGTGAGGGGCTGTTCTTGTAGCTGACCCGGGCGCTGGTCAGGTTGAGGTACTCGTTGCGCTTGACCTCGACACCACCCATCACGGCCAGTGCCGGCGACAGGCTGGAGCGCAGCTCGCTTTTAAGGCCACGCTGAGTTTGGTGATAGTCGTTGTTCGTGGTGTAGGCATCCGGGGACGTCACCGCCGAACCGGTCGAGGAAAAGCGCTGCGGAGACGACCAAAACTGCGTGTGATCGCGGTATTGATAGATCAGTGCCAGCAGATTGGTGTCTGCGCTGAGGTTGTTTGAGTAAGTCAGGTTGGTGCGGTCCAGCGCCACATCGAAATGGCGGGCGTAGTCGCGACCAATCGTGCCTTGGGGGTCAGTTGCGGCTTGCGTCACACCGGTGACCACGCCGTGCTTGTCGCGGAAGCGATCTTCCAGCTCAATGCCCAGGGTCAGATCCTGCTGGGCATCCGGTGCCCAGCGCAGATTGCTGCCCAGCGTGTGGCTCCAGTAGTTCGACTGAAAGTGAAAGTCATCGGCGGCCCGGTGAGCCATCTGCAGATGCCCCGACCATTCGTCGTTGGCAAAGCCGATGCGGCCGAGTTGGCGCTGGTAGCCGTAGGCGCCCCGATCAGCCTCGACCGCACCGCCCTTGTGGGTGGCACCCCGCTTGGTCGTGATGACGACGGCCCCGGACAGAGCGTCCTCGCCGTACAGGTACGAGGCACCGCCCTTGACGATCCTGATCGACTCGATGTTGTCCAGATTGACGTTGACCTTGCCGGTGCGCTCGTAAACCGGCACACCGTCGATCACGATGGCCACACCGGGTTTTTCGCCCATATAGCGTTGGTTCTCGACGCCGCGGAACTTGATCTTCAAATCGTCGCCGCCGGCGTAATCGACCGTGATCCCTGGGACTGACCGCAGCACTTCGATCATGTTGGAGATGTGCTGACTTTCAATCTTGCGGCCGGAGATCGTGGTGCTGCTGCTGGGCTCGCGGGCGTTGTCACCAAAGCGGTCATCGATGGTGGAGCCAGTGATGGTCACCCCCCGGGTGGTACGGAAGGCGTCGCTTGCCATGCTTTGAGCCTGGGCCTGGATGCAGACCGTTTGTGCGATCGCCAGCATCAGCATCGAACGGGGCAGGGGAGGAACGGAGCGAATGAACATGATTCGGGTGAGAAAAATTCAAAAAGACATGCGGCAGCGCCCGGTCTGTCGGGCCGTACCAGGGTGTAGGGAGCGAATAGGGATGGAGGGCTGCCGCCAACCAGAGGGTCGGAACGTCAGCCGATCGGGCCTTCAAGCCAGAGGCGGGGCTCGGCTGTGACCTGCCCGGGCGGGTGGTGTCTCGGGGAGGTCGACCCCGGAGGGGACATCGTGCGGCGGCGAGTCGGGTTGCAGTACTACCCTGGGGAAGGGCGTTGCTTCCGGGCCGGGCATCGAGGCGCCGGTGGTATGCAGGATGCACAGTGGGCAGTGCGAGCCATGTCCGCCGGCAGAGCTCGGCGATGAAGGCGATGAGGTCTGTGCCGTTATGGTGGCGATGGAGCAGACCTCATCACCCAGCCATAGCTCTGGGTTGTGAACGGCCAGGAAGGCGAGCGCAGGCACGAGCGCGTGTCCCCAGACCACCACAAGGGCGATCAGGTACCGAATGCGACGGTGCATGAGGCGGTGGAACACGGCGAATCGACGAGGCAATGAGATCTGGAAAAACAGGTGCGGGACCGCTGAGAAGGTTTCAAGATGCCATGAACGAGTGAATTCGCATCTCGAAACTGTTTAGAGGCTCTCGTTCAGCAAGGCTTGCCCCCGCACCCGATAAAAGGATGGAAAAGTAACGCTGAGCAGTCAGCTGGCCGGTGGGGCGCGGGCTGGGTAATTCATGGGTTGGTGGGTTGCGTAAGGACAGCAAGTTAAAGGTCTGAGCCTTGATTCATATCGCCGCGGCGGTGTATCCACGCGATCCAGAAGCCGGACAAGGTCAGCAGCAACAGAGCGCCCCCAAGGGTCAGGGTCCAGATCAGCTCGCCGGTGCCTCGGCCGAGCAGGAAGGTGCCGGAGTGCAGTTCGGTGGCGAACTGGGACAGTCTGACGGTGGGGTCATTCAAGGCGGGCAGGCTGCGGGCGGCGCGCTGTGCAGCCGGGTCAGCAAACCAGCTGTGGCCGTCGGCAGAGTGCAGGGCGTGGCTTTCGGATATCGGGCCTTCCCCGCCGATGATCACCAGCAGTTCGCCCTGGCCATTCAGGCTGAGCTGCCGGACACGGCCCCGCAGGCGCATTTCCCAGGGGCCCTCGGTCGTGCGTGACCACAGGGCGGTGCGGGTGGCGACCACCGGGTAGGGGTGATCGGGCAGGCTGGCCAGCGCGGTGATTTCCAGACCGTCGAAGGCCGATTCGTTCTGAAGGCGGTCCGTTCCCAGATGCTTGAGCCCCTGCGGGGTGCCGATCCAGGCTGAGCCGTCGGGCAGCGGCAGGTAGACCGACATTGGCAGCCGCTGCGGGGGTTTGCGGAACATCCAGCTCATCGGCACCTGCAGGTCACCGAGGTGGCGGGACGCGATCAGAAGACCACTGATCACGACAAGCATCAGCGGCAGGGCCAGCAGCAGGGCAAGCCGGCGATGAAACTCGTGCAAGTACCGATGCATAGGCGTGAGGCGTCAGACCCGGGGGCCGCAAGGCGGGCGGGGCGACAGAAAAGTTTGGTGTTGCAAAAACAGGTGCGGGCCCGGACGGGAAGCTGGTAAGACCGCCGTGAAGAACTCGACGGAACGCCAGAGGGGATTGAGTCCGCCCGGGAAGGGATCCGCACCTGAAAAAAGGATGGAAAGTAACGCTGAGGAATCAGGCGGCGGGCGGGGCGCGTGACAGCCCGTATCGACTTGGGAAGGTCGAAGGCCGCAGGGGCTGCGGATGGGTGGGGCGAATCCCGCCCTGCAAGGGCAGGGGCCCGACGATCAGCGCGGGTTCGGCTGCTGGCAGTGCTGGGGGCGCGCTGCCCAGGCAAAAGGGGCAATGAATGCCGTCATGCAGTGGTGCGGCGGGCACCGACTTGTCACCCAAGGCGAGTGTGGCCTGAAGCGACGGTCCACCCCCGGGCAGGCAGGTACTGTCCAGCCCCGGTGCAAGAAGCCTGCCGTCCTGCATCGACAGGAACGACAGCGCCGGCACCAGCGCGAACGCCCAGATCACCCACAGGGTGATCCAGGTTCGGCAGCGGTGCAGCAGCGGGTGGCGCATTGAGGGGCTTGGCTTGTTACGGCCGGCGCGTCACCACCTGTGAGGTGGGTACGCCGCCCATCGTGCCACCGCCGCCCATCATGGCGCTGCCTGTGGTCGTGCCGGACATACATGCAGCACCCATCATGCTGCCCGCCCCGCAGTCGCCGTATTCCATGCGGTTGATCTGGGCGGTGGTGGGCGCCAGAGTCGGGTAATCAGGGTTGAGGTCGAGCTTGATGAACGAGTTGGCGGTCGCAGCGTTCCATGCTGTCGGGAAGCCGTAGTAGACGGCGTTGGTGGTGTCAGCAAAGCCACTCGGACTGAAGGTGTTGACCGTGTTCAGCGCGAAGCTCGCCACCAGCAAGCCACCTGCGCCGTCGCTCACCGACGAAAGTTGATGGCTCAGGTTGATCAGCGTCATGGGCATCGAGCCCATCCCGGTCATCGATTCGCTCAGCGTGCCGGCCAGCCCCGAGACGGTACGGGTGGTCGAATCGAGCGTGAACGAGCCGGTGAAGATCGTGTTGTTCGGCTGCGTCATGGGCTCGGTGAAGGTCGCCGTGACGTCGAAGCTGGTGACGACATTCGCTGGAGTGGATGCCGGTCCGGTGCCGCTGGCGTTGGTGGCGCTGACTGTGAAGGCGTAGCCGGCACAACTGCTCGGGCAAGTGACGGTGACCGGGCCGGAGGCGGCGCTGGCGCTCAGGCCAGCAGGCATGGAGGTGGCGGTGTAGCTTGTGATGGCGCTGCTGCCTGCGCTCGGCGTACCTGTATAGCTGACGATGACCGTGCTGTCGGTGCTACCCAGCGTGGCCGTCACTCCGGTGGGCGTGCCGGGCACGACGCCTGTGGCCGTGTCGCTGCCACCGCCGCAAGCCGAAAGGAGCGCCAAGGCGCTGAGCGTGAGAGGCAGTTTGATGGAGCGTTGGTAAAGCATGGGCAAGTCACCTTTCTGGCGGTTCTGGTGGTTCTGGTTAAGCAGGATGGGAGGGTGTTATTTCGTGCGACGCGTCACCACTTGCTCCACCGGATACCCGCCCATGGTCCCCCCGCTGGCCGAGCCGGTCATGCAGGCTGCGCCCATCATCCCGCCCTGAGCGCAGTCGCCGTATTCGATGCGGTTGAGCTGCGCCGTGTCGGGTGTGCGGGTCGGGGCGTCGGGGTTGAGGTCGAGCTTGATGAACGAGTTGGCCGTCGCCGCGTTCCATGCCGTCGGGAAGCCGTAGTAGATCCCGTTGACCGTGTCGGCAAAGCCATTGGGGTAGAAGGTGTTGACGGTGTTGAGCGCAAAGGCCGAGACCAGCAAGCCTCCGGCACCATCGCTCACGGACGATAGTTGGTAGTTCAAGGCAATCAGCGCCATCGGCGTCGAGCCGTTGGCTGAGCCGGTCATCGATTCACTCAGCGTGCCTTTGAGCCCCGAGACCGTGCGGGTGGTCGAGTTGAGCGTGAACGAGCCGACGAAGATCGAGTCATTTGGCTGGGTGTCGGGCTCAAAGAAGCGCGCTCGCACATCGAAGGCGGTGATGACATCCGCAGCCGCAGAGGCCGGGCCGGGGCCGTTGGCATTGGTCGCTGACAGCACCAAGGCATAGCCGG
>DALYHW010000073.1:0-12792 GCA_031970695.1 Hylemonella sp.
GGCATGAGCGCGCATGGTGTCATGTTCAACCTGCAGCAGGCCCAGGCCTGGTTGTCGGGGGAGCAACTGGTGGGTGATGCCCTGGTGGGCGTGCAACGCGTGCACAGCGACACCCGCACGCTGCAACCGGGAGACCTCTTCGTTGCCCTCAAGGGCGAGCGCTTCGACGGCAACACCTTTCTCGTGCAGGCCCGGGCCGCCGGTGCCGTGGCAGCCCTGTGCAGCGACGCGACAGCCCTGCGTGCCAGCGGCCTGAGCGGCCTGGTGGTGGCGGACAGCAAGCTCGGGCTGGGCCAGCTGGCTGCCGGCTGGCGGGCGCAGTTCAAGCTGCCGCTGATCGCCGTGACGGGCAGCAACGGCAAGACCACCGTGACGCAGATGATCGCGGCCATCCTGCGCGCCTGGAAGCCGCAGGCGACGCTGGCAACCGAGGGCAACCTCAACAACGACATTGGTGTGCCGCTCACCCTGCTGCGACTGCGCGCCGCGCACGAGCTCGCCGTGGTGGAGCTGGGCATGAACCACCCGGGCGAGATTGCCGTACTGGCTGCGATGGCACAACCGACGGTGGCCCTTGTGAACAACGCGCAGCGTGAGCACCAGGAATTCATGGCAACGATCGAGGCCGTGGCCCGTGAAAACGGTGCGGTGATCGCGGCGCTGGGTGGCAGCGGTGCCGCGGTTTTCCCGGCAGACGACACCTACAGCGGGCTCTGGCACGAACTCGCGGGCGCACGGCCCCAGCTGACCTTTGCCGTTATGGATCAGGCGCGTGCTGCCGACCTCAGCTGCGTGGCGCCGCGATGGACGGGCGAGGCCTGGGACGTTGAGGCCCGCACGCCGGCCGGACCGTTGCGCTACACGCTGCGTGTGGCCGGACTGCACAACGTGAAGAATTCATTGGCCGCGGCGGCCTGTGCGCTCGCCGCGGGCGTGCCGCTCACCGCCATCGCGCAGGGGCTGGCGGCGTTCGAGCCTGTCAAGGGCCGTTCGCGCGCGCTGGCCGTGCCGCTTGCGGGACGCACGCTGACGCTGGTGGACGACAGCTACAACGCCAACCCTGATTCGGTGCGCGCGGCCGTCGACGTGCTGGCGGGCCTGCCTGGGCCCCATCTGCTGGTGCTGGGTGACATGGGCGAGGTCGGCACGGAGGGGCCGCGCTTCCATGCCGAGGTGGGTGCCTATGCGCGCGAGCGCGGCATCGAGCAGCTGTATGCCATGGGGGAGCAGTGTCGCCATGCGGTGCAGGCCTACGGGGCGGGCCGGCATTTCCAGGACATCGAGGCACTCAGTGCGGCCGTGCTGCAGGGCCTGCCTGCACTGGGGAGCGTGCTGGTCAAGGGATCGCGCTTCATGCGCATGGAGCGTGTGGTGCAGGCGGTCACGACGCACGCCGAACATAACAAGGAACAACATCATGCTGTCTGATCTGCACACGAGGAGCCTGCCATGCTGCTGAGCCTGGCCCAATGGCTGCAGGGCCTCTCGCCCGAGTTCGGATTCTTCCGGGTGTTCCAGTACCTCACCTTCCGTGCGGTGATGGCGGCGCTGACGGCTCTGCTGATCGGCCTGGTGGCCGGTCCCTACGTGATCCGCCGGCTCACCGAACTCAAGATCGGCCAGCCCGTGCGCGGCTACGGCATGGAGACCCATCTCTCCAAGAGCGGTACCCCCACCATGGGCGGCGTGCTGATCCTGCTGGCCATCGGCATCTCCACGCTGCTGTGGTTCGACCTGTCCAACCGTTTCGTGTGGATCGTGCTGCTGGTGACGCTGGGCTTTGGCGCCATCGGCTGGGTCGATGACTGGCGCAAGGTGGTCAACAAGGACCCCGAGGGCATGCGCTCGCGCGAAAAGTATTTTTGGCAGTCGGTGATCGGTCTGATCGCCGCCTTCTACCTCGTCTTCTCGATTTCCGGCAGCAGCAACCAGGGCGTGTGGGAGCTTTTCATGAACTGGGTCCGGTCGGGTTTCTCGGTCGAACTGCCGGCGAAGGCCGGCCTGCTGCTTCCTTTCTTCAAGACGGTGAGCTACCCGCTGGGCGTGATCGGCTTCGTGGTGCTCACCTACCTGGTCATCGTGGGCTCGAGCAACGCGGTGAACCTGACCGACGGCCTGGACGGCCTGGCCATCATGCCGGTGGTCATGGTGGGCTCGGCGCTGGGCGTGTTCGCCTATGTGACGGGCAGCGCGGTTTACTCCAAGTACCTGTTCTTCCCGCACATTCCCGGCTCGGGTGAGCTGCTGATCTTCTGCTCGGCCATGGCCGGCGCCGGGCTGGCCTTCCTGTGGTTCAACACCCATCCGGCCCAGGTCTTCATGGGCGACGTGGGGGCGCTGGCCCTGGGCGGCGCCCTGGGCACCATCGCCGTCATCGTGCGCCAGGAGATCGTGCTGGCCATCATGGGCGGCATCTTCGTGGTCGAAGCCCTGTCGGTGATGCTGCAGGTGTCCTGGTTCAAGTACACAAAAAAGAAATACGGCGAAGGCCGGCGCATCCTGAAGATGGCGCCGCTGCATCACCACTTCGAAAAGAGCGGCTGGAAGGAAACGCAGGTCGTGGTGCGCTTCTGGATCATCACCATGCTGCTGTGCCTGGTGGGCCTGTCGACCCTGAAATTGCGATGAACGAGAACGAGTTTCCTGACGATCAACCCGCCATGCCGCCTCAGGACGAGGCGATGGTCGTGCCCGTGCCTGCCGCAGAGCCCGTGGAGCCGGCGTCTGTGGCGAATGCCGAATTGGCCGCGCCCGCAGACGGTGCCGAGGCAGTGCCCGAGGCCGACCCCGCCCCCGCGCTTATCGCCCAACCCGCCTCAGGCAAGACCGCCAAGCGCCCCTTGCCAGAGACCCTGACCGCCGCCCAGGAAGCCAAGGCCTTTGTGGCGCAGCTGTTTGCCGACGCCGCACCGGCGGAGGCGGCCAGCGCGGCGGAGCCCTTGCCTGAAGCGGTGACGGACAGCGCCGATGAGGAGCCGGCACCGCCAGCCTCCGCGCCGGCGCCGCAAGAGCTGCCGGCCTCACCGCTTCAGGGCCAGCACGTGCTGGTGCTGGGGCTGGGCGCATCAGGCCTGGCCATGGTGCGCTGGTGCGTGCGCCAGGGCGCGCGCGTGACCGTTGCGGACACGCGCGATGCGCCGCCCCAGCTGGCGCAGTTGCGCAGCGAACTGCCGCAGGTCGACTTCCGTGGCGGCCCCTTTGAGGCCACCCTGGTCGACGGTCAGGACGTGCGCGCCGTGTTCAAGAGCCCGGGCCTGGCCCCGGCTACGGTGGCGCCGGTCTGGCAGGCGGCGCAGGCCATCGGCCTGTGGACGGGCGGCGAGCTGGACCTCTTCGCCCGGGCGTTGCGTGACCTGCAGGTCGCGCGTGGTTATGCGCCCCGGGTGCTGGCCGTCACCGGCACGAACGGCAAAACGACCACGACCTCGCTGACCGGCCAGCTGGTCGCACAGGCGGGCAAGACCGTGGCCGTGGCCGGCAACATCGGCCCCAACCTCCTCGACGTGCTCGGGCAGCATCTGGACGCCGGCACGCTGCCCGAGGTGTGGGTGCTTGAGCTTTCCAGCTTCCAGCTCGACGGCGTACAGGGCTTCGAGCCCACCGCGGCCGTGGTGCTCAACCTGACGCAGGACCATCTGGACTGGCACGGGAGCATGGAGGCCTATGCCGCCGCCAAGGCGCGCATCTTCGGAAGCAAGGGGCTGCTGGTGCTCAACCGCGACGATGCGGCGGTCATGGCCATGCTGCCCGAACCGGTGCGCGCCAAGCTGCAGAAGCCGGTCTGGCGGGAGTACGTCAGCTTCGGTGCCGAGATGCCGCAGCGCCCCGGTGACTATGGCATCGAGATCGTCAACGGCATGGCCTGGCTCGTGCGGGCCATGGAAGCCGACGAAACCCAGAAGCGCAAGCGCGGCGAAGAGATCGAGCTGTTCATCCAGCGCCTCATGCCGGCCGGCGCCCTGCGTATCCGCGGTCGCCATAACGCGACCAATGCCCTGGCGGCGCTTGCGCTGGCCCAGGCGGCAGGCTGCCCGCTGGGGCCCATGCTCTACGGACTGCGCGAGTACCGCGGCGAACCACACCGGGTCGAACCCGTGGCCATCGTGAAGGAAGTCGAATACTTCGACGACAGCAAGGGCACGAATGTCGGTGCGACCGTGGCGGCGCTGACCGGCCTGGGTGCCGAGCGCCGCATCGTGGTCATCCTGGGCGGCGATGGCAAGGGGCAGGATTTTGCGCCGCTCTATGCGCCGGTCCAGCGCTACGTACGCGCTGTCGTGCTGATCGGGCGCGACGCGCCGGCCATCCGTGCGGCGGTACAGGGCACAGGCGTGCCGCTGTTCGATGCGGCCACCCTGCCCGAGGCGGTCGGTATGGCACAGGCGCAGGCCCAGCCGAGCGACGCGGTGTTGCTGTCGCCCGCCTGCGCGAGTTTCGACATGTTCGACAACTATGAGCACCGGGCCCGTGTTTTTGTCGAGGCCGTGCAGGCCCTCTCCGACGAGGGGGGGCTGGCGTGACGGCCATGACGCAACGAATCAAGGGCTGGTTCGGCGCCGCGCCGGCAGCCGATGCCTTGCCCGTGCGCCTGGGGCCGCAGGGCCTGGGGCGCAGCAGCAGCCAGCCCGTGCGCCTGTCCGATTTCGACCATGCGCTGATCTGGGTGGTGGTGGCCCTGCTGGTGTGGGGCCTGGTCATGGTGTACTCCGCGTCGATCGCGCTGCCGGACAACCCGAAGTTCGCACGGTACGCGCACACCCACTTCCTGAGCCGGCACATGGTGTCGCTGGTGGTCGCCTTCGTGGCGGCGCTGATCGCCTTCCAGGTGCCGATGGACAAATGGGAAAAGATCGCGCCCTGGCTGCTGGTGGCAGCGCTGCTGCTGCTGGTGGCCGTGCTGATTCCCGGCGTGGGCAAGGGCGTGAACGGCGCGCGCCGCTGGATCTCGCTGGGGGTCATGAACTTCCAGCCCTCGGAACTGGCCAAGCTGGCGGTGCTGCTGTATGCCGCCGACTACATGGTGCGCAAGATGGACGTGAAGGAGCACTTCTTCCGTGCGGTGGCGCCCATGGGGGCGGCGGTCGCCATCATCGGCCTGCTGCTGCTGGCCGAGCCCGACATGGGAGCTTTCATGGTCATCGCGGTCATCGCCATGGGCATCCTGTTCCTGGGCGGTGTGAACGCGCGCATGTTCTTCCTGATCGCGGCCATCCTGCTGGTGGCCTTCGTGCTGATGATCGCCATGAGCGAATGGCGGCGCGAACGCATCTTTGCCTATCTCAATCCCTGGGACGAGCGCCACACCCTGGGTAAGGGCTACCAGCTATCGCATTCGCTGATTGCCTTTGGCCGGGGCCAGATCTTCGGCGTGGGGCTGGGGGGCAGCGTCGAGAAGCTGCACTGGCTGCCCGAGGCGCATACCGATTTCCTGCTGGCGGTGATCGGCGAGGAATTCGGGCTGCTGGGCGTGCTGACCATCATCGTGCTGTTCCTCTGGCTCACGCGCCGGGTCATGCACATCGGCCGCCAGGCCATCGCCCTCGACCGCGTCTTTGCCGGCCTGGTGGCCCAGGGCGTCGGCGTGTGGATGGGGTTCCAGGCCTTCATCAACATGGGTGTGAACCTGGGCGCGTTGCCAACCAAGGGGCTGACCTTGCCTTTCATGAGTTATGGCGGTTCGGCGATCCTGATGAACCTTGTGGCGGTCGCCATCGTCTTGCGGATCGATTATGAAAACCGGCAACTGATGCACGGAGGGCGCTCATGAGTTGCCGGTTTCACCAAAACAGGCATTGCGCGCAGCGCAACATGGCGCTGCACGCGGCATGGCTGATGCACGGAGGGCGCTCATGAGCAAGTGTGCGCTCGTCATGGCCGGCGGAACGGGAGGTCACATCTTCCCGGGGCTGGCCGTGGCCGAGGCCTTGCGCGCCAATGGCTGGCGTGTGCACTGGCTGGGCAACCAGAGTGGCATGGAGGGTCGGCTGGTGCCGCCGCGTGGTTTTGCCTTCGAGTCGATTGAATTTGGCGGCGTGCGCGGCAAAGGCCCGCTCACTTTGGCCCTCTTGCCGCTGCGCCTGCTCAAGGCCTTCTGGCAAAGCCTGCGGGTGGTGCGTCGCGTCAAGCCGGACGTTGTGATCGGCCTGGGCGGCTACATCACCTTCCCCGGCGGCATGATGGGCGTGCTGCTGGGCAAGCCGCTGGTGCTGCACGAGCAGAACTCCGTTGCGGGCATGGCCAACAAGGTGCTGGCCGGCGTGGCGGATCGTGTCTACACAGCGTTCCCCGATGTGATGAAGAAGGCGCAATGGGTGGGCAATCCCCTGCGAGCACCTTTCCTGGCGCAGCCGGCGCCCGCACAGCGCTTTGCGGGGCGTAACGGCCCCTTGCGGCTGTTGATCGTGGGCGGCAGCCTGGGCGCCAGGGCGCTGAACGAGACGGTGCCGCGCGCGCTGGCGCTGATCCCGCCTGGCGAGCGCCCGCAGGTCATCCACCAGAGTGGCGCGACGCAACTCGACGCGTTGCGTGCCGGCTACGAGGCCGCAGGTGTGCAGGCTGAACTCTCGCCCTTTATCGACGATACGGCACGTGCCTTTGCCGACGCAGACCTCATCATCTGCCGGGCCGGTGCCAGCACGGTGACCGAGATCGCTGCCGTCGGAGCCGCGGCCGTGTTCGTGCCGTTCCCCGCTGCGGTGGATGACCATCAGACCACCAATGCCCGTTTCCTGGCCGACCAGGGGGCGGGCCTGCTGCTGCCGCAGCAGGACATGACCCCAGAGAAGCTGGCCGAGCTCCTGCGCCACGCCAACCGGCCCACGCTGCTGCGCTGGGCCGAGGCGGCGCACAAGCTCGCCCGGCTTGACGCCACCGAACGGGTGGTGGCCGCCTGCGAGGAGCTGGCAAGATGAAACACGCGATCAAGCAGATTCACTTTGTGGGCCTTGGCGGCTCCGGCATGTCCGGTATTGCCGAGGTGCTGCACAACCTGGGCTACCGGATTTCGGGCTCGGACCTGGCCGAAAGCGCTACGCTCAAGCGCCTGGCCTCGCTCGGCATCCAGACCCATGTCGGTCATGCGGCTTCCAACATCGCCGGCGCAGACGCCGTCGTGACCTCCACCGCCGTGAAGCCGGACAACCCCGAGGTGCTGGCCGCGCGGGAGAAAAAGATTCCCATCGTCCCGCGAGCCGTGATGCTCGCCGAGCTCATGCGCCTGAAGCAGGGTATCGCCATCGCGGGTACCCACGGCAAGACCACCACGACCAGCCTCGTGGCCAGTGTGCTGGCCGAGGCCGGGCTTGATCCGACCTTTGTGATCGGCGGCCGCCTCAACAGCGCCGGCGCGAACGCGCGGCTGGGCAGTGGCGAGCACATCGTGGTCGAGGCCGACGAGAGCGACGCTTCTTTCCTGAACCTGTTGCCGGTGATGGCGGTCGTGACCAACATCGATGCCGACCACATGGAGACCTACGGCCACGACTTTGGCCGGCTCAAGAAGGCTTTTGTCGACTTCCTGCACCGCATGCCCTTCTACGGTACTGCCATCCTCTGCACGGACGACGCCGCGGTGCGCGAGATCGCGGGTGAGGTCAACTGCCCGATCACGAGCTACGGCTTCAACGAAGGGGCCCAGGTGCGCGCCGTGAACGTGCGTGCCGAGGGTGGGCAGATGCACTTCACCGTGCAGCGCCGCAATGGCGTGGTGCTGCCGGACCTCGATGTGGTGCTCAACCTCCCGGGGCGGCACAACGTGCTCAACGCCCTCTCGGCCATCGCCGTAGCGGCCGAACTCGACATCCCTGACCCGGCCCTGCTCAAGGCCCTGGCCGAGTTCAAGGGGGTGGGCCGGCGCTTCCAGCGCTATGGCGAGGTGCCGGCGAAGGATGGTGGCAGCTTCACGCTGATCGACGACTACGGTCACCACCCGGTGGAGATGGCGGCCACGCTGGCGGCCGCACGGGGCGCCTTTCCCGGGCGGCGCCTGGTGCTGGCGTTCCAGCCGCACCGTTACACCCGTACGCGTGACTGCTTCGAGGATTTCGTCAAGGTCATCGGCGAGGCCGATGCCGTGCTGCTGGCCGAGGTGTACGCCGCGGGCGAGGCACCCATCGTGGCCGCGGACGGCCGCAGCCTGACCCGTGCACTGCGCGTGGCGGGCAAGGTGGAGCCGGTGTTCGTGGATGACATTGCGGCCATGCCGCAGGCGATTCTGGACAACGCACGCGGCGGCGACGTCGTGATGTGCATGGGTGCGGGCTCCATCGGTGGGGTGCCGGCCAAGGTGGTGGAGCTGCAAGGCTCCCTCAAGAAGTGAGAGAGGACTGAGTGAATCTAGGAAAAGTGGCCGTGCTCATGGGGGGATCCTCCGCCGAGCGCGACATCTCCATCATGTCGGGCACCGGGGTGCTGCAGGCGCTGCGTGCGCGCGGGGTCGATGCGCACACTTTCGACCCGTCGCAACGCGAGCTGTCCGAGCTGCGGCGCGAAGGGTTCGAACGCTGTTTCATCGCCCTGCACGGCCGTTTCGGCGAAGACGGTACGGTTCAGGGCGCGCTGGAGCTGCTGGGCATTCCCTATACCGGCTCGGGGGTCATGGCCTCGGCCATCGCCATCGACAAGGTCATGACCAAGCGGATCTGGCTGGCTGACGGACTGCCTACGCCGCAATGGCGCAAGGTGAGCAGCGTGGAGGCGACGCGTGCCGCGTTCTCCGCACTCGGCGCGCCGATGATCGTCAAGCCGGCGCGCGAAGGTTCGTCCATCGGCCTGTCCAGGGTGATGACCGTCGACGAATGTGATGCGGCCTACGCCAAGGCGGCGCAGGTCGACGAGCAGGTGCTGTGCGAGCAGTTCGTCAGCGGCGAGGAGGTGACCGTGCCCGTGCTGGGCAGCGGCGCCGCGGCGCGGGCGCTGCCGGTCATCCGCATCGTGGCGCCCGGAGGCAACTACGACTACCAGAACAAATATTTCACCGACGACACCAAGTACCTGGTGCCGTGTGGCCTGCCCACCGGTGAAGAGGAGCAGATCCAGCAGATCGTGTTGCGCGCCTACCAGGCGCTGGGTTGCCGCGGCTGGGCGCGCGCCGACGTGATGATCGATGCCCGCACCCGCAAGCCGTACCTGCTGGAGATCAACACGGCCCCCGGCATGACCGGCCATTCGCTGGTGCCCATGTCGGCCAAGGCCGCCGGCATCAGCTACGAAGACCTGTGCGTGCAGCTGCTGCAGGCGGCCACGCTGGACCACGGAGGCAAGCCGGCATGACCCAAAGCCTGCCCGTTCCGCTCGACGTCAAGCTCATGAACCTGACGGCAACGCTGTTGCTGCTGGGGTTCGTGCTGCTGGGCCTGGGCACGGGCGGGCGCTGGCTGGCCAATCATCCGGTGTTTGCCATTCGCGGGCTCACGGTGCTGGGCGATATCAGCCACACCAGTGCGCTGACCTTGCGCGCGCATGTGGGGCCGCAGCTGAGCGGCACTTTCCTGACGGTGGATCTCAACGCGGTGCGCCAGGCCTTCGAGACCGTGCCCTGGGTGCGGCGTGCCGTGGTGCAGCGCGAGTTTCCGAACCGCCTGCGGGTGATCCTGCAGGAGCACCAGGCGGTGGCGTACTGGGGCGAGGAGGGCGAATCGACGCTGGTCAACAGCCATGGCGAGGTGTTCGAAGCCAACCTGGGCGAGATCGAGCAGGACGACCTGCCGCGCCTGGACGGGCCCGTCGACCGTTCGGCCGACGTCCTGGCCATGTACCGCGAACTGCAGCCCCTGTTCGAGGCGCTCGACCTGCAGATCGAGCAGCTAGCCCTGAACGGGCGCGGCAACTGGAGCCTGCAACTGGCCAGCGGCGCGGGCATCGAACTTGGCAGCGGTGGCACGCAGGAGGTCACGAACCGGGCGCGTCAGTTCCTCGGGACGGTCGCGCAGGTGGCGCTTCACCACGGGCGCAAGCTGGACGCGCTGGAAATGGCTGACCTGCGTTATGCCCAGGGCTATGCCCTGCGCCTGCGCGGTGTCAGCACGGTGGCACAGGATCAGGGCAAGAAGCATTAGGAAGACACAGCAGGACCAACGACATGGCAAAAGAGTACAAGGATCTGGTCGTCGGACTCGACATCGGCACCGCCAAGGTGATGGTGGTGGTGGCCGAGGTGCTGCCCGGCGGTGAGCTCAAGCTGGCCGGCCTCGGCGTGGCGCCCAGCAACGGGCTCAAGCGCGGCGTGGTGGTGAACATCGACGCCACGGTACACAGCATCCAGCAGGCGCTGAAAGAAGCCGAGCTGATGGCCGACTGCAAGATCACGCGCGTCTACACGGGCATCACGGGCAGCCATATCCGCGGCATCAACTCGAGCGGCATGGTGGCCGTGAAGGACCGCGAGGTCAGCAGCGCCGACGTGGCCCGGGTGGTGGAGACGGCCAAGGCCATCAACATCTCGACCGACCAGCGCCTGCTGCTGGTGGAGCCGCAGGAATTCATCATCGACGGCCAGGACGTGCGCGAGCCCATCGGCATGAGCGGCATCCGCCTGGAAGCCAAGGTGCATATCGTCACGGGTGCACAGAGCGCGGCCGAGAACATCATCAAGTGCGTGCGCCGCTGCGGCCTCGAAGTTGAGCAGCTGATGCTCAACCCGCTGGCCTCCAGCCTCTCGGTGCTGACCGAGGACGAGAAGGAGCTGGGCGTGGCCTGCGTGGACATCGGTGCCGGCACCACGGACGTGGCCGTGTTCACGGGCGGCGCGATCCGTTACACCTCGGTGATCCCGATCGCGGGTGACCTGATCACCAGCGACATTGCCATGGCGCTGCGCACGCCGACCAAGGACGCCGAGGACATCAAGGTCGAGAGCGGCTACGCCAAGCAGTTGCTGGCCGATCCGGACGTGCAGGTCGAGGTGCCCGGCCTGGGCGACCGCGGCCCGCGCATGCTCAGCCGCCAGGCGCTGGCCGGCGTGATCGAGCCGCGGGTGGAGGAGATTTTCTCCCTGGTGCACCAGGTGCTGCGCGATTCCGGCTGCGAGGAGGTGCTGTCGTCCGGCATCGTGCTGACCGGCGGCAGCTCCATCATGCCCGGCATGGTGGAGCTCGGCGAGGACATCTTCCTCAAGCCGGTGCGACGCGGTGTCCCCAAGTACAGCGGCGCGCTGGCCGACATGGTGGGCCAGCCGCGCGCGGCGACGGTCATGGGCCTGCTGGAGGAGGCGCGCATGGCGCGCATGCGTGGCTACAAGGTGGCGCAACAGCACGGCTCGATGAAGACCGCGCTGGGGCGGGTCAAGGACTGGTTCATCGGGAACTTCTGATCATGAACTTCAAACTCTGGCTCGCGCGCGGAAGTCCCCACCGACGGCGGTCCTGCACGGGTCCGCCGGGATGGCCGCCGCCCCGGCATCAGGAACAAGACAAGCAAGACAAGGCAACTGGATATTTAGGAGTACACAAATGAGCATCGAAATGATTGAAGACGCTGCCTTCAACCAGGGCACCCAGATCAAGGTCATTGGCGTGGGCGGCGGTGGCGGCAACGCGGTCGACCACATGATCGAGCGCGAGGTGCAGGGCGTGGAGTTCATCTGCGCCAACACGGACGCCCAGGCCCTGAGCCGCAGCAGCGCGCACAAGGTCATCCAGCTCGGCGGTAGCGGGCTGGGTGCGGGCAGCAAGCCCGAGAAAGGTCGCGAGGCCGCCGAGGCTGCGGTGGAGGACATCAAGTCGGCCATCGCCGGCGCACACATGCTGTTCATCACCGCCGGCATGGGCGGGGGTACCGGTACCGGCGCCGCGCCGGTGATTGCCCGCGTGGCCAAGGAGATGGGCATCTTGACCGTGGGCGTGGTGACCAAGCCTTTCGACTGGGAAGGCGGCCGCCGCATGACCAATGCCGACGCCGGACTGACCGAGCTGGAAGCCAATGTCGACTCGCTGATCGTGGTGCTCAACGAGAAGCTGCAGGAGGTGCTGGGTGACGACATCACGCAGGACGAGGCCTTCGCGCATGCCAACGACGTGCTGAAGAACGCAGTGGGTGGCATCGCCGAGATCATCAATGTGCCCGGCCACGTCAACGTGGACTTCGAGGACGT
This sequence comes from Hylemonella sp., assembly GCA_031970695.1. Classification (GTDB taxonomy): domain Bacteria; phylum Pseudomonadota; class Gammaproteobacteria; order Burkholderiales; family Burkholderiaceae_C; genus Hylemonella. Next base: position 12,089 of record DALYHW010000073.1, read on the forward strand.
GCGCACTGTGATGGGTGAGCCTGGCAAGGCCATGATGGGCACGGCCGCGGCCAGTGGCCCGGATCGCGCCCGCATCGCTGCGGAGCAGGCCGTGGCCTGCCCGCTGCTGGAGGGCATCGACCTCTCCGGCGCCAAGGGCGTGCTGGTGCTGATCACCGCGGCCAAGGGCAGCCTCAAGCTGTCCGAGTCCAAGCTGGCGATGAACACCATCCGCGCCTACGCGTCGCCCGACGCCCACGTGATCTACGGCACGGCCTACGATGACAACCTGGGCGACCAGATCCGCGTCACCGTAGTCGCTACGGGCCTGTCGCGCCAGGGCGCACGCCGCACGGCCCCGCCGCTGCAGGTGCTTCGTACCGGAACCGACAACGTGCCTTTCCAGGTGCCCACCCTCAACAACCCGGTGACCACCGTGGGTGCCATGCCGGCTCCCGCCGCCGCCCCGGGCGTGCCGCAGCCGGACTACACCTCCATGGCCACGCCCAGCGTCTGGCGCACCCGCGACCGCACGCAGGCTGCGGCCAAGGTGGATGCGCTGTCGTCAGGCGGGATGGACGACTTCGAGATCCCGGCATTTCTTCGCAAGCAGGCGGATTGATGCGGCAGCGGGAACCGGGCGGTTCACCCGGCTCCCGCTTCGCTATCAATCCGATAGAAACCGGAACAGGGCATGGAAGTGCCTGCCCACTTAGAATAGCGCC
>DALYHW010000074.1:0-12052 GCA_031970695.1 Hylemonella sp.
CAGCGCTAGTACCTGAAACTAGTGCGTCTACCAATTCCGCCACCTGGGCATCTCAGGAACAGAACAGGATTGTATATCAAGACCATGGCTCACTCCGGCGGACTGCTGGAAGAAATTGAAGGGACCGTGCAAGGTCATCGTGACGGTCACGGTTTCGTGGCACGGGATGACGGCGAGCCGGACATCTACCTCCCGCCCAACGAGATGCGGGCTGTCCTGCACAAGGACCGGGTCAAGGCGCGCATCGTGCGTTTCGACCGCAAGGGGCGTCCCGAGGGGCGCGTGGTCGAGATCATCGAGCGCTCCAGCCAGCCCATCATCGGCCGCCTGCTGCAGGAAAGCGGCGTATGGCTGGTGGCGCCGGAGGACAAGCGTTACGGGCAGGACGTGCTGATCCCCAAGGGCGCGACTGGCCAGGCCAAGACGGGGCAGGTGGTGGTGGTCGAACTGGTGGAGCCGCCGGCGCTCTATGGGCAGCCAGTGGGCCGCGTCAAGGAGGTGCTGGGGGAGATCGATGACCCGGGCATGGAGATCGAAATCGCGGTGCGCAAGTACAGCGTGCCCCACGAGTTCTCCGAAGCCTGCATCGCGCAGGCGCGTGGCCTGCCCGACAAGGTCCGGCCCCAGGATCGAAAACACCGTGTCGACCTGACCGACATTCCCCTGGTCACGATCGATGGCGAGGATGCCCGTGACTTCGACGACGCGGTCTACTGCGAGCCTGCCACGCAGGGGCGTGGCAAGAGCGCGCAGCGTGGCTGGCGGCTGTTGGTGGCGATTGCCGATGTCAGCCACTACGTGGAGACGGGTTCGGCCATCGATATCGACGCCTACGACCGTGCCACCAGTGTGTATTTCCCGCGCCGTGTCATCCCCATGCTGCCGGAGAAGCTCTCCAACGGCCTGTGCTCGCTGAATCCGGATGTGGACCGCTTGTGCATGGTCTGTGACATGTTCGTGACCAGCGACGGTGAGGTGTCGGCCTACCAGTTCTACCCGGCGGTGATGCACAGCCATGCCCGTTTCACCTACACCGAGGTCGCAGCCATCCTGGCCAACACGCGCGGCCCCGAAGCTGCGAGACGCAAGGCGCGCGTCCAGGACCTGCTCAACCTGCACGACGTCTACCGCGCCCTGCTGGCTGCACGCGCCAAGCGCGGGGCGGTGGACTTCGAGACCACCGAGACCCAGATCACCTGCGACGAGAGCGGCCGCATCGAGAAGATCGTGCCGCGCGTGCGCAACGAGGCCCACCGCCTGATCGAGGAAGCCATGCTGGCGGCCAACGTCTGCAGTGCGGACTTCATAGGCCAGAGCAAGCACGCCGGCCTGTTCCGCGTGCATGAAGGGCCGACGCCCGAGAAGAACGAGCTGCTGCGCAACTACCTCAAGGCGATGGGGGTCGGCATGACCATCAGCGAGGATCCGCGCCCCGCAGAGTTCCAGGCCATTGCCGTGGCCACCAAGGAACGACCGGATGCGCAACAGATCCACGCCATGCTGCTGCGCTCGATGCAGCAGGCCATCTACACGCCGCACAACAGCGGGCACTTCGGCCTGGCCTTCGAGGCCTACACCCACTTCACCAGCCCGATTCGCCGCTACCCGGATCTGCTGGTCCACCGCGTGATCAAGGCCATCCTGGGCAAGACCCGCTACCACCTGCCCGTGCTGCCGACCCCCGGCGAAGCGCATGCCAAGCTGTCGCGCCGGCTCGAACAGAGCGAGGCCGCCAAACGCCAGGCCGGCGAAAAGCCCCGCAAGGTCAGTGCCGAGCTGCAGGCCTGGGAGGCCGCTGGTCTGCACTGCAGTGCCAACGAGCGCCGGGCCGATGAGGCCAGCCGTGACGTGGAAGCATGGCTCAAGTGCAAATACATGCGCGAGCATCTGGGCGAGGAATTCGGTGGCGTGGTGACGGCTGCCACGAGCTTCGGTCTGTTTGTCACGCTGGACGCGATGTACGTCGAGGGCCTGGTCCATATCACGGAGCTGGGCGGAGAGTACTTCCGCTTCGACGAGGCGCGGCAGGAACTGCGCGGCGAGCGTACGGGTATCCGTTACGCCATCGGTACCCGCGTGCGGGTGCAGGTCAGCCGCGTGGACCTCGATGGCCGGCGTATCGACTTCCGCCTGGTGCGCGAGGGAGACGAGCTTACCTCCCGCGCCTTGCGCGACAAGGGGCTGGGGCACGAGGCCGGGGAGGCGGGGCGCGGTGCGCCACGCAAGGCCGCGGCCAAACGCGCTGCCCGGCAGGCCAGCGACGCGAGCAAGCGTGCCTTGCCTTCACCCATCCAGGCGCTCAAGGCTTCTGTGAAAGCGGCCGCAAAAAAGGCCGCAGCGAAGTCCAAAGGCAAGGGGCGCAAGTCCAGGCGTTGACGCGGCCCGACGGGCCGTTTCCATGGATATCCAAGGAGATTCGATGAGCGAGAAGAACAAGGTCGCGATCGTCACCGGCGCGGGCACGGGGATCGGCAAGGCGGCTGCCCTGGCCCTGCTGGGTGACGGCTGGCATGTGATGCTGGCCGGGCGGCGTGCCGAACCCTTGCAGGCTGTCGCGCAGGCCAGCGGGGCTGGAGCGCGCGCGCAGGTCTTGCCCACCGATGTCTCCCAGCCTGAGGCCGTGCAGGCGCTGTTCGACGCCACGGTACGGGCCTGGGGGCGGGTCGACCTGCTGTTCAACAACGCTGGCATCAACGCCCCGGGCGTACTACTGGAAGAGCTGACGGCACAGCAGTGGCAGGATGTGGTGAACATCAACCTCAACGGGATGTTCTACTGCATCCAGAACGCGTTTCGCGTGATGAAGGCACAGAGCCCGCGTGGTGGCCGCATCATCAACAATGGCTCGATCTCGGCGCACGCGCCGCGTCCGAACTCGATCGCCTACACGGCAACCAAGCACGGTGTGATGGGGCTGACCAAGGCCGCGTCGCTGGACGGGCGCAAGTACGACATCGCGGTGGGCCAGATCGACATTGGCAATGCGGCCACGGAGATGGCCGAGCGCATGGCCCGGGGTGTGCCACAAGCCAATGGCGAGATTGCCGTGGAGCCCCTGCTGGATGTGGGTATCGTGGGGCAGTCGGTGCTCTACATGGCCAATTTGCCGCTGGATGCCAACGTGCTGTTCCACACGGTGATGGCGACCAAGATGCCCTTTGTCGGGCGCGGTTGAGTCCGGCGGTTCAGCCAACGGCGCTTGCGAGTTCACCGGCTGTCAGCGGCCGGTGTCCCGGCCAGCCGTCAGCGGCCTGACCGTGCAGGTACACGGCCGCGCAGGCGGCTTCAAAGGCCTGCTCGCCCTGGGCGAGGCGCGCACCGATCAGGCCTGCAAGGACATCGCCGGTGCCGGCGGTGGCCAGTCGCGCATTTCCGGTCGGATTGATAACGGGCGCCATGCCGGGTGCGGCAATCACCGTGCCGGAGCCCTTCAGCACCACGCAGGCCGCGAATTCATCAGCCAGACGTTGCGCGGCGCTCAGCCGGTCCGTCTGGATTTCGTCCGTCGTCTGTCCGAGCAGGCGGGCCGCCTCGAGCGGGTGAGGTGTCAGGACGGTCGCACGTTGCCGCCGCGCGCGGCTGCGCAGCTGTGTCTTGAGCTGGGGATCGGCGGCGATGGCATTGAGCGCGTCGGCGTCCAGTACCAGTCGGGGCGCAGCCGACAGCAGCCGCGGTAACTGGGCGGCTATCGCCTGGCCACCGCCGCAACCCGCCACGATGGTGAGTTTGCCGGGGTCCAGGCCATCCGTCGGACGCAGCATGAGCTCCGGCTGCGCTGGATCCAGCCGCAGGTCGGCGCCATCGAGCAGGCCCACGAAAACCCGGCCGGCGCCGTGGTGCAGAGCTGCGCGCGCCGCCAGCAGGGCGGCACCGCCCATGCCGGGTGCACCTCCGACCACGGCAACATCGCCATAGCTGCCCTTGTGGCTGGCATGGGGGCGGGTTTGCGGCGCGGGCGCGGCATTGAGGCGCGCCTGCGCCGGTGTCGTTGTGGCGTCGACGCCCAGCGTGTCGAGCCAGATTTCGCCGCAGTGATCGCGTCCGTAGGCCGTGCAGAGCCCGGGTTTCAGCGTGAGCAGGCTCAGCGTGTGACTGGCATGCACGCACAGGCCCGCCGTGTGGCCGGTGTCGGCATCGAGTCCGGAGGGCAGGTCCACCGCCAGCACCGGGACGCTCAGGTCATTGATATGGGCAATCCAGCGCGCCATCCGGTCTTCGGGAGCGCGGGAGGCGCCGATGCCGAGCAGGGCGTCGATCACGCCGTCGCAGTCTGCCGGAGGTTCCGCCACGAATTGCACGCCAGCAGCCAGGGCTCGCGCATAAGAAGCTTTGGTGTCCGGGGGGGCATGCTCATGGGTTGTCAGCCAGCTCACCTGGACGCTCTTGCCCCATTGCTGCAGATGCATAGCCGCTTCAAGGCCGTCTCCGCCGTTGTTGCCAAGACCGCAGGCGATCCACCAGCGCTGTGCATGCGGCGCGATGGCCAACGCCAGGCGGGCGGTGGCCAGGCCCGCGCGTTCCATCAGGGTGTGCGGTGCCAGTCGGGCGGCGGCGGCGCTTTCAATGCGACGAGAGGCGGCTACGGTGTGCAGCGGCTGTGCAGGGCCGGGAGCGATGCGGTGCATGAGGCTCGCAGCGTTTTCAGAACTCGTAGCTGTGGCCTTCGCGGGCCAGCCGGATATCGGGGCCACCGGCTGGCACGGGGGTGTCGGCCAGGGCCCGGGCAAAGGCCGCCTCGAGCGCGTCATCGCTGCGCGTGGGTTCGTGGTGGGTGCAATAGAGGACCCGCGCGCGGGCCTGGCATGCGGTCTGGATGCTGGAGGCGAAGGTGCCATGGCCCCATCCCACTTTGGACGGGTACTCCTGCGCGGTGTAGGAGGTGTCGGCGATCAGCACGTCCACGCCTTCCATGCCCTTGAGGATGGCGGCCTGTTTCTCATCGACAAAGCCCTGGTACTCGGCGTACTCCGAATCTTCCGGCGCATAGATGTTGTAGGGTGGCTCGTGGTCGCCGGTGAAAAAGACCGACTTGCCATTGGCTTCGATGCGGTAGCCGAAGTTGATCACCGGGTGATTGAGCAGATAGGGCGTGACGGTGGCGCTGCCGACCTGGATGCTCTGCTCCGGCATGAGCGTGACGTACTCGATCGCGCCTTTCATCTCGGCCTCGCGCACCGGGAAGTAGCTGTACTGCAACTGCACGGACATGACCTGCTCGACCCCCTGGCCCGAGACGGGGTCGAAAGCGCCATGCAGGCGCAGGGTATTGCCGGGGATGAAGTTGGGGATGAAGAAGGGCAGGCCCTGGATATGGTCCCAGTGCGAATGGCTGATGAAGACGTTGGCTTTCACCGGCAGTTCGGCCAGCAGCGTCTGCGAGAGCGGGAAAATGCCTGTGCCCGCGTCCAGGATGATCAGCTCGTTGTTGTCGGTGCGCACCTCGATACAGGTCGTATTGCCACCGTAGCGGACCGTATGCGGCCCCGGCGAGGCAATCGAACCGCGGACTCCCCAGAATTTCACTTTCATGATTCGAGCTGCGAGAAGATCTTGGCTTCCTCGAACAGCGCGTCGAGGTCGCCCAGGCGGACGATCAGGTCATCGAGGTTGCCGCCCAGCCGTTGGGCCATGGGCAGCGTAAGCTCATCGACGTGGCAGTTTCCGCCAAAGCCGAAATCCAGCTTCTTGGCGATCTGGTTCGCCGCATAGACGCAGGCCACCATGGGCGTGTCCTTCAGGTCCGTGCCGTGCATGTTCTGGATGGTCTCGACCAGATTCGGGGCGAAACGCCACTTCTCGACGAGCATGCCGCCCACCAGCGCGTGGTCCACGCCGATGGTCTTTTGCAGGGCAAGGTGCAGCGAACTGCCGTCCTGCTTGCTCATTTCCAATGCCTGCCGGAATTCGTTCGGCATGTACTGGGCAAACACCACCTTGCCGAAGTCGTGCAGCAGACCGGCGATGAAGCAGTCCATGGGATCCGCCCCGTCCACGTCGGCGGCGATCTTTTTGGACAGGTTGGCCGTGGCCAGCGAGTGCAGCAGGTACTGCTGGACGTCGAAGCCGGCGGCATTGCTCTTGGGCAACATGCCGATGGCGGCAATGCCCAGCGCAAGGTTCTTGATCGTGTTGAAGCCGAGGAAGACCACTGCGTGGTTGATCGAGGTGATCTGCTTGGGCAGGCTGTAGTAGGCCGAATTCACCACCTTGAGGATCTTGACGGTGACCACCGGGTCCTTGTCGATCACCTGGACGAGGTCCTTGGGGGTGCAGTTGACGTCACGCGTCAGGTCCAGGATGGCCTGCACGCTCTTGGGAAAGGCTGGCATGCCGTCGACGGCAGCTGCCAGTTTCTGTGACAGTTCGGGGCTCATGGGCGCATTGTGTACCGGGAGATACCCAAATGTACACAGTCCTGAGGCTGCGCCTCAACTGCCGACCATCCCGGATTCGGGTCGAGCCGATGCGATGGCGTTCGCACCCTGTGCCGGACCCGCCGTCCTGCGTGCCACTTTGGCGCCCCTGGCGAGCGAGATCCCTAAGCCAGCAGGCGTCCCAGGCCGAAACCGTCGAGATCGATTTCAGGTGTGCGCCCCGCGACGAGGTCGGCGATGGCGCGTGCCGATCCGAAACTCAGGGCCCAGCCGTCCGCTCCATGGCCTGTGTTCAGCCACAGGCCGGGGATGCCGCTGGGGCCCAGCAAGGGCGGGCCGTCGGGCAGCATCGGGCGGGCACCTTTCCAGGTCTGCAGCCCGCTGGACAGCACGGCGGCGCCGGGGAACCAGTCCTGCAACACCTTGTAGAGCGTCTGGAGGGCTGCGCGGCGCTGGTGGTCGGGGCGTCCGCCCAGCTCGGCGGTGCCGCCCACGCGCACGCGGTTGCCCAGCCGGGCAATGGCGACCTTGTAGCGTTCGTCCATCACGGCGCCGCGTGGCGCATTCAATGGCTCGCGCACGGTTGCGCTGACCGAGTAACCGTACACCGGCGCGAGCGGGATCCGGGGACCCAGTGGCCGCAGCAGACGTGCCGAGTCGGAGCCGGCACACAGTACCACCGCGTCGAAATGGCGTGGCTGGGGTTCACCTGCCACCTGAATCTCCATGCCGGCGCCCGCTGCGCTATGCACGTGATCGACGGTGGTGCTGAAGGCGAAGATCACACCGCGCTTGAGGGCTTCGTTCTTGAGCAGCAGTGCGAACTGCCGGCAGTTGCCCGCTTCGTCGGCAGGCAGGTGCAATGCGCGGTGGAACACAGTGTCGGGGTTGAGTGCGGGCTCGATGGTGCGGGCCTCATCGGGATTGAGCTCGCGGTGTGCGATGCCCTGGTCGCGCAGCAGCGGCAGATTCAGCCGCCATTGCGCGTGCTCGCGTTCGGAGCGCAGCAGCACGAGCAGGCCCTGGCTCTGGTCGAACTCGAATTCGAGCGCGTTGCTGAGCTCGTGCATTCGCTCGCGGCTATAGAGCGCCAGACCCTGAAGCCGGCGGCGGTTCTGCTCGTAGGTGTCGGGTGCACAGGAACGCCAGCATTTCCACATCCAGGCCAGGTCGCTGCCGCGCAGTGGCAGGGAAAAGCGCACAGGCGCATGTCGCGCGAGCAAATGCCGGATGATGCGATATGACATGCCCGGCGCCGCCCAGGGGCCGATGTATCCCGGTGCGATCAGGCCGGTGTTGGCGAAGCTGCCTTCCTCGGCCGCTGCGATGCGGCGCTCGAAGACCGTGACCTCGTGTCCGTCCTGGGCCAGTTCCCAGGCGGTGGTGACGCCGATGATGCCGGCGCCGATGACTGCAATCTTCATGAATCAGGAGGGGTTCCGCTGCACGGCATGGGGCGCAGCGGCAGGTGAGGGTTATTGTTGGGAGCCTTGCAACAGGTCTTCGATCTGTTGCGCAATGTTCAGGATTACATCATCCCGCAGGGCGCCGTGCCAGACCATCAGGCCGACCGGCAGTTCGTCCGGTGCGTGACAGGGCAGGGAGATGGCACAACCGTCGAGCATGTTGACCACGCTGGGGTTGCGCAATAGCAGGCCGTTGACGCGGAAAAAAGCCGCGTCGCGCGCCGCGCCGGGCGCGATGTCGGCCAGCGGCGGGGCGACGATAGGTACCGTTGGCGAGAGGACGGCGTCGAACGGCTGCAGGGCCGTATCCATGCCCGCGATCCAGTCTCGACGGGCCTGCAGCAGATCGATGTAGTCGGCCGCGCTGATGGCGGCACCGCGCTCGATGCGGGTGCGCACGCGCGGGTCGTACTGTGTGCCCTTTTCCTGCAAAAGGCGCCGATGCCAGGCATAGCTCTCGGCGGCTGCGAAGCCGCCGCTGGCCTGCAGGCCAGCGAGTTCGCCCAACTGCGGCAAGGGCAGTTCGCTGATGCATGCGCCCGCCTCGCGCAACTGCTGCACCGTGCGCTCGAAGGCGCGAGCTACCGTGGCATCCACCCCGTCGAGCATGACCTGGGGCACGACCGCGAGGCGGTACGCCGACAACGGCGCCATGCTGCGCACGACGCGCCGTGCGGCCAGGATTTCGTGCACGGCGATGGCATCACGCACGGTGCGTGTCATCGCGCAGGCCGTGTCCAGTGTGAAAGACAGGGGCACGGTGCCATCCAGGGGCACGAGGCGCTGCGTGTTCTTGAATCCGACAATGCCGTGCAGGGCCGCGGGAATGCGGATGGAGCCGCCGGTGTCCGAGCCCAGGCCGACCAGGGCGGCGCCGGTGGCGACCGACACGGCGGCACCACTGGACGAGCCACCCGGTGCGCGAGGCTGGTCCGTGGCGGTGGCGTTCGCCGGCGTGCCGTAATGGGGGTTGATGCCCACACCGGAGTAGGCGAATTCGGTCATGTTGGTTCGCCCGATCAGGGCAGCGCCGGCTGCACGCAGGCGGGCGACGGCTGTGGCATCCCGGCGCGCGGGCGGTGCATCCGCGAGCGCCTGCGAGCCCGCCCGGCTGATCTGACCGGCAACGTCGAACAGGTCCTTGACGGATACGGGCAGCCCGGCCAGCGGCTGCCGGGCCGGATCGGCAGCCGCCGCCTGGGCGCGGGCGCCGTCGAAGTCCGTGGCAACAAAAGCGTGCTGGCAGGCGGGCGACCGGGCGGCTGTGATGGCGCGCTCGATCTCGGCGCTGCGGCTGGTCTGGCGAGCCAGCAGGCGCGCACGGGTGGCAAGGAGGTCGGTCGCTGGCGTCATTCGGGAAGAGGGTCTGTGCTATACTCGACGGGCTTTGCTGGAATGGCTTGGGCAATTTGCTCCGGCGGCCGCAAAGTTAATCACAAACCAGCCCATCCAGGTGTTGCGTCCGGATTTACATCCGGTTGCAAAACGGGCTGGATTTTAGACCCAACCTTCGGAGTACCCATATGTCCGTGACCATGCGTCAAATGCTGGAAGCCGGTGTCCATTTCGGTCACCAGACGCGCTTCTGGAACCCCAAGATGGCCCCCTTCATCTTCGGCCATCGCAACAAGATTCACATCATCAACCTGGAAAAATCGCTCCCGATGTTCCAGGAGGCTGCCAAGTTTGCCAAGCAGCTGGCGGCCAAGCGCGGCACCATCCTGATGGTGGGCACCAAGCGTACCGCCCGCGAAATCGTGGCTGCCGAAGCCCAGCGCGCCGGCGTGCCCTATGTCGACCAGCGTTGGCTGGGCGGCATGCTGACGAACTTCAAGACCGTCAAGACCTCGCTCAAGCGCCTCAAGGACATGAAGGCCCAGCAGGAAGCCGGTCTGGACAACATGAGCAAGAAAGAGCAGCTCATGTTCGCCCGTGAGCTGGAAAAGCTGGAGAAGGACATCGGCGGTATCCAGGACATGAACACCCTGCCGGACGCCATCTTCGTGATCGACGTCGGCTATCACAAGATCGCCGTGGCCGAAGCCAAGAAGCTGGGCATTCCCCTGATCGGTGTGGTGGACTCCAACCACTCGCCCGAGGGTATCGACTACGTGATCCCGGGCAACGACGACTCCTCCAAGGCCGTGACTCTGTACGCCCGCGGCATCGCCGATGCGATCCTGGAAGGCCGAGCCAACGCCGTGGATGATGTGGTCAAGGCCGTGTCCGAGAGCGGTGACGAGTTCGTCGAGGTCGACGAAGCTTCCGCCTGATCCGGTTTCGACCCGCAAAAAGGGGCGCTGTGTGCCCCTTTTTTTTAGCTCTAGTCTGAATCAACTGAACTGAATACGGAGTATCAAGATGGCTGCAATTACCGCAAGCATGGTCGCCGAACTGCGCGCCAAGACCGACGCCCCCATGATGGAGTGCAAGAAAGCCCTGACCGAAGCCGACGGCGACATGGCCAAGGCGGAAGAGGTGCTGCGTGTCAAGCTGGGCACCAAGGCCGGCAAGGCCGCTTCCCGTGTGACCGCCGAAGGCGTGGTGGCAGCGGTGGTCAGCGGCACCACCGGTGCCATGATCGAAGTCAACTGCGAGACCGACTTCGTGACCAAGAATGACAGCTTCCTGGCCATGGCCAAGGCTGCGGCCGAGCTGATCGCCAAGCACAACCCCGCCGACGTGGCGGCACTGGGCGCGCTGGCCTACAGTCAAGATGGATTCGGCCCCACCCTGGAAGACGTGCGCAAGGGCCTGATCGGCAAGATCGGCGAGAACATGAGCTTCCGTCGGTTCAAGCGTTTCGCCTCCGGCGCCAAGCTGGCTTCCTACCTGCACGGTACCCGTATCGGTGTGGTGGTGGAGTTCGACGGTGACGACGTGGCCGCCAAGGATGTCGCGATGCACGTTGCCGCGATGAAGCCCGCGGCCCTGTCGTCCGCCGAAGTGCCGGCCGAACTGGTGGCCAAGGAGCGTTCCATCGCCGAGCAGAAGGCTGCCGAGTCCGGCAAGCCGGCCGACATCATCGCCAAGATGGTCGAGGGTTCCGTGCTGCCGATGGCAAGCAAACCGTGGGCGCCATGCTCAAGGAGAAGGCTACCAACGTGAAGGCGTTCACGCTGTACGTGGTGGGCGAGGGCATCGAGAAGAAGGTCGACGACTTTGCCGCCGAAGTGGCTGCCCAGGTGGCTGCCGCCAAGCAGGCCGGCTGAAGCGCAGGCGAAATCCTGTAAATTCCACCTGTCCGGCCGCGTATCCCACCATTCCCAGCAAGGAGTTCCTCATGTCCGACCCCAAGCCAGCCCACAAGCGCATCCTGCTGAAGCTGTCTGGGGAGGCCCTGATGGGCGACGATGCTTTCGGCATCAACCATGCGACCATCCAGCGCATGGTGCAGGAAGTGGCCGAGGTGACGCAGCTGGGGGTGGAGGTTGCCGTCGTGATCGGCGGTGGCAACATTTTCCGGGGCGTGGCCGGGGGCTCGGTTGGCATGGACCGGGCCACCGCCGACTACATGGGCATGCTGGCCACGGTCATGAACGCGTTGGCCCTGGCTGACACCATGAACAAGGCGGGCCTGACCGCGCGCGTCATGTCGGCCATCGCCATCGAGCAGGTGGTCGAGCCTTACGTGCGTCCCAAGGCGCTGCAGTACCTGGAAGAGGGCAAGGTCGTGGTTTTCGCAGCGGGTACCGGCAACCCTTTCTTCACGACCGACACCGCAGCTGCGCTGCGCGGCGCGGAAATCGGCGCCGAGATGGTGCTCAAGGCGACCAAGGTGGACGGCGTGTACAGCGCCGACCCCAACAAGGACAAGACGGCCACGCGCTACAGCAAGATTTCGTTCGACGAGGCGATCTCGAAGAATCTCGGCATCATGGACGCCACGGCCTTCGCGCTGTGCCGCGACCAGAAGCTGCCTATCAAGGTGTTTTCCATTTTCAAGCATGGCGCACTCAAGCGCGTTGTGCTGGGTGAGGACGAAGGCACGCTGGTCTACGCCTGAGCGCAGCCTGTGATGCCGCAGAGGAGCTAAACCATGACGATCGCAGACATCAAGAAGAACACCGAAGGCAAGATGGACCAGTCCATCGAGGCGCTCAAGAACAACCTGTCCAAAATTCGTACCGGCCGTGCCAATCCGGCCCTGCTCGATTCCGTGCAGGTCGAGTATTACGGCTCCATGGTGCCGATCAGCCAGGTGGCCAACGT
>DALYHW010000075.1:0-4043 GCA_031970695.1 Hylemonella sp.
AAGCCGAATACGATGACGCGGGAGGCACGGGGTGCGTTCATGCGGACGATCCTGTTTCAGACAGTCCACAGCGTAACGGCTAGCGCCCCGCGCGGCAAGGGCAAACCGGCCGCGAAACCGGCCGCTGTGCGTACAAGTCCGCAAGAATCGGGTGGCGTTGCCGCGCGGGCGGCGCCAGAATCACCGCATGTCCACCACCAGTCTTTTCCGGCTCCTCCTGCTGGCCGCCATCTGGGGCGCGTCCTTTCTCTTCATGCGCATCGCCGTGCCGGTGCTCGGGCCGGCCTGGCTGATCGAGGTCCGCGTGCTGCTGGCTGCGCTCCTGCTGTGGGGGGTGGCACGGGTGCTGCGCCGGCCCACGCTGGAGCTGCGTCGCCACGGCCGCCATTACCTGGTGCTGGGCCTGTTCAACACCGCCTTGCCCTTCCTCTGTTTCGCCTTTGCGGCGCGCACGTTGCCGGCTTCGTTGCTGTCCATCCTCAATGCGACCGGACCGATCTGGGGCGCGCTGATCGGTGCGCTGTGGCAAGGCGCGGCATTGCGTCCGCGTGCGGTGGCGGGACTGCTGCTGGGCGTGGGCGGTGTGGCGCTGCTGCTCGGTGTCGATCCGGCGGCGCTGCAGGCGGATGCCGGGATGGCCATCGCGGCGACCCTGGCTGCCACGTGCTGCTACGGGGTTGCCAGCAATTACGCGCGGGTGGCCCCGTCACAGGGAGCGCTGGCCAATGCCCACGGCAGCATGTGGACCGCGGTGCTATGGCTGCTGCCTTTCCTGCTGCTGGCGCCAGCAGCACCCCAGCCCACGGCGGGCGTGGCTGCCGCCGTGATCGCGCTCGGGCTGCTGTGTACCGGGGTGGCTTACCTGCTGTATTTCCAGCTGGTGGCCGACATCGGGCCGGCGCCCGCGCTGACCGTGGGTTTCCTGATTCCTGTGTTCGGTGTGCTGTGGGGCTGGCTGTTCCTCGACGAGACCGTGGGCTGGCATACGCTGGCCGGTGCGCTGGTGGTGCTGGCCGGCACGGCACTGGTCACCGGTTTCGACCCCCGCACGTTGCGTCTGCGACGCGAGGCACCCCATGGCTGAGCAGGTTGACCCTGTGCACGAGCGCCAGTACGAAACAGTGGCCCGGGCCATCCGCTACCTGCGCGCGCACGCCACGCAGCAGCCCACGCTGCAGGAGCTGGCGCAGGCCGTGCACCTGAGCGAGTTCCACCTGCAGCGTGTGTTTGCCCAATGGGCCGGCATCTCGCCCAAGCGCTTCCTGCAGTACCTGACCAAGGAACACGCGCGCCAGGCCCTGCGCGAGGCGCAGGACGTGCTGGCCGTGAGCCAGGCCAGCGGCCTGTCGGGTGCAGGCCGCCTGCACGACCTGATGGTGAGCTGCGAAGCCATGACACCCGGGGAGGTGCGCAGTGGTGGCGCGGGTGTCACCGTGGGCTGGGGCCAGGCGGACACACCGTTTGGCCTGGCGCTGGTGGCCTGGACGCCTCGCGGCCTGTGTTATCTCGCTTTTCTCGACGGCGATGCCGCCCGCCGCTATCAGGAATTGCGCGCCGCCTGGCCGGCGGCGCAGCTCCAATGCGACGACGCACAGGCGCAGCGCTGGATGGCCCGGGTGTTTGCGCCGGCGCCCGGGCCCGATAGGCTGCACCTGCTGCTGCGCGGGACCAACTTCCAGCTCAAGGTGTGGGAGGCGCTGCTGCGCCTGCCGGCCGGGCGGCGTGTGTCCTACACGCAGCTGGCGGCGATGGCGGGAGCGCCACGGGCGCAGCGGGCAGTTGGCAGCGCGCTGGCTTCGAACACCATCGGCTACCTGATCCCTTGTCACCGGGTGATCCGCGAAAGCGGCGACAGCGGGCACTACCGCTGGGGCGACGAGCGCAAGGTGGCCATGCTGGCCTGGGAGGCCGGGCAGTCGGCTTCGGAGCGCGTTACCTGACTTCGGCCAGCAGGCCACGGCCGGTCTGCAGGAACTGCACCGCTTTCTTCTCGTCGATGGTGAGCTTGATGAACTTGTGGCAGCGCTCCAGGGCACTGCCCAGTTCGGCGGGCGACTCCGGGGCCTCCTCCAGCCGCTGGATGACCTTCGGGGCATCGGGACCGAGCAGTTCGCGGGTCATGGCAATCAGCATCTGCTTGGTGCTGAGGTGGCCGCTGTCCGGGCCACCCGCCGGTGCTGCGGTGGTGGGCGCCGCGGCGGCGCGCTGGCCCCGGGTGGACTCGACAAAACCCTCGCGCACCAGCCAGGCCAGGTCGTCCTCGGCCTGGGGCATCTGCGCCAGGCGCTTGAGCAGGTTCGCCTGGCTGGTCGCGCCATCGACCATGATCAGCAGCGCACGCAGGTGCTGCGGCAGTCCGAAGGACCGGCTCTTGACCTCGTCGATGCCCTTGCCGGTCTTGACCAGGATGAGTGTGGAATCCATGGCCCGCTTCCGATCAGTTCGTCATTTCCTCGATGATGCGGTAGATCAGGCGTACCGTGATGAGGACGTAGACCGCACCGAAGAAGAAGATCGCCGCCACCACCAGGTTGATGATGTCGGCCGGCAGGCTGGTGAAGAAGGGGGTGACGAAATAGCCGAGGGTGAACAGCGTGACCAGCGTCGTCAGGATGCCCCACTGCTTGCCGACCACGCCGCCGGGGATGTTGGCGCGCAGCTTGTAGACGGTGGCCAGGCACACCAGCATGACGACGATGGCGGCGATGTTGATCGCCAGGATCAGGGTGGGGGTCATTCTTGCTCCTCGGTATTGTTCGTTGCAGTTCGGGTCCGGTTTCGCAGGCTTGCACGAAACTGACGTCCGGACATGATACGGGCGGGGGCATCGAACCGGGGCGTTGTGCGCCGCAACCAAGGGTAAATCAGGATGCCCTGGGGGGCAGGGTGTGATGTTTTGCGCACCCCGGGGCCACGGCCTGCAGGCCGCGCAGCGCTACATCAGCGTGTAGCGCTTCTTGGCTTGCACCGCGTTGGCGATGTAGCCGCGGGTTTCCTGGTAGGGCAGGCGCGTGCGCAGGGCGTCATAGACTTCATCCGGCCGCAGGGCGTTCACGCGCGCGAGCGCCTCGTCCTGGCGGGCTTTGCCATTCTGGCTGCTGAAGGCACGATAGACGTTGCTCGGTCCCGTGTTGTAAGCGGCAATCGCGCAATATTCTCGAGACAGCGGGTCGCGGATCTCGCGCAGCGGGCTGTCATAGAGCAGTACGCCAAGGTAGGTGGCACCCAGCTCGATGTTGTTGTCCGCGTCGAACAGGTACTCCTTGCTCGGGATCACGTCCTCGCCGCGCGCCTTGCGGTAGGCCTCGCGGCCACCGCTGGCCGGCACCAGCTGCATCATGCCGTAGGCCGGTGCGCTGGATACGGCATAGGGGTTGAACGAACTCTCGATCCGGATGATGGCGTAGATCAGGCTGCGGCTGACCCGTGTGGCCTCGGCGTGCCTGCGCACCGCCGGTGCATACTGCAGCGCGCGCTTGTCGACGTGCGCGTTGACCATGTTCAGCTGCACGTAGTAGACGGTCTTGCTCGTGCCATTGACGTCGATGCTGCGCTGCTGCAGGCGGTTGCCCACCAGGAAGTCGGCGTACCGCTCCACGTCTTCCCGGCTGCGAATGACGGCGTTGTTCTGGTCGACCACCAGCTCCTGCAGGTAGGGCTGGCCGGTGAGTTCGATTTCCTTATCCGAGAACAGGTCCACCGCGCCGGGATCGCCCGGCGTGAGCAGGGCCACCACGGTGGCCCGGCGCAGCTTGTCCCTGACCTGCTCGTCGTCGAGGTGCTCGATCAGGATGGTGCCGGCGTCGTAGTCCACCACGACCCGGTTCTTGTAGTTCTCGGTGTACTTCACGTAGCGCGTGCGCGAGGGCAGGGTGCCTGCCTCGCGCCTGCCCCACTTCTCGCCGCTCTCGCGCTGGACATTGCCCATCAGGCGGTCGTATTCCGCCTTGACGCGGCGCAGATCCGCGACCACGAGCTGCGGGTTGTAGGTGTAGGCGTTGACCCGGCTCTGGGCCATGTTGCGCAGGGCGGACTCGGGATTG
>DALYHW010000075.1:4053-11984 GCA_031970695.1 Hylemonella sp.
GAGCCGCTCCATCGCCTTGCGCGCCGCGATCGCGTCGCCGCGGCTTCCCGTCAGCTTGGCGCGGTAGCTGAGCGCCGTCGCCTGCATGAGCGCCGCCTCGCGGTCCTCGGGATTGCGGGCGGTGGCGATGTTCACCACCTGCTGCGTGCTGCAGGCCGTCAGCGTGCACAGGCCGGCACCGGCAAGGATCAGTTGTCGACGGTTGCTCATGCGTGCTCCCGGAGGTGGTGGTCGTGGCGCGCTCGCGCCGCGGCCGTGTGCTCCGCATTATCCGCAGCGACGGCCGCTGCCATGTTACCGAAAGCGCATGACGTAACAGGATTTGCTGGCGGTCCCGGCCTGCGTGCCGGTCCTGGCGCGACCCACGCCGTTTTTGACGTGTATCAAAACCGGTGTGGGCTCCCCTTGAATCCGTCCGGCTGCGAGGCCATATTCAAAGTGGTGATGGCCAGAACGTCACTGCAAACCAAGGAGGAATCCCACATGAGTTCACTGATGACCCGTGGCAGCCTGTTCGACGACTTCTTCCGCGACATGTCGCCCGGTTTCTTCGTCAAGCCCCTGCACGGCGAGCCGCTGCCATCGCCCGGCCAGATCCGGATCGACGTCAAGGAAAACGGCAACGCCTACACGGTGTTGGCCGAGATCCCCGGTGTGAAGAAGGAGGACATCCACGTCACCATCGAGGGCGGGATGGTCATGGTGCGCGCCGAAGTCAAGCAGGAAGATGCACAGAGCCGGGACGACAAGGTGCTGCGCAGCGAGCGCTACTTCGGTTCGGTTTCCCGGGGGATCTCCCTGCCGCAGGACGTGGACCAGTCGCAGGCCAAGGCCCGATACGACAACGGCGTGCTCACGCTGACCTTGCCCAAGAAGCAGGGCAACGGCTCGCAGAAGCTGCGCATCGATTGAGGGCTGGCATCAGCGCAGGCGCACCGGCGCCTGCAGCTGTTCCGGTGTGGTGAAGTAGGCCGCGCTGCTGCCCATGCGCTGCTGCGCGCGGGCCAGCTCCTGTCGGGCCACCGTGCGCAGGTGTACCTCGTCGGGGCCATCCATCAGGTGCAACGCGCGTCCCCAGCTCCAGAAGTAGGCCAACGGCGTGTCGGGAGACAGGCCCATGGCACCGAAGGCCTGCATGGCGCGATCCACCACGCGCGTCTGCAGCCGCGCAGCCACCACCTTGATGGCCGCGACCTGGGTCCGCAGCACCGCGACGTCGGCGCTGCCCTGGTCCAGCAGCCACGCCGCGTGCAGCACCAGCAAGCGGGCCTGGTCGATCTCGATGCGCGACTCGGCGATCCAGTCCTGCACATTGGCGTAGTCCGACAGGTACTTGCCGAAGGCCTGGCGTTCCAGCGTGCGCTCGCTCGCCAATTCGAGTGCCAGTTCGCACTGGCCAATGGTGCGCATGCAGTGGTGCACGCGCCCCGGCCCCAGGCGGGCCTGGGCCATGGCGAACCCTTCTCCCCAGCCGCCCAGCAGTGCGTCGGCCGGCACACGCACATTGCGCAGCAGGATCTCGCAATGCTCTTCCGGCGCGGTGTGGTGCATGACGGGGATGTTGCGCATCACCTGCACGCCCGGCGTGTCCATGGGCACCAGGACGATGCTGTGCTGGTGGTGACGCCCGTGACCGTTATCGCCGTTGCTGCCAGGGTCGGCGGCGGGGGCATCGTCGTGTGGCTCGTCGTTACGACACATCACGATCAGCACCCGGCAGTGCGGGTGCGCCGCGCCGGTGATGAACCACTTGCGGCCGTTGAGGACCAAGTCGTTCCCCTCGCGCCGCACCAGGGTCTGAAGATTGGTCGGGTCAGACGAGGCCACGTCCGGCTCGGACATGGCAAAGGCCGAGCGGATCTGCCCGTCCAGCAGCGGGCGCAGCCATTGTGTGCGCTGCGCCGGCGTGGCAAAGCGGTGCAGCAGCTCCATGTTGCCGGTGTCGGGCGCGCTGCAGTTGAAGACTTCGGCGGCCCAGGGCAGGCGGCCCATGGCCTCGGCCAGCGGTGCGTAATCGAGGTGGCTCAGCGCCGTGCCGGGTTCGTCAGGCTTCAGGCTGGGGAGGAACAGGTTCCACAGGCCTTCCTCGCGCGCCAGCGCCTTGAGGTCTTGGAGGAATGGCGGCGGGTAGACGCCGTCGTGCACCGAACGGTGCCAGGCCGCGTTGTGCGGCAGCAGGTAGCGCTGCATGAACGCTTCGAGGGCGTGCAGCAGCGCCTGCGCGCGGGGGCTGTGGTCGAAGTTCATCTAGGGCCTGCTTACACGAATTTCGCAATTGCGAACGTACTTAAAACCGCGCCAATCCAGGCGCGCGACGACGCCCAGGCTGGCCGCCTGGGCTAGGAGTGCAACAAGGAGTGGCGCGGTTTTAAGCATGTTCCCTTCGGGTTGTGGCCAAAAATGCCATACGCCGCGTTGCGAAGCCTTGCCGGGGACCGACCCCCGGCTGCGTTTCTCGCCTTGCGCATGGCATTTTTGATCCCCAACGCATCTTGTGAAATTGGTGTAGACAGGCCCTGGCCCATTCTGCGCTGACGGGACCGCGTTGCAAGCGCGCAGGTGACAACGCAGGAGCGTTCTGCGTCCCGGCGTGTGTCACCGGCTGATTCCAGCCATGTATCCCATGCACGGGCAACTTGACGTGTATCACGCGACACCAAGCCGTGGCCGTGTCATGACCACCGCATGCCTCTCCTGCGATGACGCAGGTCAATTGACTGGGGCGGACACCCGCCTGCGGGCGGCGGGTGCGCAGAAGGCACGAAAAAAAAGCCCGGTGCAGGCACCGGGCTTGGGTCGAGCGCGTAAGGTTGGCGCCGTTTCAGTCGGCCTCGATCTTCGAGGCCTTGACCAC
The DNA here is from genome assembly GCA_031970695.1 of Hylemonella sp. Lineage (GTDB taxonomy): Bacteria > Pseudomonadota > Gammaproteobacteria > Burkholderiales > Burkholderiaceae_C > Hylemonella. The sequence goes on from DALYHW010000075.1 coordinate 6,908, forward strand.
CTGGGCCCAACGCGCCAGCTCGGCCTGCGTGAACTGGCCCAGCTGCTGCGGGTTCATGTAGTCGGCTTCGGCACCCAGCTCCACGGCCTTTTGCTTGAAGGCCGGGGTGGCCATGACCTTGGCGATCTCGGCGCTCAGCTTGTCGATCACGGGTTTCGGGGTCCTGGCCGGCGCGAAGACGGCGAACCAGGAGGTGGCGTCCAGCTTGGGCAGGCCGGCTTCGGCGGTGGTGGGCACGTCGGGCAGGCTGGGCAGGCGTGCCTTGCCGGTCACGGCCAGCGCGCGCAGTTTGCCGGTCTGGATGTGCGGCACGAAGGGCGGCGGCGTGCCGAAGGTCAGGTCCACCTGGCCGCCCAGCAGGTCCTGCAGCGCGGGGCCCGTACCCTTGTAGGGGATGTGGGTCATCTGGATGCCGGCCTGCTGCTCCAGCATGGCGCCCGTGACGTGCTGCAGCGAGCCGTTGCCCGAGGAGGCATAGTTGAGCTTGCCCGGGTTGGCCTTGGCGTAGGCGACCAGTTCGGCCAGGCTCTTCACGGGCAGGCTGGCCCGCACCACGATGACCTGCGGCGCCGAGATCACGTTGGCCACGGGCTGGAAGTCGCTCGCGTTCCATTGCGGCGGTGTCTTGCTGACCGCAGGCGTGATGACGTGGTAGCCCGAGTACTGCATGAGCAGGGTGTAGCCGTCGGCTTCGGCGCGCTTGACCTGCAGCGCGCCGATGGCGCCATTGGCGCCGCCCTTGTTGTCCACCACGATGGACTGGCCCAGCGCCGTACCCAGCGGCTGCGCCAGCATGCGCGCGGAGAAGTCCGTGGTGCCGCCGGTGGCGGTGGGCACGACCAGGGTGACCGGGCGGCTGGGATAGTTGCTCTGGGCCAGGGCGCCCAAGGCAAAGGTGGCCAGGCCGGTCAGGGCGAGGGCGCGCAGGATGTTGCGTTTGTGGTTCATGAAGGTCTCCTTGTTCGGACGAAATCTCAAGATGGGGTGACACTGTCGCGCGCCAGCGCGCGGCTGCGGATGGCCTCGAAGTCGGCGGGCACCGGGTGCAGGTCCAGCCGGCGGCCGGCTTTGGTGATCTGGCTGGGCGTGTCGTGGCCGATCAGCGCGGGCAGGCGCTGCGAGGCGGCGATCAGGCGCTCCAGGTCCACGCCGGTGTCGTAGCCCATGAGCTGCAGCGCATGCACGATCTCTTCGGTGCAGACGTTGCCGGTGGCCCCCGGCGCATAAGGGCAGCCGCCGATGCCGCCCAGCGAGGCGTCGAAGCGGTCGGCGCCGGCGTCGATGCCGGCCAGCACATTGGCCAGACCCATGCCGCGCGTGTTGTGGAAATGCAGGGTCAATTCCGTCTGGGGCCAGCGCGCGCGGAAGGCGCGGGTGAGTTCCGCCACCTGGCTGGGCCAGGCCATGCCCGTGGTGTCGCACAGCGTGATGCCCTGCACGCCCAGGTCCACAAAACGCTGAACCCAGTCCAGCACTGTGGCCTGCGGCACGTCGCCTTCCATCGGGCAGCCGAACGAACAAGAGAGCGAGACATTGACGGGGACGCCTTGTGCCTGCGCCAGTGCATTGACCTGGGACAGCGCGGCAAAGGACTGCGCGCGTGTCATGCGCAGGTTGGCCAGGTTGTGCGTCTCGCTGGCCGACATCACGAGGTTGAACTCGTCGGTGCGCGCATCGATGGCGCGTTCGGCGCCGCGCAGGTTGGGCACCAGCGCGCTGTAGACCACGCCGGGGTGGCGTTCGATTTCGCGCAGCACGGTCTCGGCATCACGCAGCGCGGGAATGGCCGTGGGTGAAGTGAAGGAACTCACCTCGATCTTGGACAGGCCGGTGGCCGACAGCGCGTTGACCAGGGCAATCTTGTCTTCGGTGGGCACGAAGGTGCACTCGGCCTGCAGGCCGTCGCGGGTGCCGACTTCCTGCAGGTGGATGCGCCGGCCGGCGCCCTGCCAGACGGAAGGGGAATGGTTCATGCAACGATGCCTTTCTCGCGCAGGGTGGTGATGTGTTCGTTGGACAGGCCCATCTGCCGCAGCACGCTGTCCGTGTCGTCGCCCAGGTGCGGTGCGCTGCTGCGCAGCGTGCCCGGGGTGGCCGAGAGTTTGGGCACGACGCCCGGCACCGCGATGTCGTCGCCGTCGCGCGTGTGCTGCATCAGGATCATGTCGCGCGCACGGTAGTGCGGGTCTTCGTAGATGTCCCTGGCGGTGTAGACGCGACCCGCAGGCACGCGGGCATCGCCCAGGATGTCGAGCACCTCGACGATGCTGCGCGCCTGCGTCCACGCGCCGATGGCGGCGTCGATCTCGGCCACGCGCTTGACGCGCCCGGCGTTGTCGGCCAGGTCCGGCGCCTGTCCCAGGTCCGGGCGGCCGATGGCGTCCATCAGCCGCTTGAAAATGCTATCGCCGTTGCCTGCCACCAGCACGTAGCCGTCGCGGCAGGGGTAGGCGTTGGACGGTGCAATGCCCGGCAGCGCGCTGCCTGCGGCCTCGCGCACCGCGCCAAAGGCGCTGTACTCTGGGATCAGGCTCTCCATCACGTTGAACACCGCCTCGTGCAGCGCCACGTCGATCGCCTGGCCTTCGCCGCCATTGACCTTGCGGTGGTACAGGGCCATCAGCACGCCGATGGTGCCGTGCAGCGCGGCCAGCGTGTCACCGATGGACACGCCCACGCGTACCGGCACGCGGCCCGGTTCGGCCGTGAGGTGGCGCAGACCGCCCATGGCTTCACCAATGACACCAAAGCCCGGCCGGTCGCGGTAGGGACCGGTCTGGCCGTAGCCGCTGATGCGCAGCATGACCAGGCCGGGGTTGATCTTCCGGAGCTCTTCCCAGCCCAGGCCCCAGCCCTCTAGCGTGCCAGGACGAAAGTTCTCGATCAGCACGTCGGCTTCGGCGATGAGCTGGCGCGCGATGTCCTGCCCCTCGGGGCTGCGCAGGTCCAGGGCGATCGAACGCTTGTTGCGCGATTGCACCTGCCACCAGACCGAGGTGCCACTCTTGATCATGCGCCAGTTGCGCAGCGGGTCACCCGCGCCGGGTGGTTCGATCTTGATCACGTCGGCACCGAACTCGCCCAGGGTCTTGCCGCAAAAGGGGCCGGCGATGAGCTGGCCCATTTCGATGACCCGCACGCCCTGCAGGGCGGACGGCGTGAGCACGGGAGGGGTGGCGGTCATGGCAGATTCTCCTTCTCGAAGCGAGATGATGGAGAAATTGCTTCCTGAGGTAAAACAGTCTTTTGCCATGCTGCCATCGCGAATGGAGATGGCCGGTGGCCAAAAGTGCTTTAATTGCCGCCATGAAGCTCGATCCGGTCTCCCTGCGCCTGTTTGTCGCCGTGATGGAGGAAGGCACCATTGCCGAGGCGGCCGCGCGCGAGCACATCGCCGCCTCCGCCGTGAGCAAGCGCATGAGCGAGCTGGAGCAGACGCTGAACACCGAGCTGTTCGTGCGCAGCAACAAGGGCACCGAGCCGACCGCGGCTGCCTACGCCCTGCTCAACCTTGCGCGCGGCGTGCTCAACGACCTGGACGGCATCTTCGCGCAGATGCGCGACTACGCCAGCGGCCTGCGCGGCCAGGTGCGGGTGCATGCGAACATCTCGGCCATCACGCAGTTCCTGCCGGGTGAACTCAAGACGTTCATGGCGCAATACCCGCAGGTGCAGATTCATCTGCAGGAGCGCATCAGCTCGGTGATCGCCAAGGCCGTGGCCGACAATGGGGCCGACATCGGCATCCTCAACGAGGGCAACTATGGCGAACAACTCACGCTGCTGCCCTACCATGACGACGAACTCGTGGTGATCGCGCCTGCCGGCCACCCGCTCACGCGGCGCAAGGCTGTCAAGCTGGCCCGGGTGCTGGACTACGACGTGGTGGGCGCACACCCGGGCAGCGTGATGAACAACCTGCTGACCAAGGCCGCAGCCGAAATGAGCCGGCCGCTGCGCCTGCGCATCCAGGTCAGCAGCTACGACGCGCTGTGCCTCATGGTGGCCGCCGGCCTGGGTGTCGGCGTGATGCCACGCAAGAGTGCCCAGCTTTTCCTGGCCTCCCTGCAGATCCGTTGCGTGACGCTGGACGAGCCCTGGGCTGCGCGCAGGCTGGTGTTGGGTGTGCGCGACCTGGCGGCGCTGTCGCCTGCGGCCCGCCTGCTGGTGCAGCACCTGGCGGCGAAGTCCTAGTGGCGTTCGCGCGCCCAGGCCCGCGCGATCTGCAGCACCTGTTGCAAGGCGTCCGGCGCGTCGCAGGGCACCACACGGCGCTGTGGCATCGAGCGCAGCCAGGTGATCTGGCGCTTGGCCAGCTGGCGCGTGGCGTAGATGCCGCGTTCGCGCAATTCATTCATGGGGAACACGCCGTCGAGGCCTTGGGCTTCGTGCGCGTCCAGCAGTTCCCAGGCCTGCCGGTAGCCCACGCAGCGCATGGACGGCAGGTCCGGGTGCAGGTCGCCTCGCGAGCGCAGGGCCTGCACCTCATCCAGGAAACCGGCCGCGAGCATGGCGTCAAAACGCCGCGCGATGCGTTCGTGCAGCCAGGCACGGTCCCCTGGTTCGAGCGAGATGAGGGTCGTCGCCTGCGCAGCGGCCGAGGGCCGGGCGTCGTCCTTGCGGGTGTGGAAGCTCGACAGCGGCCGGCCCGAGACTCGGAAGACTTCCAGCGCACGCTGGATGCGTTGTGAATCGCCGGGTTGCAGGCGTTGTGCGGTCACGGGGTCCACCTGCGCGAGGTCGGCATGCAGGGCAGGCCATCCCCGGGCCCGGGCCTCGGCCTCGATTAGCTCGCGCACCTGCACGTCCGCCTTGGGCATGTCGTCCAGGCCGTCGAACAGGGCCTTGAAGTAGAGCATGGTGCCGCCCACCAGCAGCGGGTGGTGGCCACGCGCGTGGATGGCATGCGCCAGCTGCGTGACGTCGCGCACAAACTCGGCCGCGCTATAGGCCTGCAGCGGGTCGCGGATGTCGATCAGGTGGTGTGGCACGGCAGCGAGTTCGGCCGCGTCGGGCTTGGCCGTGCCGATGTCCATGCCGCGGTAGACCAGGGCCGAGTCGACGCTGATGATTTCCA
>DALYHW010000076.1:0-11827 GCA_031970695.1 Hylemonella sp.
CTTGCGGGACGTTGAGGTCGGCTCGGATGAATACGCGTTGGGCCTTGGCCTGGCCCTGCTCGCACAGGGTCTGGAAACGAACGAAGTTCATGGTAGGGGTCGCGGAGAGTTTGAAAACAGTGCGGCGGGTCGTAACCCGCATGTAACCCGCCATTTTAGGCGGCGCGCTGTCCGCAGCCTTACCAGCCCAGACCCAGGTGCAGCGGCAGATAGACCGCCATGCCGACCACGATGGTGCCCAGCAGGGCCCAGGTGCTGCGGCGCTGCCAGAAGTACCAGCCCGCGCCTGCGGCCACGGCATACGGCCGCGCGTCCTGCCAGGTCTGCAGCAACTGCCCGTGGCTCATCACGATCTCGGGCACGATCACGCCGCACAGCGCGGCAATGGGCGCGTACTGCAGGCCGCGCTGGGCCCAGCGGGGCAGGCTCCACTCGCGACTGGAGATCAGGAAGAAGGATCGCGTGAGCACGGTCATCACGGCCAGACCGAGGATCACCCCCAGGGTCCAGAAATCGGTCTGGTTCATGCGCCGTGCTCCCGCGGTGCCAAAGGCGTTTTTTCCAGCAGCAGGGCCAGCGCCACGGCCGCAGCAATGGCGACCAGGATGTTGAGCTTGAACGGCAGCGCAAAGGCGGCCACCGCCGCCGCACCCGAAACGCCGGCCGAAACGATCCGCAGCCGGCTGGTGGCCAGCGAGCAGGCCACGCCCAGCAGGGCCAGGATGCCCGCGAATCCCAGCCCCCAGTGGGTCGGCACGGAGTGCGCCAGCACGATGCCCAGCAGGCTCGCAGCCTGCCAGCTGCTCCAGTTGGTGGTACAGCCGCCCATCAGGTAGGCCAGCTGCGCCTGGCGCTCTGCGTCGTTGCGGGGCGGCTGGTAGAACCGCTTGGTGAACATGACGTAGCTGAGGTCGGCCGTGACGTAGCCGGTGAGCAGGCGCCAGCGCCGCGGCAGGTGCATGAGGTAGGGGCGCAGGTGGGCACTGAAGACGACAAAACGCAGGTTGACACAAAAGCCTGTGGCCCAGATCACCAGCACCGGCGCGCCGGCGGCGATCAGGGGAATGGCAGCGAGCTGCGAGCTGCCGGCATAGACCAGCAGGGTCATCGCGATGGACTCGGTCAGGCTCATGCCGGACTTGATCATGGCCACACCGGTCATCATGCCCCAGGCCGCCAGGCCCGGCGCCACGGAGGTCATGTCACGCAGGCCCTGGCGGAACTCCGGATGCCGGACCAGCTGGCGCAGACCGCCCATCGAATCAGCTCCCCAGCACCGCGCCCGCGGCCAGTGCCTGCCCGCGCAGAAAATCCGCCGCCGGCAGGCGCTTGCCGCCGGCTCGCTGCAGTTCAGTCAGGCGCAGCACGCCCTCGCCACACTGGACCACGATGCCGCTGGCGTCGGCCGCCAACACGGTGCCGGGCGCCGGGCCACTCCCGCGAGCCGTGTGTTCCGGCCGGGCCTGCCAGAGCTTGATCGGTTCGCCTTGAAACAGCGTCGCAGCGCCCGGAAAAGGGTTGAAGGCACGGATGCGCCGTGCGATCACGTCCGCCGGGCAGGCCCAGTCCAGCTGGGCCTCCTGCTTCTCGATCTTGTGGGCGTACGTCACGCCCTCGTCCGGCTGAGGCGTGCGCTGCAACCCGCCACAGGCCGTGAGCTCCAGCGCCTCGACGATGAGGCGCCCGCCCAATGAAGCCAGCTTGTCATGCAGGGTCCCGGTGGTGTCATCGGCACCGATCGGCAATCGCTCGACCAGCAGCATGTCGCCCGTGTCCAGCCCCGCATCCATCTGCATGATGGTCACACCGGTCTCGGTGTCGCCCGCCTCGATGGCGCGGTGGATCGGTGCCGCGCCGCGCCAGCGCGGCAACAGCGAAGCGTGGATGTTGAGGCAGCCGTGCCTGAAAGCATCCAGCACCCACTGCGGCAGGATCAGTCCGTAGGCGGCCACAACCATGACGTCGGCACGGGCTGCCTCGATGGCGGCCCGTGCGGCAGCCGCCTCATCCGGGTACTTGCCATCCAGGCGCAGGCTGTGCGGCTGGGCAACGGCGATACCCTGCTCCAGCGCAAACTGCTTCACCGGTGAAGCCTGCAGTTTCATGCCGCGGCCGGCCGGCCGGTCGGGCTGGGTCAGGACCAGCGGGATCTGGAATCCGGCAGCATGCAGCTGCGCCAGCGCCACCCGGGCGAACTCGGGCGTGCCCGCAAAAACCACCCGCAAGGTCAACGCTGCGCCTCGCGCTGCGCCTTGAGCATCTTGGTCTTGATGCGGTTGCGCTTGAGCGGCGACAGGTATTCGACGAAGACCTTGCCCAGCAGGTGGTCCATCTCGTGCTGGATGCAGATGGCCAGCAGACCGTCGGCTTCGATCATCTGCTCCTTACCCTGGCCGTCGAGCGCGCGCACGTGCACGCGCTCGTGCCGCTCCACGCCGTCGTAGATGCCGGGCACGGACAGGCAGCCTTCGTCGTTGATCTTCGTCTCCGGGCTGGCCCAGATGATCTCGGGGTTGATCAGCACCAGGGGCTGGTCACGCCCCTCCGACACGTCGATCACGATCAGGCGCTCGTGCACGTTGACCTGGGTCGCTGCCAGGCCGATGCCATGCGCTTCGTGCATGGTCTCGAACATGTCGGCAATCAGTTGCTTGATGCGCGCGTCCACGGCCTGCACGGGCTGTGCCACGGTGTGCAGGCGCGGGTCGGGGAAAGTGAGGATGGGTAGCAGGGCCATAAAAAGTCTGTCCGATGTCGCTATTTTCGCCACTTTTGGCGGACGAGTTTGCAACAAAGTTCAGAAAACATTGCCCAATCAAGGGCTTGGGCGCAAAATCGCGCGTGATTTATTAAGACTTTCCGGACCTGCGGGCGGTTCGCCTGCGGCCGGAGTGAGCCCGGGGGCACCGTGAAAGACCAAGACATGATGAACAGCAGGATGGGGGTCGCAGCCCGAATTTCGATGATCACGGCCTTCGGCCTGGGCGGCGCTCTGCTGGCCGTGCCGGCCTGGAGCCAGAAATTCCCGAACCTGCCCATCAGCGCGGAACAGAACGCGACGGCGCAGAAAGTGGCGCAAGCCGGCGTGCCGCTGAGCGAGCTGGTGCCGAACGCCCCGGACACCTACGTCGTCAAGTCGGGAGACACCCTGTGGGACATCTCCAAGATGTACCTCAAGAGCCCGTGGCGCTGGCCCGAGCTCTGGGGTATGAACATGGAGCAGATCCGCAATCCCCACCTGATCTATCCGGGCCAGACGCTTTACCTGGTCAAACGCGACGGCCGTGCCATGCTCTCCGGGACGCCCCCCTCGGCCGACGACGGCCCCGCGACGGGCTCCGGCGCTGAAGGCCCTGTCGGCGCCAAGGACGCCGGCGCCGACGGACAGGATGGAACGCCCACCGACACGGTGCGCCTGTCGCCACGTATCCGCTCCGAGGGCACGCGTGACCCGCTGACGACGCTGCGGACCAGCAGCATCGAGCCCTTCCTGGCCGAGCCGCTGGTGGTCGAGGAGCGCCAAATGCTGGCCGCGCCCCGCATCGTGGCCGCCGCGGAGAACCGCGTGATCATCGGCCAGAGCGACCGGGTCTACGCGCGTGGTCCGGCCGGCACGCCACTGATGGACGACCAGCCGCAGTACAAGCAGTACCGCATCTTCCGCAATGCCAAACCGCTCAAGGATCCCGACACCGGCGAGGTCCTGGGTTACGAGGCGGAGTTCCTGGGCAAGGCCCGGCTGTTCCGCAGCGAAGGCAATGCCGAGGTCATGAATGGCGACGGCCGCGCGGAGCTCGTGGCCATGCCGGCCACGATCGACATTACGCAGGCCAAGAGCGAGATCCTGGTCGGCGACCGGCTCGTTCCCGAACCCGAGCGCGAGTACATGAGTTTTGCCCCGCGGGCTCCGGCCAAGGCGTTCAGCGGTCGCGTGGTGTCGATCTACGGCAGCAGCACCGTGGCCAACGCCGCGCAGAACCAGGTGGTCGTCATCAACCGCGGCAAACGCGACGGCATCGAGAGCGGCCATGTGCTGGCCCTGCTCAAGGATGGACGCCAGCTCGTGGACCGTACCGATGAAAAACGACCGCAGATCAAGCTGCCCAACGAACGCAACGGCCTGATGATGGTTTTCCGCACCTTCGACCGGGTCTCCTACGGCCTGATCCTGACCATCACCGATACGGTGCGCGTCGGCGACCGGCTGGTCTCCCCCCAGCAATAAACACAACGGCGCGGCAGCCGGCGGGCCATGGAGCGCGACGAGCTGTCCGCTTGGCTGCGGCTGACCCTGACGCCGGGCATCGGTAGCAGCAGCGCCCGGCGCCTGCTGGCGGCATTCGGACTGCCCAGTGAGATCTACCGCCAAAGCCGGGCCGCGCTGGAGCAGCTGGTCGACGCGGCAGCGGCCCAGGCCCTGCACCACGAGCCCGAGGGCCTGGTGGAACTGCTGAACACCACCTGGGACTGGCTGCAAGCTGCACCCGGCGCCCATGCCGTGGTGACGCTGGGAGACCCGCGTTACCCCGCGTCCCTGCTGACCATCGAGGATCCTCCGCCGCTGCTCTACCTCAAGGGCCGGCTCGACCTGCCGCTGGACGCGAACCGCAGCCTGGCGGTGGTCGGCAGCCGCAACCCCACACCCCAAGGCGAGCTCAATGCGCGGCAGTTCTCGCAGGCCTTGGGCGAAGCCGGCCTGACCATCGTCTCCGGCCTGGCGCTGGGCATCGACGGTGCCGCCCACGCAGGCGCCCTGGCCGGCCATGCCCGCCATCCGGATGGGCTGGCCACGGTGGCCGTGGTCGGTACCGGCCTGGACCGGGTCTACCCCAGACGCCACCATGCTCTCGCGCACGCCATTGCCGCTCAGGGACTGCTGCTCAGCGAATACCCGCTGGGGACACCGCCGCTGGCCCACAACTTTCCCCGCCGCAACCGGCTCATCGCCGGCCTGTCCTGCGCCACGCTGGTGGTCGAAGCGGCGCTGGAGTCCGGTTCGCTGATCACGGCGCGACTGGCGGCCGAGCAGGGCAAGGATGTCCTGGCGATTCCGGGCTCCATCCACGCGGCACAGTCGCGCGGCTGCCACGCCCTGATCCGGCAGGGCGCCAAACTGGTGGAGTCAGCCCAGGATGTGCTGGAGGAACTGCCGGCCTGGGCCAACCAGGAGGTCGCCGCCGTCACGCCGCCCGCCCCGCCGGGTACGGCGACCGACGATAACCTTCTGGACGCCATGGGCATGGACCCGGTGAGCCTGGACGCCCTGCAGGCACGTACAGGGCTAGGCATTGCGCCGCTACAGGCGCGCCTGATGACGCTGGAGCTGGACGGACAGGTCGCGCGCCTGCCCGGCGGCCTGCTGCAGCGGCTGGTGCGCGGTTAAAACCCGGACTTCCCTGGGGCCGTACACGCTGCGCAACAGGCCCTGTATCACCCTGCATTTCCTGCTGGGCGCCAGCGCGTTCTGCGCTATATTGAAGCCATGTTCGAAGTGCTTGTGTATGTGTACGAAAACTACTGGCGCGGCGATGCCTGCCCAGAACTTCCGCAACTCGAACGCAAGCTCAGCGCCATCGGCTTCGACGCCGATGAAATCCGGGCCGCCCTGCTTTGGCTGGATGGCCTGAACCTGGCCGCGCAGAGCACACTCTGGCTGGACACCGCGCCCCCCGAGGCACCTGCCCTCCAGCTGCCCCACGGCCAGGCGCCGGACAGCATGCGTGTCTACTCGGTGGCCGAGCAGAACCACCTGGGCGCCGAGTGCCTGGGATTCATCAGTTTCCTCGAATCCGCCGGCGTGCTGCCGGCTGCCATGCGCGAGGTCGTGCTCGACCGCGCCATGGCCGTCCCCGACGATGCCATGACGCTCGACGATCTGAAGATCATCATCCTGATGGTCTACTGGAGCTTTGGCGAAGAGCCCGACGCCCTGGTGCTGGACGAGCTCTACGACGACAGCGCCGAGCGCATCGCCCACTGACGCCAACAGGCAGGGCGCACCCGGCACCCGGACAAGCCGGGTCGGTACTCAGGTGAACAGGCGTTCCGGATTGGCCTCGAGTCGGGTAAGCGCCTCGCGCGTCGCACGCACCGTCAGCGTCTCCTCTTCCTGCGGCAGCAGCAAACCGGCCTGCAGATAAGCGGCCAGGCGACCGGCCTGGATCAGGTAGCTGTGGCCGTCGCTGGAGGCAAACAGGTTGAGGTGTTTGCGGTCGCTGCGCCAGACGAACTGCACCTGGTTGACCTTGCCGTTGTGGTCGAGCGTGAACCAGGAACCCAGTTGCAGCTCCTGCGCCCAGGCCACCATGGCCGGCGTCGGCTTCGAGCCACCATTGGTCACCACGTCGATCGTCGAGGCATCGATGCCCAGCATCATCTCGATGCTCTCGGCATCCAGCGGCAGGTCGCCCAGGCCGTCCTCGCTGACGAAGTCCTCCAGATTGGCCAGGCGCTGCGTCATGGCGTCGATCTGGGCCTGCGGGATGGCCTGCGTCTTGGACATGAACGCATCGGCCATGGTGTCGCTGACGATCTTGATGTGCGCGTCCTGATCGCCCTGAGGCATACCGAGCAGGCCCATCCCGGCACGCAGGCGCTGCAGTAACTGCGGCAGGTCCTGGATCACGCGCGCGCGGTCGTTGCGGTTAGGCTTGGCACTGGCTGACCACACCAGGTCGGCAGCAGCCTTCTTGAGCGCCACCGTCTCGGCATCCTTGGGGCCCTTGCGCACGGCCGACACGGCCAGCACCTCGGCCCAGACCTTGAACAGGAAGGTGCGGATCTCGTCGCGGACCGGAATGTCCTTGAGCATGTTGCGCAACTCGATGGTGTACTGGATCGCCAGCGTCTCCTTCTGTTCGACCTGCTGCGCGACGCTCACCACCTTCTGTGTCTTCTCCTTGCCCGTCAGGAACTTGGCCAGAAACTTCTGGAATTCGTCGTAGACGATCTGGAACACCCGTTTACCGGTTTCCGGATATTGCTCGATCACCTGCACGATGCGCTTGATCTCGACCTCGAGTGCGCTGCCCGTGATATTGCTGGCGTCGAAACCCATCACGCAGGAACCCATGCGGTCGATCAACTGGCGGGCAGGGTGGTTCAGGGTGCCGAAGAACTCCGGCTCGGCCAGCGCCACACGCAAGACCGGCATCTGCAGGCGCGCGAACCAGACGCGGACCGCGGGAGGAATGCGCTCCTCCGCCAGGATGGCCTGGAACATGAGCGCCACCATCTCGATGACTGCCTTCTCGCTCTTGGTCTCGGCTTTTTTCTTGAGCTCGTCGGTCTTCTCGCGCAGCTTGTCGGAGACCTTGACCACCGCGGCTGGACTGTAGTCTTCGTAGATGGTGCCCGTACCGCCACCACCACCCCCGCCACCGCCGCTGTAATACTGGGGCCGCTCGGCGATCGCTGCCGCCAGTGCCGGCGACGGCGCATGGGGTGCGGTGTTGCCGAAATCAGCCGCGCCCTGTCCTACGAACAGGCGTTTGATCTGGCCGAACATGCCCTGCGCGCGGCTGCGCTGTCGCGCCAGCGGCGTCGTCTGGGTCATGAGGCGTGTCTCTTCGTGGGCCCCCCCGAAACTGGAAGGCATGCCCTGCCCGCCCATGGCTGGCGGCATGGGCACTGCCGGCATGCCGGGTCCACCCGGAACGGCAGGCGCACGCGGCGCCGCAGCGCCCCCCTCGCCCCATCCCAGACGTCCGCCGAACAGCTGGCCACCCCCGCGTGCGGCCGGCGCACCAGCCGGCATCGGCGCAGGCGCCATCGGCTGCATGGCTGGCATCGGCTGCATGCCCGCTGGCGACTGCTGCGGCATGCGCCCGCCAGCGACCAGCGGCGCCGGCGCCGAGACCCGCGGGGGCATGGACGGCGCAAAACCCGCCGACGCGGACGAGGGCTGGCTGGGAAAGCTCGACGGTGCCCAGCCTTGGTTGCCATACTCGGACGGCGGGAACTGCGAATCGGGCATGACCGAGTCCGGACCGCTCGAACCACCGGCCCCGCCGCCGGGCGGACGACGCCCTACGGCGGCGCGCTTGACGCGGTCCTTGAGGTCGATGGTCGGCATCACGCCTTCCTGGATCAGGAACTCGTTGACGTTGGCATAGGCGGGCTTGAGCTTCTCGATCAGCAGCTTGAGCACCACGTCGCTGACCATGGGCCAAGACTCGCGGGGCATGCCACAACTGGTCCACTGATCGACCAGGTAGTGGATCAGCTCGTCCGGGCGCAGGATGTCGTGCGGCTCGAGGTCGTCACGGCTCTCGAGGAACTTGATGCGCACGCGCGCATCGTCGAACTCCTGACCCACCTTCTCCGTGACCGCCATGACAAGGCGCGACACCAGGATCTTGTTCTCGACCGCATCGGTGCCCACGAGCGACAGGCCACCGTCGCCTTCCAGCGACAGCTCCTGCTTTTTTTCCTTCGTCTTGCCGCCCGGCTTGAGCGCCTCCTGCCAGGCTTTCATGGTGCCGTCGATCCAGGGCGTACGCAGCTTCTGGAAGCCCATCCAGGCGTCCCGGCGTGCCTGCAACTCGCGGGTGGTGCCCTTCTCGTTGATCAATGCGGTCAGACGATCCTGGACCTGCCCTCCCATGTCGACCAGCGCGCGCTCGGCATCGGCGACAAAACGCTGCCTGGCCTTCTCGGCCACCTGCATGCGCTGCATATAGGAAAGCTGGGTTGCCATGGTGGGTGGGTTCTACCTGTGGTTCGGTCTCAGACGACAGCACCCGCGTTCGGGTCATTGGGGTCGGTCTCGCGCTTGGCGCCGCCGCCCTTGATCAGGTCTTCGCGCTTGACGCCGAGCCACATCGAGATGGCCGCGGCCACGAAGACCGAAGAATAGATACCGAACAGAATACCGATGGTCAGCGCCAGGGCAAAGTAGTGCAGGGTCGGGCCGCCGAACAGCAGCATGGACAGCACCATGAGCTGCGTGGAGCCGTGCGTGATGATGGTCCGGCTGATGGTGGACGTGATGGCGTTGTCGATGATGGCCACCGTGTCCATCTTGCGATAGCGACGGAAGTTTTCACGGATCCGGTCAAAGATCACCACCGATTCATTGACGGAGTAACCCAGCACGGCCAGCACCGCCGCCAGTACGGGCAGCGAGAACTCCCACTGGAAGAAGGCAAAGAAGCCCAGGATGATGACCACGTCGTGCAGGTTGGCGATGATGGCCGCCACCGCGAATTTCCACTCGAAGCGCAGCGCCAGGTAGACCATGATGCCCACGACCACGAAGGCCAGGGCCTTGAGGCCGTCGAGCGCCAGCTCGTCTCCCACCTGCGGGCCGACAAACTCGGTGCGGCGCAAGGTCGCCTGCGCATCGGCCGCCTTGAGCATGGCCATGACCTGCTCGCTCTGCTGGGCCGAGCTCACGCCCTTGGCCGCCGGCATGCGGATCAGCACGTCGCGCGCCGTGCCGAAGTTCTGCACCTGCACGTCCTGGTAGCCCAGCTTGGCAATCCCGTCGCGTACGGCCTTCAGGTCGGCCGCCTGGGTGTAGCTGACTTCCATCAGCGTGCCCCCGGTGAACTCCACCGAGAGGTGCAGGCCGCGCGTGACGAGGAAAAAGACGGCGGCCAGGAAGGTCACCAGCGAAATGGCATTGAGCACCAGCGCATGCCGCATGAACGGGATGTCGCGCCGGATCTTGAAGAATTCCATCTTGTCTTTCCCTCAGTCCACCTTGGCCGCAGCCTGGCCTTCGGGGCGCCAGACGGTACCAATGGAGACAGTCTTCAGCTTCTTGCGGCTACCGTACCACAAATTCACCAGGCCGCGCGAGAAGAAAACCGCGGAGAACATGCTCGTCAGGATACCCAGGCAGTGCACCACGGCAAAACCGCGCACCGGCCCCGAGCCGAAAGCCAGCAAGGCCAGGCCCGCGATCAGGGTCGTGACGTTGGAGTCCAGGATGGTGGCCCAGGCACGGTCGTAACCGGCATGGATGGCACCCTGTGGCGAGGCGCCGTTGCGCAGCTCCTCGCGTACCCGCTCGTTGATCAGCACGTTGGCGTCGATCGCCATACCCAGCACCAGGGCCATGGCCGCCATGCCCGGCAGCGTCAGGGTTGCCTGCAGCATCGACAGCACGGCCACCAGCAGCAGCAGGTTGACCGCCAGTGCCACGCTGGAGAACAGGCCAAACAGCATGTAGTAGACGCACATGAAGAGCGCCACGGCCACGAAGCCCCAGGTCACGCTGGCGAAACCCTTGCTGATGTTCTCGGCGCCCAGGCTCGGGCCGATGGTGCGCTCCTCGATGATCTCCATGGGCGCGGCCAGCGCACCGGCGCGCAGCAGCAGCGCCGTGTCGTTGGCCTCCACGGTCGTCATCCGGCCGGAAATCTGAACCCGCCCGCCACCGATCTCCGTGCGGATGACCGGCGCCGTCACCACCTCGCCCTTGCCCTTTTCGAACAGCAGGATGGCCATGCGCTTGCCGACGTTCTCGCGCGTCACGTCCTTGAAGATGCGCGCGCCCTTGGCATCGAGCGACAGATTGACCGTCGGCTCCTGGGTCTGGCTGTCAAAGCCGGGCTGCGCGTCCGTCAGATTGTCACCCGTGAGGATGACCTGCTTCTTGACGATCACGCCCTGGCCGTTGCGGTCCAGGTAACGCTCGGTGCCGAAAGGCACGGGGCCACCACCGGCCTCGGCCGAGCGGCCCTCGACGCTTTCGTCGACCATGCGCACTTCCAGCGTGGCGGTACGGCCGAGGATGTCCTTGGCCTTGGCCGTGTCCTGCACACCGGGCAACTGCACGACGATGCGGTCCAGACCCTGCTGCTGGATCACCGGCTCGGCCACGCCGAGTTCGTTGATGCGGTTGTGCAGGGTGGTGATGTTCTGCTTGAGCGCCTGTTCCTGCACCTTGCGGGCGGCCTGCGGCTTGATGCTCGCAGTCAGGCGGTAATCCGGACCATCGCGGGACTCGGCGACATCGAGTTCGGGAAACTGGTCCAGCAAGACGGCACGCGCGGTCTGCACCAGGGCCGCGTCGCGCAGGCGCACCTCGATGGTCTCGCCGTTGCGGCTGATCCCGCCATGGCGCACGTTTTTCTCGCGCAGCACGGTGCGCAGGTCACCGGCCAGTGCTTCGGCCTTCTTGCTCAGCGCCGCCTGCATGTCCACCTGCAGCATGAAGTGGACACCCCCGCGCAGGTCCAGGCCCAGGTACATGGGTGCGGCGTGCAGGGCGCCCAGCCAGGCTGGCGTACGCGGCAGCAGGTTGAGCGCGACGATGTACTCGGGATCGGCCGGATCCTTCACCAGGGCGCGCTGCACGGCGTCCTTGGCCTTGAGCTGGGTGTCGGTGGAATCCACCCGAACGCGCAGCGAGCCGGCCTCCAGGCTCAGCCCTTCGGCGACGATGCCGGCATCCTTGAGCGCCTGTTCCACGCGCACCTGCACACTGGCGTCCAGCTTGTGGCTGGCCTTGGCAGCCGAGACCTGGACTGCCGGCGCTTCGCCGAAGAAATTGGGGGCGGTGTAGATCGCCCCGATCAGCAGCGCGACCAGGATGATCGCGTACTTCCACAGCGGATAACGGTTCATGTTCGCTCGCGTCTGCCTTCGGGTCGATGGGCTTACTTGACGGTGCCCTTGGGCAGCACCTGCACCACGGCCTGGCGCTGCACCTGGACCTCGACGCCGGAGGAGATTTCCACGCCGATGAAGTTCTCACCCAGGCTGCTGACCTTGCCCAGCAGGCCACCGGCGGTGACCACCTCGTCGCCCTTGGCGAGGGCCTCGACCATGGCGCGGTGCTCCTTCTGCTTCTTCATCTGGGGACGGATCATGATGA
>DALYHW010000077.1:0-11771 GCA_031970695.1 Hylemonella sp.
TCGCCGGCAGCCACGCGCAGTTGCCACTCCACCAGGTCCAGCCCCGTGATGGCCTCGGTCACCGGATGCTCCACCTGCAGGCGCGTGTTCATCTCCATGAAGAAGAACGTCATCTTCCCGTCGCGCTGCTCGACGATGAACTCCACGGTGCCGGCCCCCACGTAGTTCACGGCGCGCGCAGCGGCCACGGCGGCCTGGCCCATCTGCTGTCGCAGTTCCGGCGTCATGCCAGGCGCTGGCGCCTCTTCCAGCACCTTCTGGTGGCGGCGCTGCACCGAGCAGTCGCGCTCGAACAGGTAAACGCAGTTGCCCTGCGTGTCGCCGAAGACCTGGATCTCGATATGGCGCGGGCGCATGACGTACTTCTCGATCAGCACGGCCGCATCGCCAAAGCTGTTGATAGCCTCGCGCTGGCAGGAGGCCAGCGAGCTCTCGAAGTCCTCGCGCTTTTCCACCACGCGCATGCCCTTGCCGCCGCCGCCGGCGCTGGCCTTGATCAGCACCGGGTAGCCAATGCGGTCGGCCTCGTGCTGCAGCAGCCTGGTGTCCTGGTCGGCACCGTGGTAACCCGGCACCAGCGGCACGCCAGCCCTTTCCATCAGGCGCTTGGATTCGGCCTTCAGCCCCATGGCCTGGATGGCCGACGCGGGCGGGCCGATGAAGACCAGCCCCGCGGCCGCACAGGCCTGCGCAAAGGCCTCGTTTTCACTGAGGAAGCCGTAGCCCGGGTGGATGGCCTGCGCCCCGGTTGCTTTTGCGGCCTCGATGATGCGCTCCCAGCGCAGGTAGCTCTCCGCAGGCGCGCTGCCGCCAATGTGCACAGCCTCGTCGCAGACGGCCACATGCTTGGCCTGCGCGTCGGCATCCGAGTAGACGGCAACGGTCCGGATGCCCAGGCGCCGCGCGGTGGCGGCAACCCGGCACGCGATTTCACCGCGATTGGCAATGAGTATCTTGTTAAACATGCTGCATCTCCATCACGATGAAATCGCCTGTGTGCGCGACGCGCATCCAGCGATGGCGCTGCGCGGCTGGTCGCCTCTCTCTGTTCGCGGTCAGGATCTTGTGGAACATGTCTCCTCCAGCAGGGAAAGGTTCAGGCAGGCCGCCGCGCTCGCGGCGGAAGGATGTTCAAAACGCGGCACATGGCCCAGCAGCGGGGCAGGCAACCTGGCCTGGAGGGCCTCGATGTTGCCGTTCATATGGCCCATGGCCGGGTCCACCGTGTTGGCGACCCAGCCGGCCAGCCGCAGGCCGCGCGCGGCAATGGCCTCGGCGGTGAGCAGCGCGTGGCTGATGCAGCCCAGGCGCAGGCCCACGACCAGGACCACGGGCAACCCGAGGTCGCGCGCCAGGTCGGCCGTGTCATAGGCGCTGGTCAACGGCACGCGAAAGCCACCCACCCCTTCGACCACCACGGCGTCGGCCTGCGCGCGCACCTGCGCGTAGCAGTCGAGGACCTTGCGGGGATCGAGGGTCACGCCATCGAGTTCGGCCGCGATGTGTGGCGCCGCGGGCGTGCGCAGCAGGTAGGGCGTGGTGAGTTCGCGCGGCAGCTTCACAGGCGCGGCGGCCGCGATCTGGGCTACGTCCTCGTTCCACCAGCCACCATCGCGCAGCTCGGCACCCGCTGCCAGCGGCTTCATGCCGGCCGCGCGCACGCCGGCGGCGCCCAGCGCATGCAGCAGGGCGCTGGTGACCAGCGTCTTGCCGATTTCGGTGTCGGTGCCCGTGACAAAACAGGAAAAGGCCTTCATGGGGTGGTCGCGGATGCGGCGAGTTGTTCCAGGGCGGCCAGCAGGCGCACCACGTCGTCCGTGGTGTGCGTCGCCGAGAGTGTGATACGCAGGCGGGCCGTCCCTGCGGGCACCGTCGGCGCGCGGATGGCCGAGACCCACAGGCCTTGTTCGTCCAGCGCCTGCGCGGCCGCCAGCACGTCCGCGTTGCTGCCGATCACCAGCGGCTGGATCGGCGTAGGCGAGGCCAGGTGCCGCCAGCCGGCACGCACCGGCATGCCGGCCAGCTGATGGCGCAGCAGGTCCAGCTGGGCGCGCCGCTGCTGCCCTTCGCGGCTGGCGATGATGTCCAGGCTGGTCAGCAAGGCGTGCGCCAGCGCCGGCGCCGACGCCGTGGTGTAGATATAGGGCCGCGCCCGTTGCACCAGCCAGTCGATGACGGTCTCGTGCGCCGCCACGAAGGCACCGCTGACGCCCGCCGCCTTGCCCAGGGTGCCCATGTAGACGATCTGCGGCGAACGCAGATTGAATTGCTCCAGCGCACCACGGCCGTGTTCGCCCAGCACGCCAAAGCCGTGCGCATCGTCCACCACCAGCCAGGCGCCAAAGCGTACACACAGGGCCAAGATCTGCGGCAAGGGCGCAATGTCGCCGTCCATGCTGAACACGCTGTCGGTGACCACGACCTTCTGCTTGGCGGCACTCGCCGCCAGGGCCGACTCGAGCGCGCCAACGTCGCGGTGCGGGTAGACCGTCACCCTGGTGCGCGCAAGGCGCGTGGCATCGATGATGGACGCGTGGTTGAACGCATCCGAAAAGATTTCGGTGTCCTGCGGCGCCACCGTCGTGAGCGCCGTGAGCACCGCAAGGTTGGCCATGTAGCCGGTGCTGAAGTAGAGCGCGGCCGCCTGCGGCAGGTGCGGCGAGAGGAAGTCGGCCAGCCGCTCCTCCAGCTCGGCGTGGGCCCGGGCGTGCCCACTGACCAGGTGGGAGGCGCCGCTGCCGGCGCCATACCGACGCACGCCATCCTGCAGCGCGGCAGCAATGCGCGCATCCGCCGCCAGTCCCAGGTAGTCGTTGCTGTTGAAGCTCAGCACACGCCGGCCATCGACCGTCACCTGCGGGGCGCAAGCCGTTTCAGCCGTGCGGCGGCGACGGCGCAGCCCCAGCGCATCGAGGCGCTCGATTTCCTGCTGCAGGATGTCCAGCGACGGGAAGCTCATGCGGCCATCACCTCGTCAAAGGTCGCCCGGGTGCGCTGCGCGAGCAAGGTAATCTCCTCGTCACTCAGGACATAGGGCGGCATCAGGTAGACCGTGCGCCCGATCGGACGCAGCAGCAAGCCACGTTGCAGGGCCGCGGTGAAAAAGCGGCGCGAGAACGTGGCGGCACGCCCAGGATCGTCCTCGGCCGCATCGAAAGCCCAGATCATGCCGCGACGTCGAAAGTGGCGCAGCCGCTCGTCCGTGGCCAACGGCAGCAGCGCTTCCGTCAGCTGGTGCGCCCGGTCGCGGTTCGTGCCGAGCACGTCGTCCTGCGCAAAGATGTCCAGCGTGGCGAGCGCGGCGCGGCAGGCCAGCGGGTTGCCGGTATAGGAATGCGAGTGCAGGAACCCGCGCGTGACGTCCGGGTCGTAGAAGGCCTGGTAGATGCTGTCGCGGGTCATCACCAGCGACAACGGCAGGTAGCCGCCGCTGATGCCCTTGGACAGGCAGACGAAATCGGGCCAGATGCCGGCCTGTTCGCAAGCAAAGAAACTGCCGGTACGACCGCAGCCCACCGCGATCTCGTCGGCGATCAGGTGCACCCGATGGCGGTCGCAGATCGCGCGCACTTCGCGCAAGTACTCGGGATCGTGCATGGCCATGCCGGTGGCGCACTGCACCAGCGGCTCGACAATCACGGCGGCCACCTTGCCCGCACGCCGCACCAGCAAGTCTTCCAGTTCGCCTGCGGCCCGACGTGCCACGTCCGCCGCACTCTCGCCCGGCAGCGCCAGGCGAGCATCCGGCGAAGCCACGACGTGCGCGCGCTGGATCAGCGGGCCGTAGGCGTCGCGAAACAGCGCCACGTCGGTCACGGCCAGCGCGCCGATGGTCTCGCCGTGGTAGCTGCCCGAGAGGCAAACGAATTCCTGCTTTTC
This sequence comes from Hylemonella sp., assembly GCA_031970695.1. Classification (GTDB taxonomy): domain Bacteria; phylum Pseudomonadota; class Gammaproteobacteria; order Burkholderiales; family Burkholderiaceae_C; genus Hylemonella. The sequence goes on from DALYHW010000077.1 coordinate 3,880, forward strand.
CGTCTGGCCGCTGTTGCGCCAAGAGTGGAAGCTCATCTTGAGCGCGATCTCGACGGCGGAGGCGCCATCGGAGGCGTAGAAGCAGTGGCCGAGGACGCCGCCGGTGAGGGCCGACAGCCGCTCGGACAACTCGACCACCGGCGCGTGCGTGAAGCCGGCCAGCATGGCGTGCTCCAGCTGGTCGAGCTGGGCCTTCAGTGCGGCATTGATGCGCGGATTCGCGTGCCCGAAGAGGTTGACCCACCAGGAGCTGATGGCGTCCAGGTACTCTTTGCCCTGCGTGTCCACCAGCCACGACCCACGGCCATGGCTGACGGGGATCAGCGGTACGGTCTCGTGGTGCTGCATCTGGGTGCAGGGATGCCAGACGCTGCGCAGGCTGCGCGCGACCCAGTCGTCGGAGTGGCGAGGCGTGTTCAATTTGTTCCCGGATAAATGCATGGGGCCCGCATTCTGGCAGGGGCCCTCATCACATCCTGAAAACACCGAACTTCGTATCGGGAATCGGCGCGTTGAGCGCAGCCGACAGGCCCAGCGCCAGCACGCGGCGGGTATCGGCCGGATCGATCACGCCGTCATCCCACAGGCGCGCGGTGGCGTAATACGGATGCCCCTGCTCCTCGTACTGCTGGCGGATCGGCGCCTTGAAGGTCTCTTCCTCCTGCGCACTCCACTGGCCACCCTTGGCCTCGATGCCATCACGCTTGACCGTGGCCAGCACGCTGGCGGCCTGCTCGCCGCCCATGACGGAAATGCGCGCGTTCGGCCACATCCAGAGGAAACGCGGGCTGAAGGCGCGGCCGCACATGCCGTAGTTGCCGGCCCCGAAGGAGCCGCCAATGATGACGGTGAACTTGGGCACGCTGGCGGTGGACACGGCGGTAACCATCTTGGCGCCGTTGCGCGCGATCCCCTCGTTCTCGTACTTGCGACCGACCATGAAACCAGTGATGTTCTGCAGGAACACCAGCGGGATCTTGCGCTGGCAGCACAGTTCGATGAAGTGTGCCCCCTTGAGGGCGGATTCGCTGAACAGGATGCCGTTGTTGGCGATGATGCCCACCGGCATGCCCTCGATGCGCGCGAAACCCGTCACCAGCGTGGTGCCGTAGCGCGCCTTGAACTCGTCGAACTCGGAGCCGTCGACGATGCGGGCGATGATCTCGCGCACGTCGAAGGGCTTGCGCGTGTCGGCGGGGATCACGCCATAGAGCTCCTCGGCCGGATAGCGCGGGGCCTCGGGCGCGGTCACGGTGACCGGCAGCTCCTTGCGCAGGTTCAGGTTCTTCACCGCGGCCCGGGCCAGCGACAGCGCATGCAGGTCGTTTTGCGCCAGATGGTCGGCCACGCCGGACAGGCGCGTGTGCACGTCGCCGCCGCCCAGGTCCTCGGCGCTCACCACCTCGCCGGTGGCCGCCTTCACCAGCGGCGGGCCGCCAAGGAAGATGGTGCCCTGGTTCTTGACGATGATGGCCTCGTCGCTCATGGCCGGGACGTAGGCGCCACCGGCGGTGCAGGAGCCCATGACCACGGCAATCTGCGAGATGCCCTGCGCGCTCATATTGGCCTGGTTGTAGAAGATGCGGCCGAAATGCTCGCGATCAGGGAAGACCTCGTCCTGGTTGGGCAGGTTCGCGCCCCCGGAATCCACCAGGTAGATGCACGGCAGGCGATTGGCCTGAGCGATCTCCTGCGCGCGCAGGTGCTTTTTCACCGTCATCGGGTAGTAGGTGCCGCCCTTCACCGTGGCGTCATTGCAGACGATCATGCAGTCCACGCCACTCACGCGGCCGATGCCCGCGATCAGGCCCGCGCAGGGGGCTTCGTCGCGGTACATGCCGAAGGCGGCCAGCGGGCTGAGTTCGAGGAAAGGTGTGCCGGGATCCAGCAGGCGCTGCACCCGTTCGCGGGGCAGCAGCTTGCCACGGGCCGTGTGCTTGGCGCGCGCCGCTTCGCCGCCGCCCTGGGCCGTCTTCTCGACCTGCACCTTGAGGTCATCCACCACGGTGCGCATGGCAGCGGCATTGGCCTGGAAGTCGGCCGAACGGGGATTGAGCTTGGTTTCCAGCAGCGGCATGGTCAGGTCCCGGAATGGTCAGTGGGCAATTGACGTTTACGTAAACGTCAATTGTGGCAGATTTGGCCTGCCGCCTAAAGGATGATGCACCACAGCGGTGCATCGGGCCCGGCACAGGCCTTGCTATCCCCTAGGCAGACTTCTGCACCTCCCATGTCTGCCCACGCCCTGCGCCCGCGCCGTACCAGCCTGCTCAGTTCAGGTGAACTCGACCGCGCGCGCGTGCTCGACACCCTGGTCCACAACCTCGATGGCATGGCCTACCGCTGCCTGCTCGACGAACGCTGGCGCATGATGTTCGTGAGCCAGGGCTGCCTGGCCCTGACCGGCTACAGCCCGGGAGAACTGGTCGAGGACCGGAGCGTGGGCTGGGAGGACATCACCCACCCCGAGGACCGCCAGCGGGTGCGGGACTGCATCACGGGCGCCGAGCGCAGCGGCCAGCGCTTTGCGGTCGAGTACCGCATCCTCACCCGCGATGGCCGGCACAAGTGGGTGCTGGAACGCGGCATCGCCGTGTCCGACGAGCGCGGAGAGACGGTGATCGAGGGCTTCATGTCGGACATCACTGCGCAGCGCGAGACGCTCGAGGCACTGCAGCAGGCCGAGCTGCGCTACCGCAACATCTTCGAGCACGCGTCCGAGGGCATCTTCCAGACCACGCCGGACGGGCGTTACCTGGCCGCCAACCCGGCGCTCGCGCGCATCTACGGCTACCCGAGCCCGGAAGCGCTGATGGCCGGGCTGGACGACATCGGCCGGCAGCTCTACGTGCGCGGCAGCCAGCGCGAACGCTTCCGCCAGCTCATGGCCCAGCAGGGCGAGGTGCTCAATTTCGAGTCCGAGGTCTACCGCGCCGACGGCAGCCGCATCTGGATTTCCGAAAACGCCCACGCCGTGCGCGACGCGCAGGGCCGGCTGCTGTATTACGAGGGGACGGTGCAGGACATCTCGGAGCGCCGGCACTACCAGGAGCAGCTGGAGCGCCAGGCCAACCACGACATGCTGACCGGCCTGCCCAACCGCATCCTGCTGGCGGACCGCATCGAGCAGGGCATCGGGCGCGCCGCCCGCCTGGGCTATTACCTGGGTGTCGTGTTCATCGATCTGGACAATTTCAAGTTCATCAACGACAGCCTGGGCCACAGTGCCGGCGACGAATTGCTGAAGGAGGTGGCCAGCCGGCTGCGCCAGTGCGTGCGCAACTCCGACACCGTGGCGCGGCTGGGCGGGGATGAGTTCGTGCTGCTGCTGGGGGACCATTACCGCGTGCAGTCGGTCATCCACCAGCTGCGCCGCGTGCTGGCCGAGATCGCCCGCCCGCTCAAGCTGTCGGGACGCGAGTACCAGGTCAGCGCCAGCCTCGGCGTCGCGCTCTACCCGCAGGACGGCGAGGATGCCGACAGCCTGCTCAAGCACGCGGACATCGCGATGTATGCCGCCAAGGGCCGCGGGCGCAACAATTTCCAGTTCTTCACCGCGGAACTCAACCGGCTCGCCGCCGAGCGGCTGGACCTGGAAGCAGCCCTGCGCCAGGCCATCGAGCAGGATGCGCTGGAAGTGCACTACCAGCCCAAGGTGGACCATCGCCGCCGGATCGTGGGCGTGGAGGCGCTGGTGCGCTGGTTCCATCCTGACTACGGGTCCGTGCGCCCGGACCGTTTCATCCCGATCGCGGAAGAGACCGGCCTGATCGCGCCGCTGACGCAACTCGTCTTGCGCAAGGCACTGGCTGCGGCACACGCCTGGAACCGCCACCGCAGCACGCCCCTGCACATGGCGGTCAACCTGTCTCCGCGCCTGTTCCAGAGCGGCGAAATCGTGAGCCAGCTGGCGGCCCTGCTGGCACAGTCCGACCTGCCGCCCGGACTGCTGGAGCTCGAGATCACCGAAAGCGTGTTCGTCGGGGATAGCGATCGCGCGGTGGGGCTGCTGTCACGGCTCAAGGACCTGGGTGTGCTGCTGGCGCTGGACGATTTCGGCACCGGCTACTCCTCGCTGAGTTACCTGCGTCGGCTGCCGCTGGACATCATCAAGATCGACCGCTCGCTGGTCACCGGGCTGGAGCACGAGGAGGACGTGGCCATGATCGCGCGCGCCGTGATCTCGCTGGGCCAGAGCCTGCGCAAGACCGTGGTGGCCGAGGGCGTGGAGAACCAGGCGCAGTTCGACTTCCTGCGTTACCAGGGTTGCCATGAATTCCAGGGCTACCTGATTGCGCGCCCCCTGCCGGAGGCCGAACTCACGGCCCTGCTCGAGCAGGGCACACCGCCCGCGCCCTCGAGCTTCCAGCCACTGGCCTGAACCCGCGCCGCGCTCAGCGCAGCAGGGCCGGCAGCTGCGCCATGTCGCGAAAGACCGCCGCCACGCCGGCACGCTCGAATTCGGCCCCATCCCCGTGGGGCACGTAGGCGAACACGGTGGCTCCGGCCGCCAGGCCGGCCGTGGCGCCGGTGAGCGTGTCCTCGACGACGGCACAGCGCTGCGGCGGTGCTGCCAGCGCGGCGGCGGCGGCCAGATAGACATCGGGGTGCGGCTTGGAGCGGGGCATCTCGTGGCCGCTGAAGATGCGGCCGTCGAAGTAGCGGTGCAGCCCGACCTTGCGCAGCTGCAGCTCCACCTTGTGCCGGTCCGCCCCCGAGGCACAGGCAATGCGCGCGTCCAGGCGCTCATGAACGGCATGCACGGCATCATGCGCGTTGGGCACGATGGCCAGCTCCTGCGCCAGCGCGGCGTTGCGCCGCTCGCGGAACAGGGCCAGCCAGTCCTCGGTCAGCGGCTGGCCGGTCTCGCGCTCGATACGCGCCTTCTCGTCGCGCACCATCCTGCCGACGAAGATGCGCATGCATTCGGCTTCGGTCAGCACCCAGCCCCGATCGGCCAGCATGTCACGCAACACACGGTTGACGATGGGCTCGGAGTCCACGAGCACGCCGTCGCAGTCGAAGAGGACGGCCTCGAACCTCACAGCCAGTCTCCGTCGACGTAGTACCAGCGGCCGTCCTCGCGCACGAAGCGGCTGCGCTCGTGCAGGCGCAGGGCACGCCCGCCCGGATGGCGCTGGCGCGCCACGAACTCGACTTCGGCGTGATCGGCGTCCAGGGTCCGGAAGTCCCGAACCGCCAGCCCCAGCCACTTCACCCCGGCGTCAAAGTTCACCTTCGACGGCCGCTTGCTGGTGTGCCAAGTCGCCAGCAGATACGCCGCCTGCTTGCGCACGAAGGCGCTGTAGCGCGAACGCATCAGGGATTCGGCGTCTGGCGCCGGCGTGCCCGCAAAGTCGTCGACATAACGGCCGCAGCACTGCGCGTAAGGCAGTGGCCGCCCGCAGGGACACGCGTCCGTCATCAGGCGCCCTTCTTTGCCTTGCGCTGCTCCAGCGTCTCGACCGGGCCGCCCTGCTTGACCCATTCCGCAAAACCGCCATCGATGTGCGACACATTGGTCATGCCCATGTCCTGCAGGGTCTTGGTCGCCAGTGCGCTGCGCCAGCCCGCCCCGCAGAAGAGGATGAAGTGCTTGCGCTCGTCCGCCCACATGGGCTTGTGGTAGGGCGAGTCGGGGTCGACCCAGAACTCCAGCATGCAGCGCGGCGCATGCGTGCTGCCGGTGATGGTGCCGTCCTTCAGTTCCCGCACGTCACGGATGTCCACGATGTGAACCTGCGGATCGTCCAGCATGGCGAGCACCTCGGGCACGGTGCGGGTGTGGACCTGCGCCATCGCCTCGTCGACGAGGGCGCGGTAGCCTTTGGTGATGGGCATGGTGTTCTCCTGGGCGGTGCTTTGGTTCGTACGATACACGCGCGGCGTGCCGGTCGCCAGCGGCGTGCTCAGAGCGCCCGCTGGATCAGGATCTTCTGCACGTCGCTCGTGCCCTCGTAGATCTGGCAGACACGCACGTCGCGGTAGATGCGCTCGACCGGGAAATCGCTCACATAGCCGTAGCCGCCCAGGGTCTGGATGGCGGTGCTGCAGACCTGCTCGGCGATTTCGCTGGCAAACAGCTTGGCCATCGCGGCTTCGGTGAGGCAGGGGCGCCCTGCGTCACGCAGTGCGGCGGCGTGCCAGATCAGCTGCCGCGCGGCCTCGATCCGGGTCGCACACTCGGCGAGACGGAAGCCCACGGCCTGGTGGTTGAAGATGGGCTGGCCAAAACTCTCGCGCTCCTTGGCGTACTGGATGGCCACCTCCAGCGCGCTGCGGGCCATGCCCACGCTTTGCGAGGCGATGCCGATGCGCCCGCCCTCGAGGCCGCCCAGGGCGATCCGGTAGCCCTCGCCTTCCGAGCCGATCAGGTTCTCGGCCGGCACGCGGCAGTTCTCGAAGGTGATCTGCGCCGTGTCGCTGCTGTGCTGGCCCAGCTTGTCTTCCAGCCGCGCGACCACGTAGCCGGGCGCATTCGTCGGCACCAGGAAGGCGCTCATGCCTTTCTTGCCGGCACCCTTGTCGGTCACGGCGATCACGATGGCCACATGGCCGTTCTTGCCGCTGGTGATGAATTGCTTGACGCCATTGATGACGTAGCTGTCGCCCTCCTTCACGGCCGTGGTGCGCAGCCCGGAGGCATCCGAGCCCACATGCGGCTCGGTCAGGCAGAAGGCCCCAAGCATCTCGCCCCGGGCCAGGGGCACCAGCCACTGCTGCTTCTGCTGTGCGTTTCCGTGCTTCATGAGGATGGCGTTGACCGGGCAGTTGGTCACGCTGATCGCCGTGCTGGTGCCGCCATCTCCTGCGGCGATCTCCTCGAGCACCAGCGACAGGGTCAGGTAGTCGAGGTTCGCGCCGCCCAGTTCCTCGGGCACGCAGATGCCGTAGGCGCCCAGCGCCGCGAGGCCCTGGTGGGCTTCGCGCGGGAAATGATGCTCCTTGTCCCAGCGGGCCGCGTTCGGCCAGAGCTCGGCACGCGCGAATTCACGCACCGCGTCGCGGATCATTTCCTGGTCTTGCGTCAGCAGCATGGTGGGACCGTTTCAATTGACGTTAACGTAAACGTCAATTATGCCGGTCACCAGCCGTCGTAACGCCGGCCGTCAGGGTGCAGGAAGGCGCCCCGGTGCTGCGGGCCCAGGTCCTCCACCGTGCGCCGCATGGCCGCGACGCTGTCCTCCACCGTCAGGGGTGCGCCGGCGCCGCCCATGTCGGTGCGCACCCAGCCTGGGCACAGCGCGACCATGATCACGTCGGGATAGTCCGGCTGCGCCGCGGCGACGGCCATATTGAGCGCCGCCTTGCTGGTTCGATAGAGCCAGCCATAGCTGGACGCGACGGTACCGATCTGGCCCATGCCGCTGGTGATGAAGGCAAACCGCCCCCGGCGTCGCGAGGCGGCCACCAGTGGCGCCACCTGGGGAATGACCTGCATGGCACCCAGCACATTGGTGCGCATCACGTGGTCGAACTCGGGCTGGGTCGGTGGCGTCGTCGCGCCCGCGCCGGACCAGACCCCGGCCACATGGAGCGCGACATCGATGGCCTCGCCATCGAGCTGCCAGGCCAGGCCACTCACGCTGGCCGGATCGGCGACATCGACTTTCAGCGCCGCGGCCCCTGTGTCGCGCAGGCGCGCCAGCCCCTCTCCGTCACGCGCCGTCGCCAGCAAACGATCCCCCCGGGCGGCATACTGCCGGGCAAACTCCAGGCCGATGCCGCGGGAGGCACCGATGACCAGCACGGTGCTCATGCCGTCCTCAGAGCCGGAAGGTCCCCACCAGCTGGTTGAGGTGTTGCGCCTGCTCACGCAGGCTCATGGCGGCAGCCGCCGACTCCTCGACCAGCGCGGCGTTCTGCTGCGTGGCCTGGTCCATCTGGTTGAC
>DALYHW010000078.1:0-393 GCA_031970695.1 Hylemonella sp.
AACCGGCCCTCCCCACGCTCAATCAGCACCATTTGGCTGGTTCCGCTATCAATGACGGCCGAGCTCGGCACCGTAACAGCCGGTCGACTGCCAGTTGCAGCGAGTTCGACCTGGGCATACATCGCCGGCTTAAGCGACAGACCCGTATTCGAGATCTCGATACGGACCGGAACACTTCGGGTGTCCGCATTCAATGTCGGGTAGACATAGGTGACTCTGCCGCTATAAGGCTTGTCTGAGTAGGCATCGAAAGAGATTTTTGCCCGCATGCCGACCTTGACCGCGCCCACATCCTGTTCAAAGACGTCGGCGATGACCCAAACGGTGCTCAGATCTGTCACTTGGTAGAGGGCCTCGCCAGGCATGAAGCGCATGCCCTGAACAGCCTTCTTC
>DALYHW010000078.1:403-11707 GCA_031970695.1 Hylemonella sp.
GTGACCAAGCCATTGACGGGTGACTTGAATGCCAGCGTGCGACGCACCTCCCCGGACTTCGTCAGTGCGGTGATCTGTTCATCGGAGATGTCCCAATTGCGCAAGCGCTGCAGGCTGGATTCGGCCAGGCGGCGCTTTCCCGCCTGCACCGACTCCGCTGCGGTCGGCGAGCTTTGCAGCCCCTGCAGGGCAATCTGATACTCCCGCTGGGCGGACACCAGCTCCGGGCTGTAGGCTTCAAACAATACTTGGCCCTTGGCGACTGGCTGGCCCGTGGCGTTCACCTGCAAGCGCTCCACATAACCTTCGAACTTGGGAGCGATGGTGTAGATCCGGCGCTCGTCCGGCTCCACCCGTCCCGCAGCCCGCAAGGTCCGTTCCAGACGCTGGACGCGCGCCAATTCGGTGCGCACGCCCAGCTTCTGGATTTTCTCTGTGCTGATCCGAACGGCGGAGGCGACGCTGGGCTCTGCGTCCTGATCTTCGCCTTCATAGACCGGGATGTAGTCCATGCCCATAGGGTCCTTCTTGGGGACGGGCGAGGTGTCGGGCAAGCCCATGGGGTTGCGGTAGTAGAGAAGCTTGCGGGCGACCATTGCGCCTTGCTTGCCACCCGCGAGTTCACCCTGCGCCGCGCCGCCATCCGCCGGCGCCTTGGCAACCAGATAAACCACGCCCCCGCCCAGGACGGCGCCGGCAATCACTGCCGCGGCGATCATCCACTTCGGGCTGTTGTTCATAGATCTTCTCCAATGATTCGCTCAATTTCTGCCAGTCGAACCTGAGCTTCGACCTGGGATTCCAGCTGGGTTTGCTTGGCCTGCCGTATCTGCCGCTGCGCTTCCAGCAGCGTTGCGAAGTCAACCTTGCCGTTCTCGTAGCCGACCAGCGCCGACTGGTAGGTCAGCTCTGATTGCGGCAGCAGCTGGGTCGCCACCAGGTTCTCTGTGCGGCGGGCAGCGCCGAGTGCTTCGACGTTCTCGGAGAGATCGGTGAGGACCTGGCGGGCGGCGGTTTCCTTGCGAGCCTGCGCGAGCTGCAGCATCGCCTCGGACTCCCGTTCCTGGGCGCGCCGGGACGATTGCTGCAGCGGAATGTTGAACTCCACCATCAGCTCCCACTCCTTGACTGTGCCTTGGTACTGGATAGGGGACACCCCCAGCGTCACGTCTGGATAGCGGTTCTTCAGCACCAAATCCCGGCTCATCTGGGCCACCTTGATGCGAGACTCTTCGTTGGCGATTTGTGGGTTGCGTGCCAGAGCACGGTTCTCGATGGCGGCGACATCGAGCTGCTCCTCGGCCGGCAGTGAGCGTAGGATCTGGGGTTCTGCAAGCCGGGCTCCGGAGGGTCTGGCCAGCAAGCCATTCAAGCGTGCCTGTTGCTGACGCCGCTCAGCCTGGAGGGTGATCAACTCGTTGCGCAGTGCCGATAGCTCCAGCTGGGCCCGCACCACGTCCTGCTGCGCGGCGAGGCCTCCTGCGTAGCGAGCTTGGGCTACGCCCTCAAGACGACTCATCAGAGCGCTGATCTCCTGATTGATACGCTCGGACCGGTACAACAGGTACAGGCGGGCGTAGGCCGTCTTGATCTTGCTGGAGATTTCTGCCCATGCGCCCAGCCGTCGGGCCTTGGCTCCTTCGACGTCCTGCTCCGCGATATTGCGACGCAAATCCCGCTTGCCGTACCAGGGGAACTCTTGCATCAGCAGGTAACGCGTGCTAGCCACCTGCCCCGGCAGGAACATCGCCGATTGATCCCCTTGTTTTGTGATGTCTCGAAGCTCTGCTCGAAAGCGAGGGTCGGGCAGAGCGCCAGCGGACTCGATCCGCTGGCTTGTGGCGTCCTCCTCAGCTCTCATCGCGGCATACTCAGGATTGCCCTGGCGGGCGTAATCCAGTAAGCCACTCAGGGAGGAACCAAGCTCCTGGTCCTGTTGCGCAAGTGCTGGTGGCCCTGCAAGCATTCCAGCGAGAAGGGCCACAAGTAGGGAGGCAGAGCGTATCGTCATAGTGCTGCGCATTGCGGTCTGTATCTGCGGGAGACGACCCATTGAACGTTAGGCAGCAGTATGGGATTGCAGCTCCGTCAACAAGCTGACCGATTGATTACATTTCTGTAATCTTTGGTCGGAAGCCATCCCTGCGCTTCCGATGAGTGCTCGGGCTAGCCGTCAGCGCCAACGGGGAATGAACCGGGGCGTGCGGCTGACGTATTCCTCGTACTCGGCTCCGAACTGCTTTCGCATCTCGGCCTCCTCCGTTATGGAAAGGCGCGCGTACATGACCAGAAGAATGGGGAACATGACGAGGGTCAGCAAGGTCGGCCATTGCAGCAGGAAGCCAAGCAGGATCAGCACAAAAGCTACGTACTGGGGATGCCGGATGCGGGCATAGGGACCGGCCTTGGCAAGTGAATTCCGTCGCTGCGAGTGGTAGAGGACATTCCAGGCGCTGGACAGCAAAAAGAATCCGAAGCCGATAAACACGTAACTAGCGATGTGCAGGGCGCTGAAATGGGGGTCGCCATTCTCGCCCAGGATCGTGTACCAAAGATGGCCCGCGTCGTGGGACATGAGATCCAGGTTGGGGAACTTGGTCTGGAGCCAGCCGGACAACATGTAGATGGTCAGCGGAAAGCCGTACATCTCGACAAAGAGTGCCACGATGAAGGCGGCGAAGGCCCCGAATGACCTCCAGTCCCGGGCCGTTGCCGGCTTGAAAAAGCTGAAGGCAAACATGATGAACACGGCCGAATTCAGGATCACCAGGAACCAAAGTCCATAGGCGGGTTGGTCGTGACTCATGGCAGATCTCCTTTGTCCTTAGGATCTGAAGATTCAGATCTCCCCCGGCTTTCGCTTCCATGGTGGTGACCGTGCCCTCGGTGCATGAAGAGATGCATCAAGGGGCAGGCCAGCACAAAGAGGTAGGGCAGAGCTGCCGCGACGTGGACCAGATGCTCCTTCAGCAGAAAGTATCCGGCGACCGCGCCAATGACAACGAGTCCGGCGGAGTAACGCGATCCCCAGAACGGGGGTGGCGTGTCGCCAGGATGATTTTGCGAGCTCATTTCCTGCTCCAGCTTACTTGGAAGAGGCAGCAGGCTGCTGCGTATCCATCATCATCTGCATCATCATTTGCATCATGTCCATGCGCTTTTCCATCATCTGGACGCGGTCCTCCATCGAGCCAGACATCCCCTTCCCGGCAGGCTGCCCCTCCTTGGCCATGCCGCCCATGCCGCCGGCGCCCATTCCCGAGCCGCCCATCATGTTCATCATGGACATGCTCTCCTGCATCATCTTCATGTTGTCTCCCTGGAGCGCATTGCGTTCGTCGGACGTCTTGGCGCCCATCATCTTCTGATGCATCTCGCTCATGTTCTTCATCTGCATGTCCATCATGGCCATGTTTTGCTTGGTGACCGCCGACGAAGTGCTGGGTCTGGGCTTGGCGGCAGAAGCCTTGGGAGCAGATGCCTTCGCCTTGGGGGCGGACGCCGCCTCTGCGGGGTGATGCGCTTCGTGGTCCTTGGGGTCGGGCTCCGCCGCTGACGCGACAGCCATAGCAAAAACCATGATGAATAAGCAAGTGAGCAAATATCGAATCATCTTCATATCAACCTCCTGGTTAGTGGGGATCAAGGGACAACACAAGACAAATTTGCTTCAAGCAAGAACCTCAAGGATCGGGTGAGTTCTGAGATATTCCTTCGCGTAGGCCAGCTCTCCGGGCGCCTCTGCATGCAAGGTGAACAACGGCTGTCCCTTTTGCACATGAGTACCGAGTTCCACCTGCATCTCGAGGCCGGCGGTTGGTGTTGTCGGTGCTCCCAGCAGTTTCGCAAGCCGCGATAGTCGGCGGTTGTCGATGTGGGCCACGTGTCCACCTCGCTCGGCGAGGACCGGTTCACGAAAGGTGGCGAGTCCGGGCTCATGCATCCCGCCCTGCGCCTCGCAGATACCTTGGAATTTCTGCCAAGCCATACCTGAATCCAGGATACGGTGGGCCAGAGAATGCCCAGCTCCCGGTTGCGCTTTGCCACAAAACTCAAGCAGATCGCCGGCCAGATTGAGCGCACGCGAGCGGAGATCGAGGGGAGCATGTGCCGCACCGCGCAATACCGCCATGACATCATGCGCTTCCAGGGCGGGCCCTATCCCTCGACCTACCGGCTGGCTGCCGCGGGTATGACGGATATGCAACTTCAAACCGCAGGCATCGCCAACTTGGCTCAGCAAGGCAGTCAGACGGCTGGCATCGGCCTCGTTGCGGATCTTGGCGGTTGGTCCTATGGGAATGTCCAGAACTACGTGGGTTGCGCCGGCGGCGATCTTCTTGGAAAGCACTGAAGCGACCACCTGCGCGTCACCGTCTAAATCCAGCGGTCTTTCGACCCGGATCAACAAGTCGTCCGCAGGACTCAGCGCGAGTCCACCACCCCACGACAGACAGGCCCCTTCGCGCTCCACTACGCGACGCATCAACGGGAGGTCCAACGTGACGTTGGTGATCGTCTCCATCACGTCTGCCGTACCGGCCGGTGAGGTTATGGCCCGCGATGAGGTCTTGGGCATGACCAGGCCCGACGCCGCCGCGATGGCCACGACGATGGGGGTAGTCCGATTACCGGGCAGGCCGCCGATGCAGTGTTTGTCCGCGATGGGCGTCCTACCCCAGTCGATCCGCTCTCCCACACCGACCATCGCAAGGGTAAGGTCTATGGTCTCCTGGAGATCCATACGCCCGCCCGCGCAGGCGCTCAAAAACGCCGCCAGATGAATGTCTGAGTAGTATCCCCCTGCGATATCGCCAACAATGCTGTTGAAGTCGAGGGCATTCAAGCGATGGCCATAGATCTTAGAGCGCACGGCACTGTACGAGTCCAGTTCCGGTGCATGAGTCACTGCCAATGGGGCACTCTCATGGACGCTCAAAGCTCTTGCGGCGCCGCGCGAGAGGCTGGCCTGGCCGTGCTGCAGCAGATCTCCGTCTACCACATTGAGCGTCGCAACTATGTGCCGGCCGTTGTGCGTCACCTTGACCCGGGCCTGTGACTGAAAGCCCTCGGCACGGCACACGTGACAATCTCGGCGCATGTAGATCACATGCTCTTGCTGCGCATCGATCCCCAGATCGCGCAGCGTGAGAAGCGAATGGTCTTCATCATGAAGCATCGTCGAATCCATCAGCCCAACTCCACCGTCTGCCCCATGCGGGCTACGCCGGACTCCCAGCCCAACTCTCGCTCGATGCGTTGACGCAATTGATCAGCCGCTTCGGGTTCTCCGTGGGTCAGAAACACCTTCTTGGGGGGCTTCGATGCCGAAGCCATCCAGCGCACCAGTTGAGGTGCGTCGGCATGTGCGGACATACCGGGCAACAATGCAACCTCGGCGTTGACCGCAACGTCTTCGCCAAAGATGCGGATCGTCTTCTCGCCAGCAGCGATGCGGGCGCCGCGAGTACCGCCCGCCTGATAGCCAGCCAGGACAATGGCATTCCGTCTATCGGGGGCCAGCCGTTTCAGATGGTGCAGAACCCGGCCGCCGGTGGCCATGCCACTGGCGGAAATGATGATGCTTGGAAAGCGGACTTCGTTGAGCGCACGAGACTGGTCTGTCGTCCGCACCATCTGGGCGACCCGACACAGGCCCTTGCATTCCTCGACACTGAGCCGGTGCTCCGCGCGATGGCGGTGGTAGATCTCTGTCATGTCGATGGCCATCGGGCTATCAAGAAAGACCGGCACATCCGGGACCAAGTGACCGGCCTTCAGTCTCGCAAGGAGAAGAAGCAGGGATTGCGCCCGACCGACGGCAAACGCCGGGATGACGAGGCTGCCTCCGCGGCCGACAGTTCGGCGCACGATGTCGGCAAGGAGCGCCTGGTTATCTACCGGCTGGTGAGATCGGTCGCCATACGTGGACTCGACGACCATGTAGTCGGCCGCACCGGGCGAAGTGGGCTGCCTCATGATCAGATCGTCATCCCTGCCCACATCGCCGGAAAAGATGATCCGCAGGCGCCCGTTCGAGATGGCCGCATGTGCCGCGCCGAGTATGTGACCGGCGGGTGTCAGCGTGACGTTCAGTCCTGGGAGGATTTCATCCGTCGCACCAAAATCGAGACGCTGGAGGTACCTCAAGGCATGTCGCGCATCCTCCTCGGTGTATAGCGCAAGCGCCGGGCGATGCTTGCTACTTTCGTGCCGATTCGAGTATTCCGCCTCCTCTTCCTGCAGGCGACCACTGTCGGTCAACAGCAATTGGCAAAGATCGATGGTGCCCTGGGTTGCAAGGATGGGGCCCCGAAATCCGCGGCGGACAAGGAGAGGCAGGGCCCCCGAGTGGTCCAGGTGAGCGTGGGTCAGAACGACGCCATCCAGCTTTCCTGGATCAAAGGGAAGATCCTCCCAGTTGAGCTCTCGCAGGTGCTTGTACCCCTGAAACAGTCCGCAATCGACCAGTACCTTGCGGCCGTCATGCTCCAGCAGGTATTTGGAGCCTGTCACGGTTCCTGCGGCTCCGAGAAAGGTGAGCTTCATTGTTTGACCGTGGGCTGTTGATCTACAGGAGGAAGGCGGTTTCTCTGCGGGAGACCTGGTTACTTGTCTCGGTCCAGGACCGCCTTGACTTCCTCATACTGTTCTCGCGTTATCTCCCCATTGGCTAGCCTTCTACGCAGGATTTCGTGAGGTGCTTCGGTCTTCGTCGATGGCTCATCCCGACGTGAAGAGCGAGGCTGGAGCCCAAACACAAAGACCAAGGCAATGAAGAGCCAGAATAACCACCAGAAGGCGTGCATTCCCGCCATGTAATACCCATCGCCGAAGTACATATTTCCTCCTGTGTTTGAGCGGTCCTACTGCTTGGTGCCTTTGATCTCGGTAATGACCATCTTTCCGTTTTCCATCACAACGGTGAACTTGACCTTGTCGCCCACCTTGACCTTGTCCAGATAGCTCTTGTCTTTGACATTGAAGACCATCGTCATCGCGGGCATGTCCAGATTCTTGATTTCACCGTGTTTGATGGTCAACTTCGCTTGTTCGCGGTCAATCTTTTTGATCTCGCCGTCGGTCATGGCTGATTGATCGGCTGCATGCATCGTCATGTCACCCATTGCGCCGTGGTTCATCTGGGAAAAACCAATTGCCGGCACGGCAGCCATACTTGCGAGCAAAGTGACTTTGAGGAGAGGATGGAGTTTCATGGTCATCAGGTTTTCAGGATAGGCAAAGATTTGAGCGAAGTCATACGACATATGGTTAGCCTAAATGCATTCAGGTAACGAGTGCCTGACCTGAACATTACATTTCTGTAATGTTTAGGTTCGACCCGTTCAGCAACTGACTATTTCCCCTTGTGGAACTTGCCGTGATCGTGCCCTTTTTTGGCCGATCCCGAATCCGCTTGCGTGGTGTCCGCTTTCTTGCCTGCTCCCTCACAAACAAGCATGCCGGCGGGGCCTGTACCCTTTACCATGCCGTGATCGTGGCCCGGTCGGTTGTCCTTCACGCAGCCCTGTGGCTGCGCGTCGGAGCGTTCCGCTATCAGAACAGCGGCGGGCTGTTGGGCAGACACCGTGGCAGCACTTGCCACCAGTAAAAAGGCGGCAGCGAGAAATTTCGTTTTGACCATCATGATGTGCTTTTCTAAAGATCAGAGGTTCTGAGTCATTCGACGTTGATCACGCCTTTCATCCCGGCTTCCAGATGCCCGGGAATCAAGCACGCGAATTCATATCGACCGGGTTTTGTGAACTGCCAGACCATGCCGCCGCGCTTGCTGGGCGCCAAGGCGATCATGTTCGCGTCTGCATGTTGCATGCTAGGCATCTTGCGCATCATTTCTGCATGCTCCTGCAGTTCTGCCGTCGTACCGATCACCATTTCGTGTTGAACTTTCCCCGAATTCTTCACGAAGAACCGAACGGTTTCTCCGGCTTTGACGCTGATTTGAGACGGAGTAAATCGCATGCTGTCATCCATCGTTATTTCTATGGATCGTGAGACCTTGGCAGGATCACCGGCCTTTCCGGAGTCGGATTCTTCCGCATCCGAGTGCATGCCGCCCATGTCATGGTGCATTGAGCCCATGTCGTGGCCGGCATGATTGCCCGCTGCCACTGCGAAAAAAGGTGCAAGTGCCAGCACCGCGATGGAAAATTTCATATTCATTTTGGACTCCTATTTCGATTAAAGATAATTCTCAGAACCAGAAGCGAACGCCGCCCAACCATCGAACCTCCTGGACGGGTTCTCCGGCGGTTCGGGCAAGATCAGCGGTAGAACCAAATTTGCCCTTCCATTCGACGCCTAGATAGGGTGCGAACTGGCGGCTGAATTCGTAGCGCAGGCGTAACCCCGCGGTTGCGTTGCTCAGGCCGTCGCCGAGATCACGTTCCTGGTCACGCTGCCCGTAGAAGTTGAGTTCTGCGCCCGGTTGCAGAATCAGGCGTTGTGTCAGCAGAATGTCGTAATCCGCGCTAAGGCGCAGGGCGGTCTTGCCACCCTCGCCCAAATAGGCTGTGGCTTCAACGTCGAACCAGTACGGCGCCAGGCCCTGAACGCCAAACGCCAGCCATCGGCGCTAGGGCCCGCCGCCGTTGTCGCTGCGCAGGCCCAGCTGCGTGTCCCAAAACGGTGCGAAGGCGTGCCCCCAGAGAACCTCCGTGCGTGCTCCCGGTACCTTGTTCTCGACCAGATCGCCTTCGGCCTTGACCACGAGCCGGTCGTAGTCTCGGCCGAACCATGCTTGTGCTCCGTACGAAAAGCTGTTTCCATAGCTGCTGTTGACTCGTTCGAACCGGTTGGCCAGCAAGGCAGCGAAGTTGTGCTCATCGGCCAATTTCAGTTGACGTGACTGCGCGTAGGCATACTTGCCTACCCCGAGGCCGTATCCACCGGAGTAAGCATGAGGATCGCGGGCATCAGCTGGAGCGGTTCCGCCCTGCGCATCACCCATGGAGCCATGATCCATGCCATCCATGGAGTCCCCAGGCTTGTCTGCAGGCTGGAGCGTGGAACCTTGCATGTCCATGTTGCCAGCCATGGCCTTCGATCCACTCGATGAGCTCGATGAGCTCGAATGCATGTGCTGCTGAGGCGAGGTGGCATCCTGAGCCCACACCGCGGTGCTGGAAATCACTCCCGCCACCGCAATGGATATTGCTTTTACTTTGAAATTCATCATTGGAGATCTTTGGGTGGTAGATTGCAGAATCACGCGACAACGACTTCGCGGAACATGCCGGCGTCCATGTGGAACATCAGGTGGCAGTGCCACGCCCAGCGGCCGAGGGCGTCCGCGGTCACGAGAAAGCTGACGCGCTGCGCGGGCTGAACCGGTATGGTGTGACGGCGCGCCAGGAAAGATCCGTCCGGGTTTTCAAGCTCGCTCCACATGCCGTGCAAATGCATCGGGTGGGTCATCATGGTGTCGTTGTGCAGGATGACACGAACCCGTTCGCCGTAGCGGAAATGCACCGGCGTGCTCTGCCCAAACTCTAGGCCATCCAGGGACCACGTGTAGCGCACCATATTGCCCGTCAGATGAAGCTCGATTTCGCGCTCCGGGCCGCGGTCGTCAAGAGGGCCACCGATGGTGTGCAGGTCAGCCAGAGTCAGTACCCGACGCCCGTTGTCGCGCAATCCAACGCCCGGGTCGTCCAGGTTGGTGCGCGCCATGTCTACGCGTGCATCCGTGCTCGGGCCGTATTCGGTACGCGCGTGCCGGGCTTGCGTACTCGGTATCTTCAGCGAATTTGCGGGCGTAGCTCCATGCATGGCGTGTCCGCCCTGCGCCATGGCCATGCCGCCATGAGACATGCCAGACATGCCAGACATGCCAGACATGCCAGACATGCCAGACATGCCGGCGTGCCCTCCATGGCCGCCCATGCTCCCGCTCCCCATCGCCCCCATCATGTCGCTCATGGACAGCCAGGTCGGCGTGTCCAGGGCAGGAACCGGGGCCGAGAGGCCTGCCCTCGCAGCCAGCGTGCCGCGGGCATAGCCGGTCCGATCCATGGACTGGGCGAAGATGGTGTAGGCGTCGTCCCGGGGTTCGACGATCAGGTCGTAGGTCTCGCCGGGGCCAAAGCGGAACTCATCCACGCTGACCGGTTCAACGTTGACCCCATCCACCTGGACAACCTTGAGCTTCAGCCCGGGGATACGCACGTCGTAGAAGGAGTTCCCGGCGCCGTTGATGAAGCGCAGCCGGACGCGCTCGCCCGGCCGGAACAGACCTGTCCAGTTGCCGGCCGGCGTAGTACCGTTCAACAGATAGGTCAGAGTTGCCGCCGAGAGGTCCGCAAGGTCGGTCGGATTCATCCGCATCTGGTTCCACATGGCCCGCTTGTCGTAAGCGGACTTCCAGCCCTCTCGGGCCACGTCGCGGAAGAACTGCGGCGCCGTCGGCATGTTGTAGTTGTAATAGCCGCTCAGGACTTTCAGTTTCTCGAAGACCCGCATCGGATCTTCGTCTGTCCAGTCAGAAAGATGGATCGTGTAGTCGCGGTCAACCTTGTATGTCTCGCCGTCAGCAGGATCGATAATGATCGCGCCGTACATGCCGGTCAGTTCCTGGAATCCGGAGTGGGAGTGGTACCAGTAGGTGCCGCTCTGTTCGACCTTGAAGCGATAGGTGAAGGTTTCCCCCGGGGCAATGCCGGGAAAGCTGATTCCGGGGACGCCGTCCATCTGATAAGGCAGGATGATTCCGTGCCAGTGAATCGACGTCGGCTCGCTGAGGCGGTTAGTCACCCTGATGGTAACCATCTCTCCCTCGCGCCAGCGCAGGGTTGGCGCAGGCAAAGAGCCGTTGATGGTCGTTGCGGTACCCGGCTTCCCGGTGAAATTGACGGGGGACTCGGCGATCACGAGATCAAATTGCGTGCCGCGCAGCACGGTCGGTCCTGTGGCACCAGCATTTGACTGGGCCCAGCTGCCTTTAGAGAGCGCCGACATGCCGAGCATGACGCCGCCGGCGGCCAAGCCTTGCACGAATCGGCGCCGTTGTGGTGATGCGATGGTGTTGACGTATGGGAATGTTGCCTTCATCTACTTCGTCCTGTGGGTAAAGTCCTGCATTGACCTGTTCGGATTTCGCTACAGGTTGGAGGTAGCTTATGAATCCGGCGCTGTCATCCAAGTGACTTGGGGATTACATTTCTGTAATCCAGAGGCATTCGGAATCTGTCAGTTGCACAATCCATGTCCGAGAAAGACGTGAAGGCGTATGAAGATCCTGGTCGTGGAAGACGAGCCCAAGACGGGCGACTATTTGAAACAAGG
>DALYHW010000079.1:0-11633 GCA_031970695.1 Hylemonella sp.
TTCCGTGCAAGCCATTGATTTCATTGGATTTTTATCTGCCTTTTTTGTCATCGTTCTGTCGCAAACACGCATGGATACGGGGTCCGGGCCCGCTACCCAACACTTCTGCACAAAGTTATCCACATGATCTGTGGGCTACCGCAGAGGCGATACAGGCTGTTGCAGACTGCCCGTGCCGGAACCTGAGCCAGCTGCGGTCCCCGTGACGGGCTCAGTCATAATCGCAACGCATTTCTGCGTGGAGGATCCCCTTGTTTTCCATCATACAAGCCGCCGGCTGGCCGATCTGGCTCCTGATCGTCTGCTCCATTCTCGGGCTGGCGCTGATCATCGAGCGATTCCTCAGTCTCAAGACCGCCAAGGTCGCACCACCGCAGCTGCTGGACGAGGTCCTTGCGGCAGCGGGTACCGAAGTGCCCGCCGCCGACGTGATCGGACAGCTCGAAAAGAACTCGGCGCTCGGCGAAGTGCTGGCCGGCGGGCTGCGGGCCCTGCAGGGCAAGCCCGACTGCAGCGCCGACGAACTGCGTGCCGCCCTGGAGAGCCGCGGCCGCGTGGTGGCCCACAAGCTGGAACGCTACCTCAGCGCCCTGGCCACCATCGCCTCAGTCTCCCCGCTGCTGGGCCTGTTCGGCACCCTGGTCGGCATGATCGACATCTTCGGCTCGCAATCGCCCACCGGCGGCAGCAACCCGGCCCAACTGGCCCACGGCATCTCGGTCGCGCTGTACAACACGGCCTTCGGCCTGATCATCGCCATCCCGGCCCTGATCTTCTGGCGCTACTTCCGGGCGCGCGTCGATGAGTACCTCCTGACGCTGGAACTGGCCGCAGAACGCCTGCTGCAGCATCTGGTCACCCTGCGCAAAGCCCCATGAAGCTGCACTTCCGCCGTCCCAGCCGTGAAGAACCGGAGATCAATCTGATCCCCTTCATCGACGTGCTGCTGGTGATCCTGATCTTTCTGATGCTGTCGACGACCTACAGCAAGTTCACCGAGATGCAGCTGCGTCTGCCGGTGGCCGACGCCGATGCCCAGCGCGACTATCCGAAAGAGGTGATCGTGGCCGTGGGCAGCGATGGCAGCTACGCCGTCAACCGCACTGTGGTCGACGGCCGCAGCGTGGAGGCTATGGTGGCCGCCCTCACGCAGGGGGCCAAGGCCGGCAAGGACACCACGGTGATCATCAGCGCCGATGCCAGCGCCAGGCACCAGTCGGTCATCACGGTCATGGAGGCCGCGCGCCGCGCCGGCCTGACGCAGATCACGTTCGCCACCCAGTCGTCCGCCCAGGCCAACGGGCGCTGACATGCCGCAGCCGCCTTCGCCCCGCTGGCAGCGCCTCCTGGTCGATAACTGGCAACGCCGCGGGCCGCTGGCCTGGCTGCTGTGGCCGCTGTCCCTGGTACTGCATTTGCTGGTGCGACTGCGCCAGGGCCTCTACCTCAGCGGGTTCCTGCGCCAGCAGCGGCTGCCGGTCCCGGTCATCGTGGTCGGCAATGTCGTGGCCGGCGGCGCGGGCAAGACCCCCGTTGTCATGGCCCTCGTCCAACACCTGCGCGCGCGCGGGCTCCATCCCGGCGTGATTTCGCGTGGCTACGGCCGCCGCACCCGGGATTGCCGCGAGGTACGGCCCGACAGCCCGCCACAGGAGGCCGGTGACGAGCCGGCGCTGATCCGCCGGCGCAGCGGCGTGCCGCTCTTCGTGGCCCGCCGCCGGGTGCAGGCCGCCCGTGCGCTGCTCGAGGCCTACCCGCAGACCGACGTCATTGTCAGCGACGACGGCCTGCAGCACCTGGCGCTGGCCCGCGACATCGAGGTCTGTGTGTTCGACGACCGTGGTGCGGGCAATGGCCTGCTCCTGCCCGCCGGCCCCCTGCGCGAGCCCTGGCCGCGTTACGTGGACCTGGTGCTCCACACCGGCAACCGCCCCGCCTTCACCGGCTACACCTCGCAACGCGCGCTGGCACCCCAGGCCGTGCGCAGCGACGGCAGCCGCGTCAGCCTGCTGTCGCTCACGCTGGACGGCCGCCCCCTGCTGGCGGTGGCCGGCACCGCGCGGCCGCAGGCCTTCTTCGACATGCTGCAGACGCTGGGCCTGCCGCTGTCGCTGACCATCGCGCGGCCGGACCATGATGACTATGCCCGCTGGCAGCGTCCGCGTGACCGCGACTACACCCTGCTGTGCACCGAGAAGGATGCGCTCAAGCTCTGGGCCCATCACCCCGATGCACTGGCTGTACCGCTGGATTTCGCGCCCGAGCCCGCGTTCTTCGATGCCCTGGACCGCCTGCTCGCCGACGCCATGGCGGCGCGGCTATCATCGGCCCATGGACACCCGACTCCTTGAACTGCTGGTCTGCCCCGTCACCAAGGGCCCGCTCGAGTACAACCGCGAGAAGCAGGAACTGATCTCCCGCAGTGCCCGCCTGGCCTATCCCATCCGCGATGGCATTCCGGTGCTGCTGGAGAACGAAGCCCGCACGCTGAGCGACACCGAGCTTGAGCGCAGCTGACCTCGCATGGGTTACACCGTCCTGATCCCCGCGCGGCTGGCCTCGACCCGCCTGCCCAACAAGCCCTTGGCCGATATCGCCGGACTCCCCATGGTGGTCCGCGTAGCACAGCGTGTCAGCGGCGGCCTGCCGGCCGGCACCCGCGTCGTGGTCGCCGGTGACAGCCCTGAGATCCTGCAGGCCTGCCAGCAGCACGGTGTGCAGGCCGTGCTGAGCCGCGTCGACCATCCCAGCGGCAGCGACCGCCTCGCCGAGGCCTGCGAGTTGCTGGGCCTGGACGACGACGCACTGGTGGTCAACGTGCAGGGCGACGAGCCACTGATCGACCCGGGCCTGGTGTCCGACGTGGCCGACCTGCTTCGCCAGCGTGCCGAAGCCAGCATGAGTACGGCAGCGCACCCGATCCACGACGTGGCCGATTTCACGAACCCCAACGTGGTCAAGGTGGTGCTGGATGCGCGCAACCTGGCGCTTTATTTCAGCCGCGCGCCCATCGCCTGGTGGCGTGACGGCTTCGCCGGCGGCATCCAGTCCCTTCCTTCGCCCGCCCCGCTGCGCCACATCGGCATCTACGGCTACCGCGTGGGCTTCCTGCGGCAATTTCCCAAGCTGGCCCAGGCGCCCATCGAAGTGACGGAAGCCCTGGAACAGCTGCGCGCCATGTGGCACGGCCATCGCATCGCCGTGCACGTCACCCCCACTGCCCCCGGGGCGGGCGTGGACACCCCGGAAGACCTGGAGCGGGTGCGCCGCCTGTTCAATGCATAAGCCGGAGTCGGCCGGCCTGTAAGTTTCAGGCCGGTTACGGCATGCTATCCTCGCTCCGCTACGGTCGATGCACCGCCATGGTGCTGCCGCCGACCAGATTCCAATCATTCGAGGTATTCCATGAGACTGATCCTGTTGGGCGCGCCGGGTGCCGGCAAGGGCACGCAAGCCGCGTTCATCTGCCAGAAGTACGGCATTCCGCAAATCTCCACCGGCGACATGCTGCGTGCAGCCGTGAAGGCCGGCACGCCGCTGGGGCTGCAGGCCAAGGCCGTGATGGAATCCGGTGGCCTGGTCAGCGACGACCTCATCATCAACCTGGTGAAGGAACGCATCGCCCAGCCCGACTGCGCCAAGGGCTTTCTGTTTGACGGCTTCCCTCGCACCATCCCGCAGGCCGACGCCATGAAGGCAGCCGGCGTCAAGCTGGACTACGTGCTGGAGATCGACGTGCCCTTCGAGGCCATCATCGAGCGCATGAGCGGCCGCCGCTCGCACCCGGCGTCGGGCCGAACTTACCACGTCAAGTTCAATCCGCCCAAGGTCGCCGGCCAGGACGACGTGACGGGCGAGCCGCTGGTGCAGCGCGAAGACGACAAGGAAGAGACCGTCAAGAAGCGCCTGGACGTCTACAGTGCACAGACGCGCCCGCTGGTGGACTACTACGGCAACTGGGCCAAACAGGATCCCGCCGCCGCACCCAAGTACCGCGCCATCAGCGGCATGGGCAGCGTGGAAGAGATCACGGCCCGCGCGCTGGCCGCACTGGCCAGCTGAGAGCCCCTGTCTGCTGCCACCCAGGCCGCCCCGTGCGGCCTTTTTCATGCCTGGCGCGCAGCGGTCGCGGCAACGCGCTCAGAAGAGCTCCACGCCGCCGTCGCGCACATCCGTCTGCAACTGACCGTCGCGGACCAGATCGTCGTAGCTGCAAACCCGGTTGCGGCCGTGGCGTTTGGCGTAATAGACAGCCTGGTCGGCCCGGTTGCAAACGACGTCCGGCGCATCCCCGCCCTGGATCGTGCTGAGCCCGACGCTGACCGTGATGCGACCGACCTGCGGAAACCGGTACTGCTCCATCTTCAGGCGAAAGCGCTCGACCGTCTGCACGGCGGTCTCATGGTCCGGGCAACGCATCAGGACCACAAATTCCTCCCCCCCGAAACGGTAGACGCGGTCGTAACCGCGGAAGGTGTTGCGCAGGATGCGGCCGACCAGGATCAGCACCTCATCGCCGATCTGGTGGCCGAACTGGTCATTGACCTGCTTGAAGTGGTCCACATCCACCATGGCCAGCCAGAATTGCTCGCCGGGCCGCGCTCGCCGCTTCGGATGGCTTGTCGCCGCGCCTGGGGGCAACGCGTCGGGGCGCACGGCTTCCTCGCGCAAGGACCGGTAAAACGTTTCCTCGAAGGACTTGCGGTTGAGCAGGCCGGTCAAGGCGTCGCGCTCGCTGTACATGAACATGCTGTGCATGTTGCGATAGACGCGCAGCACGCGCTCGATGCTGGCCAGGGCCACCGCATCGAGCCGGACCCCGGACCGGATCTCCACGACGCCGGTTTCTCCCGCGTCGTGGCCGGGAAACAGTGGCAGACAGGTCAGGCAGGCGTCGACATTGCCGTCGATGTCCTCGATCACCACCGGCAGATTGACTTCCAGGCAACGCTGGCGCGGGCTGTCGTCCACCAGCGGGTCCAGCTGGCGGAAATCGGCATGCATGGGATCGTTGACCTGGGGTGATTTCCCCTGCTGCAACACCACATGCGCAAGCCAGCGCTGGTCATTCTGGTCGTTCATCAGCAGGTACAGCGTCACACTGGCCGGCTGGAGCAGTTCCATCAGCACGCGCGCGAGTGCGACGTCCAGCGAGGGCCGGTCACGCTGGTCGGTCAAGCTTGCGATCTGGTCGGTCAGCTGGAACATGGCTGCAGGAACGTACTGGAGGCATTGTGACAAGAATCCGGCCTCAGGGCCGGGCCGCCAGCTCCGATTGCAGCAGCGACAGCATCAGCGCAATCCGCGCCTTGGCCGGCGACAGGCCCGGCAGGGCCTGAAATTCATCGTCCGCCCCGGCCGTCACCGCGCCCGCGCCACAGCGTGAGACGCGGACCACCCGGACGCCGGAAGCAGCAGCGCGGCGCAAGGCGGCCTGCAGCGCATGATGGATCGTGCCGTTGCCGGTGCCGGCCACGACCAGCCCGCGCACCGGCGCCAGGCCCAGGCGCCGTGCAGCGTTTCCATCCAGCAGCAGATCCACGAGCGCGCCATCGGCCAGGGCGTGACTGGTAACGATCTCCACCCGCGGCCAGGCGGGCAGGCTCAGCAGCCCGTCCACCATGGGCGCTGTCCAGTTACGGGCTTCCTGCGTCCAACCAGCGAGCGGACGCACGCCGGCCGCATCGACCTCGGCACGCAACGGCGCATCCCCCGAACCGAAGGCGTCCAGCCGGGAGGTGTGCACCTTCTGCACGTCCGCCGCGCCATGCACCTGCCCGGCACAGACCGCAAGCACGCCGTGCACGCCTGGCCAGGCCGCGACGGCCAGCGCGTCGCGCAGATTGGCCGGGCCGTCGGCATCCGGGGCATTGGCCGGGCGCATGGCGCAGGTCAGCACCACCGGTTTGTCCGGCGCCAGCACGGCGTGCAGGAGATAGGCCGTCTCTTCCAGCGTGTCGGTGCCATGGGTCAGGACGAGCCCGCGCACCTGCGGCTGGGCCAGCCAGTGCCGGCAGCGCTGCAGCAGCGCCTGCCAGACCGCGAGGTCCATGTCCTTGCTGTCGACCTGAGCCACCTGCTCACCCAGCACCTCGAACCCCGGCGGGCGGGGCACGTCCCCCAGCAGGGCATCGACCCCCAGCTGGGCTGCCCGGTACTGGCGGCTGTCGCGCGGGTCGTGCGCCACGCCGGCGATGGTGCCGCCGGTGCCCAGCACCACAATTTTTTCCAGAGCCACTTGCAATTCCTTCAAAACTGGCTAAAAATACAGTTACTGGATATCAAAACAGTATCAATCCGCCCTACAGCCCACAGGAGTCGTCACGATGGACCTGCCCCAGTTCCCGGTGAAACTCACCGCCCGCCAACAGCAGATTCTGGACCTGATCCAGAGCGCCATTGCGCGAACCGGCGCGCCCCCGACCCGTGCAGAAATCGCCTCCGAGCTGGGCTTCAAGTCCGCCAACGCCGCAGAAGAACACCTGCAGGCGCTGGCACGCAAGGGCGTGATCGAGCTGGTCAGCGGCACCTCCCGCGGCATCCGTCTGCAGGGCGAGGCACTGCGCTCCATCAACGAATCCCGCTACAAGCAATTCTCGCTGCCCATGCCCGACCTGTCCCAGCTGGCACTGCCGCTGGTGGGGCGCGTGGCCGCCGGTTCGCCGATCCTGGCGCAGGAACATGTCGACCAGACCTACTACGTGGAGAGCTCGCTGTTCCAGCGCAAGCCGGACTACCTGCTCAAGGTACGCGGCATGTCCATGCGCGACGCTGGCATCATGGACGGCGACCTGCTGGCCGTCCAGGCCACCAAGGACGCCAAGAACGGCCAGATCGTGGTGGCGCGACTGGGCGACGAAGTCACCGTCAAGCGCTTCCGCCGCAACAAGCATCTCATCGAACTGCTGCCGGAAAACCCGGACTACCAGACCATCGTGGTCGAGCCCGGCGATCCCTTCGAGATCGAGGGCCTGGCCGTGGGCCTAATCCGCAACACCATGCTCATGTGAGCGCACAGCCCACAAGTCTTGAAGCTGAAAGGCTACCCATGAATTCCGCCTGGTCCGCCACCGTGGCTCTCTGCTCCCCCCTGCACAAGCTGGTGCGTTGGCTCGCGCCCACTGCCGGCATGCCCGCCCCCGTGCTGCACACGCAGCGCGCGTCCGTGCGCATGCCGTCGGCACTGTCGGGTGCCTGCACCCAGACCAGCCGCCGCCCCCTGCGTGTGGTCCGCGTCATGGAGGCCGGCCAGCCTCGTTCGCAGGTGGGACGCATGGTCATTTCCGGCCGCATGGCCGACGTCTGCGCCGAACTCGACCGTCTCGCCGCCTGCGAGGCCGCGCGGTCCTGCTAAGGCTTTCCCGCGACGTCCGCGCCCTGCCACGGCGGATACCGCTCGGCGCCCCTCCCACTAGGGGTTAGTCCGCATCATGGCCAAGGCACAATAGCGGGCCATGAACATTGTGATCCTGGACGACTATCAGGATGTCGTCCGCAAACTCGACTGCGCCACCAAGCTGGCCGACTATCCGCTCAAGGTCTACAACAACACGGTCAAGGGACTGGGCCAGTTGTCCGTCCGCCTGCGCGACGCCGACGTGGTGGTGCTGATCCGTGAACGCACCCCCATCCCGCGCCAGCTGATCGAAAAGCTGCCGCGCCTCAAGCTCATCGCCCAGACCGGCCGCATCGGCAACCACATCGACATTGACGCCTGCACCGCCCGCGGTATTGCCGTGGCCGAAGGCACGGGCTCGCCGGTCGCGCCAGCCGAACTCACCTGGGCGCTGATCATGGCCGCCATGCGCCGTCTGCCGCAGTACATCGGCAACCTCAAACACGGCGCCTGGCAGCAATCCGGCCTCAAATCGGCGGCAATGCCGCCCAACTTCGGCCTGGGCACGGTACTGCGCGGCAAGACCCTGGGCATCTGGGGCTACGGCAAGATCGGCCAGATGGTCGCCGACTACGGCCGCGCCTTCGGGATGCGTATCCTGGTCTGGGGCCGCGATGCGTCCCGTGAAAAGGCCCTGCAGGATGGCCATGCCGTGGCCGCGAGTCGTGAGGAGTTTTTTCAGGCCAGTGACGTGCTCACGCTGCACCTGCGCCTCAACGACGCGACGCGCGGCATCGTCACCGCTGCCGACCTGGCCCAGATGAAGCCCACCTCGCTGCTGGTCAACACCTCGCGCGCCGAGCTGATCGAGCCCGATGCGCTGATCAGCGGCCTGAACCGGGGCCGGCCCGGCATGGCCGCGGTGGACGTCTTCGAATCAGAGCCTATCCTGCAGGGGCACGCCCTGCTGCGCCTGGAAAACTGCATCTGCACACCGCACATCGGCTACGTCGAGCAGGAGAGCTATGAGTTGTACTTCGGTTCAGCCTTTGACAACGTGATCAATTTCATCGCCGGCACGCCGACCAACATCGTCAACCCGGACGCTCTCAAGCCCCGCTGACGGAGACGCGGCCGCGGCGCCTGCCGCTGCGCCGCGTGCCGAATCTCACTTCTTCGCGCGCAACGCCATCATCTGTTCGGTGCTGCTCTTGCGGTCGGCGTTCACCTTCTGGAAAGCCGACCGCTCGCCCACCTGCTTCAGGTAATCGCGCACCGGCAAACCCGCCAGCACATCCTCGCCATAGATGATCTTGCTGGCGCCCGACACCAGGGGTAAGTGGGCCGCCACGGCGCAGTCCGCCAGCGTGAAGTCCGCGCCGGCCACATAAGGGGAAAATTTCGCGAGCTTCGCAAACCCATGTACGCCCTTGACCAGCAGCTTGTGCGTGCGCTCCTTCACCTCGTCCGTCACCTTGCCGCCAAAGAACGCCTCCGCGTACAGGTTGCGGGCCACGAGCTCCAGATGAAGCTCGCTGTAGAGGATGATCTCGCGCACCTTGGCCGCGGCATAGGGATCGGCCGGCAGCAGCGCCTTTTGCGGATACACCGCTTCGATGTATTCCGCGCAGGCGTTGGACTCGGAGATCGGCCCCTGGGGCGTGTCGAGAAACGGCACCTTGCCCATGGGCGAACGGTCCACCAGCAGAGGATGGGCATTGCCCGTCCAGACCAGTTCCTCCGAGAAGGCAACATCCTTCTCCAGCAGTTGCAGCTTGATCTTGTTGTAGTAGTTGCTCGCCGAAAAACCGCACAACTTCAGACTC
Source organism: Hylemonella sp. (assembly GCA_031970695.1). Taxonomy (GTDB): domain Bacteria; phylum Pseudomonadota; class Gammaproteobacteria; order Burkholderiales; family Burkholderiaceae_C; genus Hylemonella. The sequence goes on from DALYHW010000079.1 coordinate 9,163, forward strand.
ATGGTGTCTCCTCAAAAATTCGGGGCTGGTGGTCGCCTGCCGGCATCGGGCTGGCAGCGATGCCAGTCTGGCAGACTCCGGCATCCATGACAGTCCGGCAGGCGACTCCGGCCTGTGGCCCGCAAGTGATAATCCGGGCATGAAACCCGTCTACGCAAACATCGCCGTCGTCGGCACCGGCGCCATGGGCCGCGGCATTGCCCAGATCGCCGCCCAGGCCGGCAGCACCGTCACCCTCTACGACCAGCAGGCCGCCGCCATGGCGACCGCGCAGCAAGCCATCGCAGACCAGTGGGACAAGCTCGCGGCCAAGGGCCGCATGGACGCTGCCGCCGCGGCGGCCTGCAAGGGGCGACTCAAGACTGCCACCCGCCTGCAGGACCTCGCGGGCTGCGACCTGGTGGTGGAGGCCATCGTCGAGCGCCTGGATGTGAAAGCGGCCCTGTTTGCGGAACTCGAGGGCATTGTGGGCGCCGACGCCGTGCTGGCCAGCAACACCTCCTCCCTGTCCATCACCGCGATCGCGGCCAAACTGAAACGCCCGCAACGCGTGGCCGGGTACCACTTCTTCAACCCCGTGCCGCTGATGAAGGTCGTGGAGGTCATCGCTGGCCTCAAGACCGACCCGGCGATCTGCACCGCGCTGTCCGAATATGCGCGCCAGATGGGCCACACCCCGGTGACTGCGCAGGACACGCCGGGCTTCATCGTCAACCATGCCGGCCGCGGCTACGGTACCGAGGCGCTGCGCATCGTGAGCGAGGGCGTGACCGACTTCGCCACCGTGGACCGCATCCTGCGCGACCAGGCCGGCTTCAAGCTCGGCCCGTTCGAACTGATGGACCTCACGGCGCTGGACGTCTCGCACCCGGTGATGGAATCGATCTACCACCAGTACTACGAGGAAGCACGCTACCGCCCCAGCGTCATCACCGCGCAGCGCCTGGCCGGCGGCGTGCTGGGACGCAAGACGGGCGAAGGTTTCTACCGCTACGAGAACAACGTGGCCCAGATCGCGCCCGAGCCGCCCGTGCCGCAAGTGAGCGAGATGCCGCCCGTCTGGGTGTCAACCCGCGCCTCCCGTCGCGCCGAGCTCTACCAGCTGCTCAAGGACCTGGGTGCCAAGATCGAAACCGGCCAGTCGCCCTCCGCCGCCGCACTCACGCTGGTCGCGCCCCTGGGGTTCGACGTCACCACGGTGGCCGTGGTCGAGCGACTGGACCCGGCGCGCACCGTTGGCATCGACCTGCTGATCGACGACGCGGCGACCAAGCGCCGCGTGCTGGCCACCAACCCGGCCACCCGCACCGACATGCGCGATGCGGCCCATGCGCTGTTCGCGCGCGACGGCAAAGCCGTCAGCGTGATCCGCGACAGCGGTGGCTTCGTGACACAACGTGTCGTCGCCACCATCGTCAACATCGCTGCCGACATCTGCCAGCAGCGTATCTGCACACCGGCCGACCTCGAGACCGCCGTCACGCTGGGCCTGGGCTACCCCCAGGGGCCGCTGGCCATGGGCAATCTCTACGGCCCGACGAATGTGCTGGAAGTACTGTTCAACCTGCAGACGGTCTACGGCGACCAGCGCTACCGGCCCAGCCCCTGGCTGCGCCGTCGTGGCGCCATCGGCCTGAGCCTGCTGCACGAGGAAGAGTGAATCCATGCCCGCCCAGATCCTGAGCACGAGCGAGGGCCGCACCATGGTGCTGACCCTCTCCAACCCCGGACACCGCAATGCCCTGGGCCCCGAGATGTACGCCGCCGGCGTCGAGGCCCTGAACGTGGCCGAAACCAACCCCGAGGTGCGCAGTGTGGTCATCACCGGCGAAGGCGCCGTGTTCTGCGCCGGAGGTGACCTGCGCCGCCTCCAGGCCAACCGTCAGCTCGACCCGTCGGTGCAGGCCCAGAGCATCGAGGGCCTGCACAACTGGATCGAGGCCGTGCGCACCTTCCCCAAGCCCGTGGTTGCCGCCGTCGAAGGCGCAGCAGCCGGCGCCGGCTTTTCGCTGGCCCTGGCCTGCGATTTCATTGTGGCGGCCAGCGACGCGGTGTTCGTGATGGCCTACAGCAACGTCGCCCTGTCGCCCGACGGCGGGGCGAGCTGGAGCCTGGCCCACGCGCTGCCGCGCCAGCTGGTCAGCGAACTGCTGATGGCCGGCGAGCGCATCGATGCGACGCGCCTGCACGCACTGGGCCTGGTCAACCGTGTCAGCGATCCGGGCCGCGCCCTGGACGATGCCCTGGCGCTGGCGGACAAGCTCAACGCACGCGCGCCCAACGTGCTGGCCAGCATCAAGGAACTGCTCAACGATGCGCCGCAGGCGACACTGACCGCGCAACTGGGACAGGAACGCGCGCATTTCGTCCGCAACCTGCACCACGCCAACGCCGGAATCGGCATCGACGCCTTCCTCAACAAGCGCAAGCCGGACTACCAGTGATCCGGGCGGCCCTTGCGGGCCGCTGCC
>DALYHW010000080.1:0-11578 GCA_031970695.1 Hylemonella sp.
CAGGCGCGGGGCACGGACGGTCGGGCTCATGGGCAACACTCTCGGTTTTTCGTCTTTCCATCCTATCGGCAAACGGCACCGAATACTTGAGTCGGCTATAGTCGGAACAGACCCCATTTCCCGCGTATCCCGACCCGGCCGTGAGCATCCAGACCGACGATTTCGACCTTCCTTCCGGCCCGCGTGTGGTGTCGGCGGCGCCCGTCTCGGCGGGTGAAGAGGCCATCGAGCGCGCCCTGCGCCCCAAGCTGCTGGACGAGTACGTGGGCCAGGCCAAGGTGCGCGAGCAGCTGGAAATCTTCATCGGCGCGGCGCGCAAGCGCGAGGAGGCACTCGACCACGTGCTGCTCTTCGGTCCGCCCGGCCTGGGCAAGACCACGCTGTCGCACATCATCGCGGCCGAGCTCGGCGTGAACCTGCGCCAGACCAGCGGCCCGGTGCTTGAGAAACCCAAGGACCTGGCGGCGCTGCTGACCAATCTCGAGAAGAACGACGTGCTCTTCATCGACGAGATCCATCGCCTCTCGCCGGTGGTGGAGGAAATCCTCTACCCCGCGCTGGAGGACTACCAGATCGACATCATGATCGGCGAAGGGCCGGCCGCGCGCAGCATCAAGCTGGACCTGCAGCCCTTCACGCTGGTGGGCGCCACCACGCGCGCGGGCATGCTGACCAATCCCCTGCGCGACCGCTTTGGCATCGTGGCGCGGCTGGAGTTCTACAACGCCGAGGAGCTGGCGCGCATCGTGCGGCGCAGTGCCGGCCTGCTGAACGCGCCCATGGACGATGAGGGCGGCCACGAGATCGCCCGCCGCTCGCGTGGCACGCCGCGTATCGCCAACCGCCTGCTGCGCCGCGTGCGTGACTACGCCGAGGTCAAGGGCAGCGGCCGCATCACCCAGGACATTGCGCAGAAAGCGCTGGCCATGCTCGACGTGGACCCGCAGGGCTTCGACCTCATGGACCGCAAGCTGCTCGAGGCTGTGATTCACCGTTTCGACGGCGGCCCCGTGGGGCTGGACAACATCGCCGCCAGCATAGGCGAGGAAGCCGGCACCATCGAGGACGTGATCGAACCCTATCTGATCCAGCAGGGATTCCTGCAGCGCACACCGCGCGGGCGCATTGCCACGCTGGCGGCCTACCGGCACCTGGGCGTGACGCCGCCCAGGACCGAGGGCGGCCTGTTCGACAACTGATCTTCCGCGGGACCTGCGCACCATGCTCAAACTCGCTGGCAAAACCCGATGGATCGTCCTGGCCCTGGTGCTCGCACTGGCGCTCGTGGCGCTCACGGTGGTGGCCCTGCGTGCGCCACGCGCCGAGGTGCTGATCGTGCAGCCCGCACCGCTGGTGCGCACGCTGCAGTTCTCGGCCCGTGTTGCCACGCTGTCGCGCGTGGAGGTTGGCAGCACGCTGACCGGCCGTGTGTCCCAGGTGCGGTTCCGCGAGGGAGCACAGGTTAAACGCGGCGAGGTGCTGGTCAGGCTGGAGACCGACGAGCTGAAGGCCGCCGAGGCCCAGGCCGTGGCCAGCGAGCGCCAGGCCGACGCCACGCTGCAGGCGGCCCGTGCCACCCTGGCGCGCGCTGACCAGCTGGTGAAGCAGGCCTTCTACAGTGCCGCGCAGCTCGACGAAGCCCGGCGCGCGGTGGACGTGGCCCTGGCCCAGCAGGGTGCTGCGCGTGCCGCGGTAACAGCGGCTCGGGCTCGGCTGGAGCAGGCGCTCATCGAAGCGCCCGCCGATGCCCGTGTGCTGGCGCGCATGGTGGAGCCCGGCCAGATCGTCCAGCCCGGCAAGGCCCTGATGACCCTGGCGCTGGCGGGGCCCACGCAGCTGCTGGCGCAGGTGGACGAGCGCTTCCTCGACCAGCTGCAGGTGGGCCAGCAGGCCACGGTGGTGGCCGATGCCTTTGCGAGTGATCGTTTCGCGGCACGGGTGCTGAGCATTGCGCCGCTGGTGGATGCGCAGCGTGGCGCCATCGAGGTCAAGTTCACCCTGCTGCAGGATGCCCCCGCTTTCCTGCGTGAGGACATGACACTTTCGGTCGAAGTGGAGACCGCCCGCCGGGCGCAGGCGCTGGCTCTCCCGCTCGCGCTGCTGCGCGAGGTCAGCGGCGATCGTGCGCGGGTGCTGGTGGCGGTGGACGGGCAGGTCCACGAGCGCACCGTGCGCCTGGGCCTGCGCACCCTGGCTGCAGCCGAGGTGCTGGAAGGTCTGCACGCGGGGGACGCCGTGCTGACGGGCAGCAAGTTCAAGGACGGCCAGCGCGTTACCGTGGTCCCGGTCGACGGGGTGCCTGGCGATGCCGCAGCAGCAGGCCAGCGCAGCCGCGATGCCAGCGGCGCTGCCGGCTCGGCCATCACCAACGCCATGGGGCGGTAGGATGAATCACCCCCAGGCTGCGCGCACGGCGTGTCGCTTCAGTCCCGGCGCCTACGCCAGAGGTTCAGGCCCTTCGGCCTGTCCGGGCCTGGGCCGGCAGGCTCGGAGCCGCAGGCCTCAGCCCCTTGCCGGAGGCAACGCCAGCGGCCAGGCAAAGCCCGTTCGACGGCCTTCCCTGGTTGGACGCTCCCAAGCGTCGCGGATCGCGCGCGGCGCGATGGACACCTGAAGCGCAAGCCATGGCGGGCTGGCTCGGTTTCGAACTGCGCGTGGCGCTGCGTTTCCTGCGCGAAGGGCGCATGCAGACCCTGCTCATCATCGTCGGCGTGGCGGCCGGCGTGGCGGTGGTGGCCTACATCTCGGCACTGATCTCCGGCCTGCAAAGCAGCACCCTGACCAAGACCCTGGGCGCCCAGGCCCATCTGTCGCTGCGCGCGCCAGACGATGCCGTGACGCCGGCACGGCCGGCGGACGGTGACGCCGTGGCGCTCACCGAGACCCAGCCGCGCGTCCAGCGCCTGCGTTCGGTCGCCAACTGGCAGGCCCTGCTGCCCCTGCTTGAACAGCTGGGCCCCATCACCGCCGTGTCGCCCATGGTCTCCGGTTCGGGGCTCGCCTTGCGTGGCGAGGCGGCGCAGGCCATTGCCCTCATGGGGGTCGAGCTCGACCGCTACGACCGCATCGTCGGTCTGCGCAGCAAGGTGGTGAGCGGCAACGCACGGCTGGATCCGGGTGAGGCCATACTCGGTCGTGACCTTGCCAACGACCTGGGCGTGCGTGTGGGCGACCGCGTGACATTGCAGACCACGCTGGGTACCCGCTCGGTGACCGACGCCGTGCGCGTGACCGCGCTGGTGGACCTGGGTGTGCGTGACCTCAATCGCCGCACGGTGATCGTCCCGCTGCGCGCCGCGCAGAACCTGCTGGGCCTGCCCGGGGGCGCCACCGTGCTGGACATGACCCTGGGTGATGTCTGGAGTGCCAGCGCGCTGGCGACGCAGTTGCGGCAGCGGTATCCCTACAAGATTGAAAGCTGGCAGGAGAACAACGCGCAGCTGGTGTCGGCGCTCAATGCGCAGTCGGTCAGCACCAGCCTGATCCGCGGTGTGGTCATGATCGTCGTGGTGCTGGGCATTGCCAGCGTGCTCGTGGTGTCCGTGGTACAGAAGCGCCGCGAGATCGGCATCCTGCGTGCCATGGGCGCCACGCGGGGCCAGGTGCTGCGCGTGTTCCTGCTGCAGGGGGCCGTGGTCGGCGCGGCTGGTTCGGCGCTGGGAATTGCATTGGCCGTGGTGCTGATCTGGGCCTTCACCCATTTCGTCAAAGGCTCGGACGGCCTGCCGCTGTTTTCCATCACGCTGCCGCTGGCCACCGCCCTCAAGGTGGCGGGCATCGCCACGGTCTGCGGCGTCCTGGCTGCCATCGCACCGGCACGCCGCGCTGCGGCCATGGATCCCGCCCAGGCAATACGGATCTGATCGATGAGCAACGGTTCGAACCTCCTCATCGAGCTGGACAACGTCCACAAGAGCTACAACGTTGGCCAGCCCAACGAGACCGAGGTGCTGCACGGGCTGGACCTCAATGTGAAGCGCGGTGAGTTCATGGCGCTGATCGGGCCCTCAGGGTCGGGCAAGAGCACCTTGCTCAACATCGTGGGCCTGCTCGAGCGCATGAGCAGCGGGCGCTACCTGCTGCAGGGCGAGGAGGTGCAGGCGCTGGACGATGCCGGGCTCACGCTGCGCCGGCGCAGCACCCTGGGCTTTGTGTTCCAGTTCCACCATCTGCTTCCGGCCTTCAGCGCGCTGGAAAACGTCACGCTGCCGGTGCTCATGGCCGAAGGCCGCGTGGCGACCCGGCACCAGCAGCGCGCCCGCGAACTGCTGGCCGCAGTCGGCCTGAGCCGGGCCATGGACAAGCGGCCCTCGGAGCTGTCAGGTGGCATGCAGCAGCGGGTGGCGATTGCGCGTGCGCTCGTGATGGACCCGGCCGTGGTGCTGGCCGACGAGCCCACCGGCAACCTGGACACGGCCTCGTCGGACGAGGTGTTCGCGCTGCTGCGGCAGATCCATGCCGAGCGGGGGACCTCCTTTGTGGTCGTCACGCACGATCCGCGGCTGGCCGCGCGCTGCGACCGCATCGTGGAGCTGGTGGACGGACGCATCGCCCGCGACGAACAGGTGACCCGATGAGACGGCGACGGCTTCCAGCCCTGCTGATGGTGCTGGCGCTGACCGGCGCAACGGCCGCGCGAGCGGAGCTCAAACCTGAATGGGAGCTGGGCGCCGGCGTGGCGGGCATCGACTTTCCCCTGTACCGGGGTGCGGCCGAGCGCCGCACCTACGTGCTGCCGGTTCCCTACGTGCAGTACCGCGGCAAGATCCTGCAGGTCGACCGTGACCGCGTGCGGGGCATCCTGTTCAGGCGCGGCGAGCTTGAACTGGACCTCAGCGTCAACGGTTCGCCACCGGTTTCGAGCAGCGACAGTGCGGCGCGGCGCGACATGCCGGATCTGGACCCCACGGTGGAATTCGGACCATCGCTGATCGCGCACCTGTACTACGACGAACGCCGCCACACCAACCTCGACCTGCGCGTGCCCGTGCGCACCGTCTATGCCGTCAATCTGCACCGGTTCGAGAACGTGGGCTGGCTCTCGCAGCCAACGCTCAACCTGGACCTGCGCAACGCCATTCCCGGGTGGAACGTCGGGCTGCAGGGATCGCTGTTCTTCGGCGACCGCAGCTACCACAGCTACTTCTACGATGTGGCGCCGCAATACGCCACCGGCGGCCGTCCGTCCTACAGCGCCAACGGCGGGTTCGGCGGCAAGCAGTTGCTCATGTCCCTGAGCCGCAAGCGCGGCGACCTGTGGATGGGGGCCTTCGTGAAATGGGATGACCTGAGTGGCGCCGTCTTTGCCGACAGCCCGCTGGTCCAGCGGGGCCAGTCCTTCGCGGCCGGCTTCATGGTCGCGTGGGTGTTTGCGAAGTCGGAGAAGCTCGTCGAGGTCAGCGAGGACTGAGGTCGACGCGCTCAGCCCTTCTTCAGCATGCCGCGCACGATCAGCACCTGTGCCACGTAGTACGTGCTCAGCACCCAGAGCGGCGCCCATGGCAGGGGCGTGACGAACTTGTTGAGCGCCAGCAGCGTGTCGCTGAGCATGAAACACCCCGCGCCCAGCGCCACCAGCGTGGCGCCCGCGTCCCGTCGCACCGTCGCGCGGCCGATGGCCTGCGCAGCCATGAGCGCGATGACCAGCACGTAGGCCGCCACCGGACCGCGCAGGCCGGCCGGCAGGCCACCGGTCCAGAGCACGCCGTACATGGCCGTGCCGAAGCCCAGCGTGAGCAGCAGCGCCCGCCGGTTTGGGAACCACCCCTGCCCACGCTTGAACAGGGCGATGTAGGCCAGATGGGCGCAGAGGAAACTGACCAGGCCCGCGATGAAGTAACCCGGCAGCATCAGGAAGACGTCCCCGGCCAGAGACGCGGCCAGCGCGAGCAGCAGCAGTGCGGACGACCGGGCCGCGCCGCTGCGTGCCACCAGCAGCAGGGCCAGGACCATCGTCAGCGGCTTGAAGATGCGGTGCAAGTCCAGCAGGCCCAGCGCTGCGCAGGCGGTGGACAGTGCTGCCGCTTCGATCAGCAGCACTTCCAGCACCCCCAGCCGCCCTTGCAGCACGGCGCCCGTGCACCACAGGCCGGTGGCGAGCGCCACGAGCCAGATGACGGCGGGTGCGGGCGCCAGAGTGTCGGCGTGCCACAGGAACACCACCGAGCCGGCAAGCATGCCCAGGAACTGCAGTGCGCCGAACGCCTGCACCGCGCGGCTCGCGGGCGGGTCGTAGCGGCGCACCTGCCCCAGGTCGAATGCCGCCGGCGCGGGCAGGTCGGCCGGGCGCCAGCCCGGCGGCTTGAGCCAGACGAGCAGCTTGTCGCGCCAGCGGCGCGTCGTCCAGCTCAGGCGCAGCAGTTCCCAGTAGACCTCGGCATTGGCCCAGAGCGGATCCCAGCTGTTGAGTGGCTTGCGGGTGCCGTAGATGCAGCGCTCGTCCTCTTCGCGGAAGGTGCCGAACAGCCGGTCCCAGACGATGAGGACACCACCGTAGTTGCGGTCGATATAGGGGTCGTTCACCGCGTGGTGCACGCGGTGGTTGGAGGGGCTGCAGAACCAGCGATCGAACCAGCCCAGCTTGCCCACCTGTTCCGTGTGCACCCAGAACTGGTAGAGCAGGTCCACGAGGGCCACCACGCCGAACACCAGCGGTGGCACCCCGGCGATGGCCATGGGCAGGTAAAAGAGCCAGCCCAGCAGCGCGCCGCTGGACGTCTGCCGCAAGGCCGTGGAAAGGTTGTAGTCCTGGCTCTGGTGGTGGACCACGTGCGCGGCCCAGAACACGGCCACCTCGTGGCCGGCGCGGTGCAGCCAGTAATAGCAGAAGTCGTAGAACACCAGCGCCAGCAGCCAGCCACCCCAGCTTTGCCAGAAGGCGTCATGGCGCCACAGCGCGACGTGCTCGTACACGACCACGTAGATGCCGATGCGCAGCGTGCGCGTGAGCACGGCGCTGATCTGGCTGAGCATGCCCAGGCCGATGCTGTTGACCGCGTCGTTGAGGCGGTAGGTGTTGCGCCCCCGGGCCACGCCCCAGGCGTACTCCAGCGCGATCAGCAGCAGGAAGACCGGGGTGGCGAGGACGATGATCTGGTTGGGCGACATGCGGGGGCGTGCGGGTGGAGCGTCGCCCAGATTGTGGGCGTGGCGCACCCGGCCGCGGCTTGGCAAAAACCCGTATCGGCCCCGGCAGGGGCGTTCAGCCCGGTTCCGGGTCGCGATAGCGTTGAAGGATCTCTCCCAGCTCCGCCGTATGGGCCCGCAAGGCCGCGACGCAGTCGCCGTCGAGCTTGCCGTCGGCGGCCATGCGCTCGAGCTCGACGCAGGCCTCGTCGATCGGCCAGGCCTTCTTGTAGGGGCGCTGGCTGGTGAGCGCATCGAAGATGTCGGCCACCGTCGCGATGCGGGCCTCGACCGGGATCTGCTCGCCGCGCAGGCCGGCCGGGTAACCGGAACCGTCGAGAAACTCGTGATGCATGAGCACGATGTTCTTCATCACCGTGGAGTCCGGCATCTGGTGCAGGTTGAAGTCGCCGACGATCCTGTCGATCATCTCGCCGCCCTTGGTGACGTGCGACTGCATGAGCACCCGCTCCTGCGGCGTGAGCCGACCCTGCTTGAGCAGGATGTGGTCGGGTACGCCGATCTTGCCGATGTCGTGCAAGGGCGCGAACAGATAGACATGCTCAATGAACTCGTCACTCAGGCCGCGGCGCGGCGCGATGGCTTGCGCGATCACGCGGGCAACGCGGGCCATGCGCTCCAGGTGCGCACCGGTCTCGAAGTCGCGCAGGTGGGTGAAGTCCCGCGCCACCGCCACGGTCGCGACGATGGACCGCACGGCCGCGAATTCGCTGGACAGCACCATGTTGATCAGGTTGCAGTACAGGGCGAGGTCACGCTGAACCACCGGCGTGAATGCGCTGCGCTCGCGCGCGTCGAAGAAGACGAAACCGGCGAACCCGCCGTTGTCGTACAGCGGTACCGTGAATGAGGACAGGTACCCCTGCTCCAGCACCCAGCGCGAATGCGTGTTGTCGCTCTGCAGGGTGGCGGGAATATCGTCGATCACCCGGGTGCGCCCGCTGTGCGCCAGCTCGCTCAGCGACCGGCTTTCGGACAGCGGGAACTGGTAAGCCGCCAGCGCCTCGCCCCGCGTGCTGTTGATGAAGGTCTTGAGCAGGTCTTCGCGTGCATCGTAGATGGCGCAGGCCACGCGATCCACGGCCGGCATGGTCTCCAGGATGCGCTGGTGCAACTGGCGCATGCGCTCGTTGAGCGTGCTGCCCGACGAGAACAGGTGGTTGGCGAGGTGTGGCGTGGAAGACGGCATACGACGGACCCGGGTGGGCAATGGTGCCAGTCTAGCGGCGATGCCACGCCTTGCGCCAGTCCCGCAAGCCCGGGACCGGGGGGAGCCGGTAGTTTTACCGCTTGTGCGGTTTCAATCGAGGCAGCCGCGCGCGTCGACCCGGATCAGCTCTGCGACCGTGCCGGCCTGCAGCCCGCCACGGACGCCGACCATCCAGTCGTGCAGGTTGACCGTGGGGTCGCAGTGCCCGGGGATCAGCCAGAGCGTGGCCCCCAGTGCCGGCAAGGGCGCGCCGCTGGTCGCGCGCAGCGTGGTGTGCTCGTCATTGCAGCCCGTGGCTTCGAGCGCCTCGCCGTGCACGCGTGGCAGGCCCGACTCGATCGCGTGGCTCTTGTGGCCGGCGTCCACCACCACGTGGTCGCGGCTCGCGCTCATCACCTGTGTCTTCACGAAGAGGGCGTGCTCAAACGCGGGCTGTGACGGGTCGGCTTCGTTGCGGGCGTAATCGGCGTCCATGAAGAGGTAGGAGCCGGCCTGCAGTTCACCGAAGACGCCGCTCGTGGCCTCGAGCCCGAAGGTGCCACTGCCCGCGCCGGTGACCAGGGGCAGGCTCAGGCCGGCGGCCTCGACCACGCGGCGGGCTTCGCGCACACGGTCCAGCACCAGGTCCAGCGCGGCCCGCCGCTCGGCCACGCTGCGCAGGTGCTGGGCCCGACCGTTGTAGGCCTGCAGGCCGGCCAGTTGCAGCGCGGGGTGGCGTGTGATCGCCTGCGCCAGCGGCAGCACGTCGGCAGGCTCGGCCACGCCGCAGCGCCGCTGGCCCACGTCGAGTTCGATGAACACGTCGATCAGGTGCTCACCCGGTCCCACGGCCTGGGCCAGCAGCTCGACACCGCGCAGATGGTCCACGGCGATGGCGAGCCGACCGCCCCGGCTGTGCAGGGCCCTGGCCAGCGTCGCCACGCGCGCCAGCTTCGTGGGCGCAATGACCTGGTTGCTGATGTAGATGTCGGACACGCCGGCGCCCGCCAGGGCTTCGGCCTCGGACGTCTTCTGCACGCACACGCCCACCGCGCCGGCCTGCATCTGGCGCAGGCTCAGGGTGGCGCTCTTGTGCATCTTGGCGTGCGGGCGCAGTTTCACGCCATGCGCGCCGGCGTAGTCGGCCATGCGCTGCAGGTTGCGCTCCATGGCGTCGAGGTCCACGACCAGGGTGGGGGTGTCGATGGCAGCCACGCCCTGGCCCAAGAGGGCCTGCAGGCGCGGCGGGGCGGACTCAGGCGCTGATTTCATCGAGGCTGTCGTCTTCCAGGTGCGAAGTGTCGGACCAGCCCACGAGGGAGAGCCCTTCCGGGGTCCAGAGCAGGCGGTTGACGGCCGTGTTGCCCAGCTGCCAGGTGCGCGGCGCGGCCAGGTCCTGGCCGGTGGCCGCGCGGTAGAGCTGGTCCATCACGCCGCCGTGCGCCACGAGCACGATCTGCTGGCCCGGATGGCGTGCTGCCAGCTCGTGCAGGGTGCGCGTGATGCGCGCGCGCACCTGCAGCAGCGACTCACCACCCTGGGGTGCCCAGTCAGGCGTGCGCTTGCGCCAGTGCTCGGATTCCTCGGGCCAGGTCTGCTCGATCTCGACGTAGGTCTTGCCTTCGAAGATGCCAAAACCCCGCTCGCGCAGGCCGGCATGGGTGACCAGGGGTGCGCCCGTGGCGCTGGCGATGGCCTTGGCCGTCTCGTGGGCGCGCTGCAGGTCGCTGCTGTAGACGGCGTGGATGGGGTCGCGGGCGGCCAGGGCACGGGCCACCCGCTGCGCCTGCCAGCGGCCGGTGTCGTTGAGCGGAATGTCCAGGTGGCCCTGGATCCGGGTGTCCACGTTCCAGGCGGTTTCACCGTGGCGGATGGCGAGGATGCGGGTGGCTTTGTCCATGCGGGCGGGCGTGCTCAACGCGGAATTTCAACCTTGACGCGGCGCGGGCCGGCCGGCGGATTGGGGAAGTCCTTGAGCGCCGCGGCCAGCGTGGCGCGCAGGATGTTGTAGCGGTCGTTCCACGGCCCCTCATGGGTGGCGCTGGTCTCGTACACCACCTGGCTGGTCTTGAGATCGCGCAGCAGCAGCGTGACTTCGTGACGGTACTGGGTCGTGGGCGGGAAGCGCATGTTCATGCCGACCATGCTGCCCGGCCCGTAGCCGTAGACGCCCGTGCCGAAGATGATGGACGTGCCGACGCGCCCGCCTTCATAGGGGCGGCCCCAGTCGTCGACCACGTAGGACTGCATGCGCGCCGTGACCTGCACGCTGTAGCGCGCGGCGGCCTCGTCACGCACCAGGCCGACTTCGCTGAGCTCGGCCTCGGTGATGGCCTCCACCGAGTCGGTCTCGACCTGGTCGAGCTGCGAGGGCAGGCGCTCGAAACGGTAACGCGCCCCGGTCTCAATGGTGCCGGCCGCCGCCGTGGGCGTGGCGCGGACCTGCGACTCCACCAGCCGCATGCCCGAGCAGCCGCCCAGCAGCAGCGCTGCCGCGAGCAGGGACAGCAGGGCCGGGAGGCGTCGCATCACAGCTGCACCACCTGCACGCCGCCAGGCAACGCGGGCGCGGCCGGGAATTCCTCTTCGTCGAAGGCGATGTCGCCGCCCTCGTCCGGCACACCGGTGGCCTTGAGGTTGCGGAAGTCGTGCAGCTTCGCATCCATCAGGTGCGAGGGCACCACGTTCTGCAGCGCGGTGTACATGGTCTCCAGCCGCCCGGGGAACTTCTTGTCCCACTCGCGCAGCATGTTGCCCACCTGCTTGCGCTGCAGGTTCTCCTGGCTGCCGCACAGCGTGCAGGGAATGATGGGGAACTGGCGGTGCTCGGCCCAGCGGATGAGGTCTTTCTCGACCACATAGGCCATGGGACGGATCACGATGAACTCGCCGTTATCGCTGGTGAGCTTGGGCGGCATGCCCTTGAGCTTGCCGCCGAAGAACATGTTGAGGAAGAAGGTCTGCAGCATGTCGTCGCGGTGGTGACCCAGGGCGAGCTTGTTGCACTTGAGGCGGCGCGCCACGCTGTACAGGATGCCGCGGCGCAGCCGGCTGCACAGGCTGCACATGGTCTTGCCTTCGGGGATGTTCTTCTTGACGATGGAGTAGGTGTCCTGCGTCTCGATGTGGAACTCGATGCCCAGCTTGGACAGGTATTCGGGCAGGATGTGGTCGGGAAAACCCGGCTGCTTCTGGTCCAGGTTGACGGCAACCAGCGTGAAGTCGATCGGCGCGCGGTCCTTC
>DALYHW010000081.1:0-11525 GCA_031970695.1 Hylemonella sp.
ACGCCGACCTGGTGCTGGGGGCGCAGGCCCTGGCCTACGCGGTGACCCGCATGGCGCTCGCCTGAGACCGGGGACGTACGCATGGCCACGGCGGTGAAATCGGCGAAGGCGAGCAAGGCGCTGGCCAGGCCCAAGGCCGCTAAAACCGTGGCGCCCAAGGCCGGCGCGAAAAAAGCCGGCGCGACCAGGTCCAGCACGGGCAAGGCTGTTGCCAGCAAAGCCCGCACCGCGCCAGCAGCGCGCCGCAAGGCAGCACCGGCGGCGGCCGACAGCGCAGCGCGCGCCGCGTCCATGCTCGGCGTGCGGATCCGCCACGCGCGCCGGGTGGCCCACCTGACCATGACCCAGGCCGCGGAGCGGGCCGGATGTTCCGAGAGCCTGATCTCCAAGATAGAGAACGGCCAGGCCACGCCGTCTCTGGCCATGCTGCATCGCATTGCCGTGGCGCTGGACACCAACATCGCCGCACTCACGCGGGAAGAGGCGCCGACCACGGGTCCGGTGCTGCGCGAGGGGCAACGTCCCGTGATGCAGACGGGTGGCGGCATCGCGCTGGAACGGCTGGTGCTGGCGCAGCGCGGCGGCCTGCTGCAGGCCAACATCCACATCGTGCAGCCTGGCGTCGAGACCGACGGCCAGATCGTCCATGCGGGTGAGGAAGTGGGTTACCTGCTCGAAGGCACGCTGGAACTGCTGCTGGGCCAGGAGCGCCATCTGCTCCAGGCCGGTGATGCGTTCACGTTCTCCAGCCAGCTGCCCCATGGCTACCGCAACCCGGGCAGCTCGGTGGCCCGCATCCTCTGGGTCAACACGCCGGCGACGTTCTGAGGCGCCCGCGGGCGGCCCGGCAAACAAAAAGCCCCGCACTGCGGGGCTTTTTTGGTGGGGTGGCCGCGCGTCAGTCGCGGTTCTGCCACTTCAGGGTCGCCACCGAGCCGGCGACGATGCCCGTGAGCGTGAGCAGGGAGCCGATGGCCAGCGTCGAGACACCCGACAGGCCCTGGCCCACCGTGCAGCCCATGGCCGTGACCCCCCCAAAGCCCATGAGGGTGGCGCCGACGATCTGGTTGCGCAGGTCGTCGATGGACGCGAAGCCTTCGAGCCGGAAGGTCTTCGTGGACAGCGCATAGGCCAGCGACCCCAGTGCCACGCCCAGCGCCGTCGCGATGCCGAAGGTCACGCGCAGCGATTTGTCGGTCCACAACATCATGAGCTCGAGCGAATAGGCCGTAGGGGCCACGAAGCTGAACGACTCGAGCGTGCGCGTGTTGGTGCCGAAGTAGGTCATCTCCAGCGTGTCCGGGTTCTCGGCATAGCCGATGTGGCCGCTGAGGTACCACGCCAGCACGATGATCAGGCCCAGCACCACCGCGCCGACGATCTGGTTCACGTTGCCGCGGAAACGCCTGTCCTTGAAGACGAAGGCCAGTAGCGCCAGCGTGATCGCGCCGGCCACGATCAGCAGCGCGGTCTTGCCCGGCAGGCCGGTGGCGCTGGCCAGCAGGTCGTGCAGGCTCTGGGTCTTGACGCCGAAGCGCGTGAGGTCAACGGACACCGGGTCCAGCAGGGTGGCGCGCCACTGCGCGAACAGGCCCTTGAGTGTCATGTAGGCGGAAATGGCCAGGAAGGTCAGCACCACGAAGGAACGGATGCTGCCACCTCCCACGCGCAACAGGTTCTTGTTGGCGCAGCCGCCGGCGATCGTCATACCGATGCCGAACAGCGCACCGCCCACCAGCATGGACAGCCAGGGCAGCGTGGGGCGCTGGTAGACACTCTTGGCCAGGTCGATCTGCCCGCTGTACTGCAGCACGGCCGTACCTGCCACCGCCACGGCGATGGCCAGCATCCACATGCGCATGCGGCCCCAGTGTTCCATGTTCACCACGTCCGAGATGGCGCCCATGGTGCAGAAATTGGTCTTGCTGGCGACGAAGCCGAAGACCAGGGCCAGGGCAAAACCTCCCCAGACGACCCAACTGGCCAGATTGACGGTGCTCTCCATTCGATAGTCTCCGATTGATGTTGTGCTCAGGGGTAAAGATATCAGGGCTTGCTCGCCACCCGGGTCATGATGTCCTGGATGGCATTGGGTGCGTTCATGATGCGCATGAACTGGCCCATGCCCAGTTCGGGCCAGGCCAGCGCGATGCGAAAGCGTGCATACAAGGCATAGACCTTATTGTCGACGACGAAGAGCTCGTAGGGCAGGGCCGCCACATGGGCCGCGCCGTCGATCCGGTTGACCCACCAGCCCTCGCCGCTGTCGGCGCTGTTCATGGCCACGCCGAAGACGGCAATCTTCCTGTCGGGCATCACCACCTCATAGACGCGCGTGGTGTCGGCCGTGCCTTTGGCGAGGTTGGCCCGCACGCTGGCCAGCGCCTCGTCGAAGCTGGTGTGGCTGGCCAGCAGGCTGTTGTCGGAGTCGAAGCGCTCCATGCCGAACATGTAGCGGTAGCTGGCCAGGTCGGCGGTGTCGACATCACCGCCAAAGGGCTGGCCTTCGCCCAGGGCCTGCACCAGGCGCGCCTGCGCCGCCTTCACGGCGGCCTGGACCTGGTCGAAACGGGCGCGCACGAAGGCGCGGTGCCAGTACTCCGGGTTCATGTAGGACACGCTGCCGTCCGCCCGCACGCCCACGCGCAGGGCCGCGGCCGCGATGGCCGAGCCCCCTACCTTGCCAATGGCCTCAACAATGCCCGGGTCGGTGACCACCACGGTGGCGTTGGTCGGAATGCCCGGGGGCAGGTGCCGGCCGATGACGGTGAAGCCGGCCGCCTGCAGCTTTTGTGCGACGGTGGCCACCTGGGCGGGCAGGTCCGCCGCCGGCAGCGACGCGCCGCTGACGTACGGCGCCAGCGCCAGGCAGGCGGGGGCGCAGGCCAGCAGAAGGAGAGACAGGAGAAGACGCTTCATGACCATCCCTTTCAGATCGACCACGCGCAAGCCGGCACGCGGCCGCACACCGGTGGCGGGGCGGGCCTGCACCGCCACGCGGGCAGGCCCGGTCGGGCTCAGATGAAGAGGCAGACGTCGGATTCGCCGGCGAACTTCATGAAAGTCGCCGCACCGCCGTATTCGACGTTGCTGATGAAGTCGTCCTTGGAGAACTCGAAGAGGTCCACGGTCATCTGGCAGGCGACGAACTTGACGTCGGTCTCCAGGCACAGGTCGCGCAGTTCCTCCAGCGAGGCCACGCCCTTGGACTTCATCTTCTGCTTCATCATCATCGTGGCCATGGACTCCATGCCAGGCAGCATCTGCACCATGACCGGCATGGGCACCGGCATGGGCATAGCCGGGTTGGCCAGCGGGCTGATCTTCACGTCGCTCAGGTCCTTGCGCAGCAGCTGCAGGCCGTAGAACGTGAAGAAGATCTGCACGTCCCAGCCCAGCGCCGCTGCCGTGGAGCCCAGGATGAAGGGCGGGTAGGCCATGTCCAGCGTGCCCTTGGTGGCGATCAGCGCCATTTTCTTAGCCATGTTCTCGTCTCCTCGGTGTTGTCGTTATGGCGTCGCGGGCGTGGATCAGGCCTTCTTGAGGAAGAAGACGTACTTGCCGCCTTCCTCGCCCTGCTGCAGCAGGGTGTTGCCGGTCTGTTCGGCAAAGGCCGCCATGTCGCAGACCGAACCGGGATCGGTGGCCATGACCTTGAGGACCGTGCCCGAGGTCATGTCGGCCAGCGCCTTCTTGGTCTTGACGATGGGCAGCGGGCAAGCCAGGCCGGAAGCGTCGTATTCCTTGTCGAAGTTCATCGTTGTCTCCTTATGCTGCCGTTGCAGCTTTGCGTCACTCGGGATGTGATGAGGGGTGTCGCGGGCGTATCGCACCCAGCGGCAAACCACCTGCGATCATTCTTGGCGGTACCCCCACGGGCGTCTATCACCGCAAAGGGTGGGGGGGTGTAATCCATGTGGGTAATGGGGTTGCGCCGCATGGTCACCACCGTACCATGAGCCGGCCCTTGAGTACCTTGGACTCCAGGCGGGTCAGCGGTGTCTTGCCCTTCTTGATGCAGTCGCCGCTTTTCACGTCGAACTGCCACTCGTGTTTGGGGCAGGTCAGCTTCGTGCCCTTGAGCGCGAGTTCGGGAATGTCCGTGCTCTGGTGCGGGCAGCGGCTGTCGTAGACCTGGTAGCTCTTCTTCTCGCGGTAGATGAAAAGGCCACGCCCGTCATGTTCGGTGCGCAGCACCTCGCCGTCGGGGACCTCGGCGGCGGCCATCACATCGCGCCATGTCGGGGGCTTGCCGTGCAGCGCATCGGGCGAGAAGCCGGGCAGGTTCATCTCGAGGATGATGTCGGTGGCCCACACGATCTTCGCCAGGCCCAGGGCGGGGAAGGCCATCAGCAGTGCGTCCAGCACTTCCATGGGCGTGCAGCCGTCGGCCAGGGCGCGCTTGAGGTATTGCCGAAAGCCGCGCTCGGTCTGTGCATGGACCTTGGTGATGACCGAGATCAGGGACCGGGTCTTGGGGTCCAGGTGCTTGCCGGTCTCCTTCAGGAAACTGAAGTAGTGCCCCATGGCCTCGGGCCGGGCCTGGACCAGGTAGTTCAATGCGTCACTCATGCTCTTGCCTCGTTGGTTCTAGCCAGTATGCGCCACCAGCACCGGATGCTCGGTCAGGCCGATCACCTTCTGCGCCACGCCGCCGATCAGGGCGCGGCCAAGGTGGGTGTCGCCGCGGCTGCCCATGACGATCAGGTCCGCTCCCAGGCGCTGCGCGGCCTGCAGGATCTGTTCGTAGGGACGGCCCGCCAGCACATGGCCCTGGGCGCTGATGTCCCGCTGCAGCAGCAGCGCCACGGCGGCCTGCATGAAACGGTCACAATCGGCCTCGCGCCCGGCCTCCGCGACGCAGACCACGCTGACCGGCAGCCGGCATTCGGCTGCCACGCCGCCGGCCAGGGCCACCAGCCGTTCGCCCTGCACGCCGGGCTCGGCCGCCACCAGCACACGCTGCTGCCACATCGTGGCCGCCCGCGGCACGATGAGCACGCTGCATGGCGCACTGGCAACCACGCGCGAGACCATCTCGCCCAGCAGCAGGTTGGCCAGGAAGCCGCGCTTGCCGCGCCGGCGGATGATGATGAGGTCGCTGTGGCGCTCGCGGGCCTCGTCCACGATCTCCTGGTGCAGTTCGGGGCCGCGGCGGGCCTGCATGGCCAGCGACACGCCGCGGCTTTGCGCCATCTCGTGGAGTTCGGCAATGCGCGCGGCGGCCTGCTGGTCGGCACGTGCCGCCAGCGCGGGAGCGGCCGCCTCGAATTCGGGGTTGCTCAGCAGCGGCATCACGCCGGCCAGCGGCAGCTGGCAGCGGCTGGCCATGGCAAAGGCCAGTGCCTCGGCGCCACCATCGAATTCGCTGTGCTCGGTGGCCAGCAGCAGGTGTTGGAAGACCGTGTTCATGGGCGTTTTGATCAATGGCCGGAGGTCAGCACGCCCGAGGCGGCCAGCACCAGCACCAGTGCTTCCAGCACGCAGATGGCGGCATACACGGCGCCGTTGCGCTGCTTGAGGAACAGGGGCACGAGGGCGAGCAGGGGCGGCAGCGAGCAGGCCGCCAGCACGCCGATGCCGATCATGTTGGCGTGGTCGCCATGCAGCAGGATGAGCTGCCAGTCCCAGCTTTGCGGTGTGCGCGCGGCTTCGTGGAAGGCGTTGACGGGCAGGCCCCACAGGCTGGGCAGGCGATCCAGCGGCACGTGCGGCACGTACCAGCCCGACATATAGGCCGCGAAGCTCAGCACCAGCAGCAACAGGCCGAGGCGGGTGCCCCATTCGAGCAGTGTGGCGTAGCGCAGGGCTTCCGGCTGAATTGCCGGCGTGTCCTTCATACCCATAGTCCAGATCCCTTCAGCAAGGCGCGGATGCCGGCGAACAGCAGCAGGGCGATCACCATCTTGCGGATCACCGAGCCCGGCAGCACATTGAGCAGGCGGGCACCGATGCGGGCGCCCAGCATCATGCCGATGATCGATGGTACCGCGATCATCGGCAGCACGGCACCGCGGTTCATGTAGACCCAGGCCGCCGCCGAATCGACCAGTGACAGCACCAGTCCCGAGGTGCCGGCCGCCACCTTGAGCGGCGCGCCCATCAGCAGGTTGAGCGCGGGCACATTGGCCCAGCCCGCCCCGATGCCGAACATGCCGGCCATGATGCCGATGAGCAGAAAGAGGAACAGGCCCATCGGCGTGCGATGCACCCTCCAGTCGATGGTGCGGCCCGAGGCGCCGTCGACGAAGATGCCATGCATGGCCAGTGCCGAGGACAGTCGGTCCGGCGTGTGCACCACCGGGAACTCGGACTTCTTCACCGTGAACATCAGTGCCACGATGCCCAGCACGATCACGCCCAGCGCGATCTGGATCACATTGGCTGGCAGGGCCAGGCCCAGCATGGCACCGAAGATCGAACTGATGGAGGCAATCAGCGCCAGCGGCAGCGCCAGCCGCAGGCTGGCCAGGCCGCCGCGCAGCAGCATGGGGACGGCTGCCAGGGCGCTGGCCAGCGCCACCAGCAGGCCGGCGCCGCGCACGAAGTCCAGGTGAAAGGGGAAGAAGCCGCCCACGATAGGCACGAACAGTGTGCCGCCGCCAATGCCCGCGGGCACGGCCACGATGCCGATCAGGAAACAGGTGACGAACAGCGCCAGCGGCCAGAACCACCAGGGCATGCCGCCGGCCGGGGCACTCTCGCTGGCTGGCAGGGCGACGGCCGTGGCTTCGGCCACTTCAGCCGCGTAGAGCGTGGCACCGGGGGCCAGCAGTGCCAGCAGGGCGAGGCCTGCCAGCAGCAGGACCGAAAGACGGGGAAACGCGACAGTCATGCAGCGGCGCGTCCTATTGCGGCTTGCGGATGGTGATGGCGCCACGGATCTGGCCCACGGCATAGCCTGTGCCCAGGTCCTGCGGATAGTGGGTCTTGAGCTTCTCGGCCACGCCAGCACCCAGCCGCTCTGCCGGGCCGTGGCATTCAACGCAAAGCGGCTGCACCGGCAGCGCCTTCATGTAGCGCAGCTCGGGGCGGCCCTCGGCGCTGACCACTTCCCATTTCTCCAGCGTGGCCGGGCTTTCGCCGGCGGCCGCGCGGCGGTCGAAGTCCTGCAGCGCGGCAAGCTCCCAGGCATCGGGCACCGCCTTGGGGTTGCGGTTGCGCAGGCTCACGCGGCGGATGGCCCAGCCGGTCTGCTCGGACGCGGCCTTGGCCATGGCCGGCGCCTTGTCGCGGCACACCTCCACCGCTGAAGCCGGACCACCCTTGGCAATTTCTTCCTGCAGCACCTGCAGCAGCTTGGGCGGCACCATGCTCGCGACCTTGCGGGCCTCTCCGACCCAGGGCGCGTCCTGGGCCTGGGCGTTGACGGCGGTAAGCAGGGCTACAGCGAGGGCGAATTTGTGCATGGCGGACTCCAGTCAGGCGACGGTTTGGTAGTAGAAATTTTGCGGGTGATTGGCCTGCGCGAAAAAGAACCAGCGCTCGGCCAGCAATCCAAGGTACTGCAGCGCAAAAGCCGCGGCCCGGCCTTGAGCCCGGTCACGATGAACAGCAGCGGCAACGGGAAGACCAGCAGCAGGAAGCTCCACTTCACGCTGCGCAGCATGGCCGCGCTGGCACCGTGAAAGTATTCACGTGTATTGAAGGAGCCGCCCATGAAGCCTTGCGACTTCTGCACGATCTTCGGGTGCTTGATGCCAATGGCGCTCTGGATCGTGGACTTCGGCTTCAGGCGGGCATTGCGCAGCAGCGAGGCCCCGCGGCTCACAAAGGCCGCCAGCGTGAACAGCGTTGCCATCAGCGCGTAGGCCGCAGCCAGCTCAGGCGCAGCCACGCGGGCGAGCAGCGTGGCCAGTGTGAAACCCGAGGTGCAGCCCAGCAGCGTGTAGTTGGCCACGGTCAGCGGGCTCGCCCATTCCTGCAGGAAGCGGATCGAAGCGTAGATCATGGCGGTGCAGACGTAGAGCGCGAGGCTGGTCAACGCGGTCAGCAGGCCCAGCAGGGTGGCAGGTCCGCTACCGTGGTAGTGCGCCAGGCCGTGCAGGAAGACGCCCGCCATGAACAGCGGCAGCACGATGACCTCGCGCGACAGCCAGGACGTGCGCCACATGGTGGCCGTGCGCCAGGCGCGCTCGGGCCGGCCCAGGTGGAAAAACGAAGCGATCAGGCCCAGGCCGCTGAGCAGCAGCACGACGATGTCGCCCGTGACGAGGAAGGCGCGCAGCACCGGGTCCGGCGGCAGCAGCAACTCGGCCGCGAACAGCGCCAGGAACAGGCCCTGTGCGGCACCGATGAGCGTGGTGAGAAAAATAACCGAGAAGGCAGGTTTCATGTCAGTGAGCTTCAGCGGAGTGCGCCGCATGGGCGGACAACCATAAGGGGAACGCCGTGGAACGGGCTTCGCCGGGCCACTGGCGTTGTCCCCCGGAGGGGGAGAGGGGGGCTACACGCAGTGAGCCCTCAACAAGGGGAAGCTTGTTCATCATGTGGAGTGGTCCTCGCGACCCGGCACACGGTGCGCGTACTCGGGTTGTTGACCGTCGATCTTGAGCGGGTTGTCCACGCGCTCCAGGTCCTCGGGGTGGATCTTGAGATCGGTCTTGCGCCGGGGCAGGTAGTGGTTGGCCGGCTTCGTGCCCCACTCGGGCATGAGCTGGTAGCCGGCGCGTTCGTGGATGGCCTGCGAGACCTCCGATGCCGGGTCGTGGATGTCACCGAACAGGCGGGCGTTGGACGGGCAGGCAATCACGCAGGAGGGCTTGCGCTGGGCTTGCGGGATCTGCTCGTCGTAGATGCGGTCCACGCACAGCGTGCACTTGCTCATGACCTTGCGCTCTTCGTCGAACTCGCGCGCGCCGTAGGGACAGGCCCAGGAGCAGTACTTGCAGCCGATGCACTTGTCGTAGTCCACCAGCACGATGCCATCGCTCTCGCGCTTGTAGCTCGCGCCCGTGGGGCAGACCGGCACGCAGGGCGGGTCTTCGCAGTGCAGGCAGCTCTTGGGGAAGTGCACCGTCTGCGTGTTCGGGAACGCGCCGACCTCGAAGGTCTGTACGCGGTTGAAGAAGGTGCCGTTGGGCTCGGCGGCGTAGGGGTTCAGGTCGGCCAGCGCGCCGGCCGTGCCCGAGGTGTTCCACTGCTTGCAGCTGGTGACGCAAGCATGGCAGCCCACGCAGACGTTCAGGTCGATGACAAGGGCGAGCTGGGTCATTTCCACTCTCCCGTGCCGGCGAAGTAGGACTGGCGCTCGGGGGCCTGGCCCGTGCCGGGGGCCGCGGGTACAGCGTCAAACCTCGGCCAGCTTTCCTCCGGTTCGCCTGCTTCGGCCTTGTAGATGCGTACCCGCACGTCGTACCAGCCCGCCTGCCCCGTGATGGGGTCGGAGTTGGACACCGTACTGCCACTGCGCGGGCCCGGCAGCTCTTCGCTGATCAGGTGGTTGAGCAGGAAACCCTGGCGCGATTCGTTGGCATCGGGGGTGAGGCGCCAGGCGCCCGGCGCCTTGCCGATGGCGTTCCAGGTCCACACAGTGCCGGGTTCCACGGCTTCGGAGTAGCGGCACAGGCAGCGCACCTTGCCCCATTGCGATTCCACCCACATCCAGCCGCCGTCCTCGATGTCCTGTGCACGCGCGGTGACCGGGTTCACGAACAGGAAGTTGTAGGTGTGGATCTGGCGCAGCCAGGCGTTCTGCGAGTCCCAGGCGTGGTACATGGCCATGGGGCGCTGCGTCACGGCGTTGAGCGGGAAGGTAGCCGTGTCGGTCGCCTGCGACTCCAGCGGCGTGTAATAGAAGGGCAGCGGGTCGAAGTAGGTCTCCACCCGCTTGCGCAGGTGGTCCGGCGGCTGCTTGCCGGGCCGCTTGCCCTGCGCGGCGCGGCGGAAGCCCTGCAGGAACTCCGAGTAGATATGGATCACGATCGGGTCGGCGTCGCGGCGCAGGCCCATGGCTTGCGCCCACTGCATGTAGTCGCGGTTCCAGTTGCGCATGTACTGGATGTTCTGCGGCATCTCGTAGTGGAAGACGCAGTTGTTCTGCGCGTACATCTCCCACTGGCGCGGGTTCGGTTCACCGCGCATGGACTTCTCGCCGCCCTTGCCGCGCCAGCCGGCCAGGAAACCGATGCCGGAGCCGGGCGCCGTCTCGTAGTTGACGATGAAGTCCGGGTAGTCGCGGAACTTGCGTGTGCCTTCCGCCGTGGTGAAGGCCGGCAGCTTGAGGCGGCTGGCCAGTTCCACCAGCACCTCCTGGAAGGGCTTGCACTCCCCCTTGGGCGCCACCACCGGGATGCGCACCGAATCCACCGGGCCGTCGAACTCGGAGATGGGACGGTCCAGGATGGACATCACGTCGTGCCGCTCCAGGTAGGTGGTGTCCGGCAGCACCAGGTCGGCAAAGGCCGTCATCTCGGACTGGAAGGCATCGCACACGACCAGGAAGGGGATCTTGTATTCGCCATCCTCCCGCTTGTCGTTGAGCATCTTGCGCACTTCGCTGGTGTTCATGGTCGAGTTCCAGGCCATGTTCGCCATGAAGATCAGCAGCGTGTCGATCGGGTAGGGGTCACCGCGCCAGGCATTGGTGATGGCGTTGTGCATCAGCCCGTGCGCCGACAGCGGGTGTTCCCACGAGAAGCCCTTGTCCAGCCGCACCGGTTCGCCCTTGTCGTCCACGAAGAGGTCGTCCGGGCTCTCGGGCCAGCCCAGCGGCGCGCCGTCCAGCGGCGTGTTGGGCTTGACGGCCTGCGGCCCCTTGGGCGGGCGCGCATTCGGTGGCACGGCGCGCGGGTAGGGCGCCTTGTGGCGGAAGCCGCCTGGGCGGTCGATGGTGCCCAGCAGGCTCATGAGGATGGCCAGCGCGCGGATGGTCTGGAAGCCGTTGCTGTGTGCGGCCAGCCCGCGCATGGCGTGGAAGGACACCGGGTTGCCCTTGACCGATTCATGCTTCTTGCCCCAGCTGTCGGTCCACGCGATGGGCAGCTCGATCTTCTGGTCGCGCGCGGTGATGCCCATCTCGTGTGCCAGGCGGCGGATGGTCTCGGCCGGCACGCCGGTGATGCCCGCGGCCCACTCGGCCGTGTAGGGCTTGACGCGGTCGGCCAGCAGCTGGAAAGCCGGCACGGCGGGTGTGCCATCGGGCAGGGCGAACTTGCCCAGCAGCGCGGGGTCCGCTCCGTCGGTGTGGTCGGCCACGGCCTGGTTGCTGTGGCGGTCCCACCAGTAGAAATTGGCCGGGCGCAGCGGGTTGACCTTGTCGCCGTCTTCCTTGCGCAGGAACATGCCGAACTCGTCGCCCTGGGCGTCCTGGTTCACCAGCTGGCCGGCGTTGGTGAATCGCGCCAGGAACTCGCGGTCGTACAGGCCCAGTGCAATCAGCTCGTGGATCAGCGCCAGCAGCAGCGCGCCGTCGGTGCCCGGCTTGATGGGGACCCACTCGTCGGCAATGGCCGAGTAGCCGGTACGCACCGGGTTGATGGAGACGAAACGACCACCGTTGCGCTTGAACTTAGACAGCGCCATCT
>DALYHW010000082.1:0-11517 GCA_031970695.1 Hylemonella sp.
GGGCGCCAACGTGCTGCTGCTGGACGAGCCCTCCAACGACCTCGACGTCGAAACCCTGCGCGCGCTGGAAGACGCGCTGCTGGAGTACGCGGGCTCGGTGATGGTGATCAGCCACGACCGCTGGTTCCTCGACCGTATCTGTACCCACATCCTGGCCGCCGAGGGTGACAGCCAGTGGACCTTCTTCGACGGCAACTACCAGGAGTACGAGGCCGACAAGAAGAAACGACTGGGTGAGGAAGGCGCAGCGCCCAAGCGTGTGCGCTTCAAGGCGCTGAAGTAAACCGCACAATTCCCCGGCCGGTCCCCGGGGCCGGCCTTTCCGCCAAGGAGGCTGACCCCATGAACCCGCGTCAGGCACCGATCACGCCGAGCCCCCAACTCACGGCCCTGCTGCAGGAAGCCGCCGGCCAGGGGCTCGGTCTCATGGACGACCTGCTGCGCGAGGCCCGCGATGCGGTGCAGCGGCAGATCAACCAGACTCGCGACCTGTTCGAGCGCGACCAGTGGGCCCGCAGCGTCTCGTCGCTCGCGCTGGCGGGCCCGCAGCTGCGCGCGGCCTACCCGCAGGCCTTGCGTGAAGCCTTCGACCGGGAGCTCGGCGACAACCCGACCACCACGACCTTCGATACCGGCCCGTCCACCATCGGCTTCGACCAGCTCGAGCTGATGGACGAGCAGCAGGTGCAGGAGCGCATCAGCGCCGTGCGCAGCCTGCAGCAGGTGTTGCTGGCCGCCGAAGGTGAGCTGGCCGAACTCAACGCCCTGGTCAGTGCGCTGCTCGGCTTCGAGCGCGTGCAGCCTGAACGCAACCCCTTTCGCCCCGAGGTCTACGTCGACGCCCTGCAAGGCCTGATCAACGAGCAGTCCGTCGATGCGGCGACCCGCTCGCGCTGGCAGCAGGTGCTGATGCCCTTGCTGGGCAAGCATCTGCGGGCGGTGTACCAGGGCCTGCTGCGCCACCTGCGGCAGCAGCGGGTCCAGCCGGCGCGCTACGGCATCAGCCGCGCGGCCTCGTCGGGCGCGCCCGCCAGCGTCCACCTGCCACCGGCAGCGGCAGCGGCAGGCGGCGGGACAGCGATGGCGCTGAGCCCGAGCCACGCGCCGGGCGGGGCACCGGCTGCGGGCATGCCGGGGCCATCTTCGCGGCTGACCGTGCAGCAGCTCCACGGCCTGGTCTCGGGCGCGGCACCGGCGCAGGATGCCGGCCAGCTCGCGCAGGAGGTGGTCAACCTCGTGATTGCCGCCATTGCAGGTGACCCGCGCATGCTGCCGCCCGTGTTACGGCTGATCCACCGGCTCGAGCCTGCGCTGCTCGCGCTGGCCCGCAGCGACCTCAACATCTTTCATGACAAGCAGCACCCGGCGCGCCAGTTGCTGGAGGAAATCGCGCAGCGCAGTTTTGCCTACGACAGTGAACAGGCGCTGGGTTTTGATGCGTTTGTCGGCCAGTTGCGCCAGGCGCTGGACCTGATCGACCCGGACCACGCCACCACGGCGGCGCCCTTTGCCGCCGCGCTGGCGCAACTGCGGCGCCAGTGGGCCCAGGCGGGCCAGGCCCTGCAGGCGCAGCAACAGACCGCCGTGCGCGCGTTGCAGCAGGCCGAGCAGCGCAACCAGCTGGCTCGCAAGATCGCGGAGACCATCCGTGCGCAGCCCGACACGGTGTTCGTGCCCGACGTGGTGATGGATTTCGCCTGTGGCCCCTGGGCGCAGGTCATGGCCCAGGCCCAGCTGGACGGGCCCTCAGGCCGGCCCGGCGAGCCCGATTACGTGGCCCTGCTCGAGGACCTGTGCTGGAGCGTGCGCGCCGATCAGACCCGTCAGCAGCCGGCCCAGCTGGTCAAGCTCATCCCGCGCCTGTTGCAGGGACTGCGCGAGGGGCTGGCACGCATCCACTACCCGCCCGAGCAGACGCAGGCCTTCCTTGACCAGCTGTTCGCACTGCACCAGGGCCAGCGCGTCGATCGTGCGGCGCCACCCCCGGCAGCTGCCGCAGCGGCCCGGCCCTGGCTGGCACCACAGGAAGCGGCCGAGTCCGGGTTCATGGACGACCTCGGGCCGGACGAGCCCGCCAGTGCACCGGGTGACTTCCCCGCCACCGTCCCGGCCGAACTGCCGGCGGAGTTTCCGGCTACCGAGCCCATGGCACTGGAAGACATCGAGGCCATCACCGCCGCAGCGCGCGCACAGCCGGCGCAGGCCCTGGCCTTGGCCCTGGAACACATACAACTCGGCGACTGGGTGGAACTGCTCGTCACCGATCACTGGACCCGGTTGCAACTGGCCTGGATCAACCCGAATGCCACGCTGTGCCTCTTCTCCAGCGCGGGTGGCGCCAACCACTCGATGACACGTCGCATGTTCGACCGGCTGGTCGCCCAGGGCCAGCTGCGGCGGGTGACGCAGGTGCCCGTGGTCGACCGGGCCTTCGACGCAGTGGCGGCACTGGCCCTGCGCAACAGCGTGTACATGGACCTGCAGGACAACCCGCCGGACTAGCCCAGCCGATTGGAGTCGCGGGTTTCGGACACCGTGACCACCTCAGGCGGTGCCGAGGCGGCGGCGCACCAGTTCGATGTTGCTGCGCAGCGCGTAGAGCTCGTCGGCATACGACAGGGGCACGGTGACCTTGCCAACGCGTGCTTCCAGCCGGCCCAGCGACTCCAGCAATTCGTCGCGGGGTGTGTCGCCGGCCTGCATGCGCTCCTCGATCTGGCGCAGCTGCCCATACCAGCGGAACACGCGCGAGCGCACGCGAAACTCGTACAGCGGTGGGACCACGCGGCCCAGCGGAAGCAGGATCGCCACGATGATGCCCAGTGCCAGCCACATGCGCTCCAGCAGATTGGCCAGCGAGAACGGCAGGTAGCGCTGCAGCAGCGGCACGCCGTTCTTCAGCGTGCGCTCGGCTTCGCGCGCGAGCGGGTGCTCGGTGTTGGCCAGGTGCGGGAACTCGCGTGCGCGGTTGAACCAGCCGGCCGAGCCGTGCAGCTTGAGCGAGGCCTGCGAGAACAGCTGCAGCAGGGCCGGGTGCACGTCGGCTGTCGCCAGCAGGGTCGTGGTGGTGGCGATCAGGCGCACATCATGGGAGGGCAGGTCGGCGGCCAGGTCCACCACGCCGCGCGGCAGCGTGACGGGCGAGAGGAAGGGAAAACGCCGTGCATAGGCTTCGCTCTGCGCAAAGTCCAGCAGCGCGATGCCTGGCGTCTGCAGCAGCATCTGCACCATGGGCGACTCGGGGGCCGAGGCCAGCACCAGGGCGTCGATCTCGCCGTCGAGCAGGGCCACCACGGCCGGGGTCTGGCGCAGGCGCGACAGCGTCATGCTGCGCTTGTCGATGCGGTTGGCCTCGAACAGCTTGTCCATCAGGCTGGGGATGCCGCTGCCCTCGCTGCCCACGTTCACGCGCAGGCCCCGCAATTCGCCCAGGCTGTGCAGCGTGGCGTCGCGGTGCTTGCGGCGCGCGGCATCGGTGCGGTAGAACAGCCAGACGGGCTCGAGGAACAGGCTGCCCAGAGATTCGAGTTCGTCCTCCGCGGGCGCTGTGTCATTGCTGCCACCCTGCACGAAGCCGATGTCGACGTCACCGTCGCGCAGCAGCTGCAGGTTCTCCGCGGCGCCCTGGGTGGTGCGCAGTTCCACGCGGATGCCGTGCGCCGCCAGTTCCTTCGCGTAGCGTTTGCCGAACTCGGCATAAGCACTTTGCTCCGGACCGGTGGCCAGGCGGATATGGCGGGGCGGCATCGGGTCCAGCCACCAGTAGGCCAGCGCCAGCAGCAGCAGGGCCAGCGCGACGAAGGGGCCGGCCGAGGCCCAGAGGTCGCGCAGGGAGAGCAGGGTATGGCGGATGGCTTGGGGCATGAGCGCGTTTCGCAAGGTCAAAGATCGGCAGCGGCCGGCCAGGTCTGGCCGCCCAGCGTGAGGCTGCGCGCCGCCAGCACGGCATTGACCACGGCCCGTGCCGTGGCTTCCGCGGCCAGCGTGGCCAGTAGCAGCATGTCGGCGCTCTGGCCGCTCGCGCCCGTGCCCAGCGCGAACAGCGTATCGCCGTCGAGCATGGTGTGCACCGGGTTGATGGCGCGTGCCAGGCCATCGTGCGCGACCTGGGCCAGGCGTTGCGCCTGGGGTTTGGTGAGCACGGCGTCGGTGGCGATGACACCGATGGTGGTGTTGGTGCCCGGCAGCAGGCGCTGTGCGCCTTGGCCGGCCAGCAGTGCGTCGCGGGTGCCGGCAATGCGCTGGCCGTCGGCGCTGCGCGCGCCCGCCAGCAATCGGCCACTGGCCGGGTCGAAGACGTCACCGACGGCGTTGCAGGCGATCAGCGCGCCCACGGTCACGCCCGCCGCCGACACCGATGCGGTGCCGATGCCGCCGCGCATGGCCCGGGCCATGCCCAGCAGCTTGCCCACCAGTGCACCGGTGCCGGCGCCCACATTGCCCTGCGCGGGGGCCTGTGCACTCGCAGCGGCGCAGGCCTGGTAGCCGGCGTTGGCATCGGGACGGATACGCGCATCGCCCACGCCCAGGTCGAACAGCACGGCCGCGGGCACGATGGGCACCAGACCGTAACCGGTCTGCAGGCCGATGTTGTTTTCCTCCAGCCAGCGCATCACGCCACTGGCGGCGTCCAGGCCCCAGGCGCTGCCGCCCGAGAGCAGCACGGCATGCACCTGCTGCACCAGGTTGCAGGGTTCGAGCAGGTCGGTCTCGCGCGTGCCGGGGGCGGCGCCGCGCACGTCCACACCGGCGACGGCGCCCTGCCTCGCCAGCACGACGCTGCAGCCGGTAGGACGGCGGGGCTCGCTGTAATGGCCGACTTCGATGCCGGCCACGTCGGTGATGGTGCCGGGATAGGGCGGGGGCAGGGCGTTGCTCATGCGCCGATTATGCGCAGCAGCGTGGTTCAGTCGAGCGTCTGGATCTGCACCGGGACCACACCCGCGCCGAGGTACGCGATGTTCTTGAAGGCGGAACTGGAAAGGTCGATAACCCGCCCCTTGGCAAAGGGGCCTCGGTCATTCACCCGCACTACCACGATCTTGCCGTTCTGCTGGTTGGTGACCTTGACGTGCGTGCCAAACGGCAGCGTGCGGTGGGCCGCGGTGAGTTTGGCCTGGTCGAAGCGTTCGCCGCTGGCGGTCTTGCGGCCATTGAACTCGTTGCCGTAATAGGACGCCATGCCCGACTCCCGGTGTCCGCTGGCCGAACTGCCGGAGGTGTAGCCGCCCTGTTTGGGCGCGCTGCTGCAGCCTACGAGTACCAACAGCGCCGCCGCGCAGCACCCGCGCACCAGCCAGCGGGCCCGGCGCAGGGGGGCAGAGGGGAGATGGGGCAGTGTTGTCATTGTCGGTCTTGTCGCTGCCCACTATAGCCGTCGCCAGTGGCAAAGCCTTCCCGCAGCGCGGACCGTTGCGCCTTGTTACCGGCGACTGCGGCTTTCGCGCGACACCCGGTGGGCGCCATTGCCACGATGGCGTGGCGCTGCTGTCCTTACACGACGCGGAACTTGGCGATCTCTTCCATCAGCATGTCGGCTTGCTGGCGCAGTGACTCGGCCGCGGCATTGGTCTGTTCCACCAGTGCCGAGTTTTGTTGCGTATCGCGGTCCAGTGCCTGGATCGCCTGCACCACCTGCGCCACGCCCGAGGTCTGTTCGCGTGCGGCGCTGGCGATTTCGTTCAGGTAGTTGTTGATCTGCTGGGCGTTGGTAACCACATGGCCCATGGTCGAGCCGGCGTTCTCCACGACCTGGGTGCCGTTCGTGACCTGGCTCACGCTGGTGGTGATGAGCGCCTTGATTTCCCGTGCGGCCTCGGCGCTGCGCTGGGCCAGGTTGCGCACTTCCGCCGCGACCACGGCGAAGCCGCGCCCGGCATCGCCCGCGCGCGCCGCTTCGACAGCAGCATTGAGGGCGAGGATGTTGGTCTGGAAGGCAATGCCATCGATCACGCCAATGATGTCGTTGATGCGGGTCGAAGACCCGTGGATCTCGCGCATGGTGTGCACCACCTGGCCGATGACCTGCCCGCCCTTGTCCGCCACTTCCGAGTTTTCCGAAGAGAAGCTGGAGGCATCCTGGGCGCGTTCCGCGTTCGAGGCAACGGTAGATCCGATTTGTTCCATCGCCGCTGCCTGTTCTTCCAGCGAGGCGGCCGCGGCCTCGGTGCGAGCGGAGAGGTCCGTGCTGGCCGAAGCGATCTCGCGCGCCGTGATGTTCAGTTCGCGCGCGGAGTTCCGCACGCGCCGGATCAGCTGATGCAAGGCGTCATAGGTGCGGCGCAGGTCGATGATGACCAGCGCCGGTTCGTCCTTGCCCCAGGGCTGGCTGGGCGCCTTGCGCAGATCGCCTTCCGCCATGTCCTGCAGGTGGTGGCTGATCAGGCGCAGCCCGCCGCGTGTGACGAGGAAAAAGCAGTAGAAGAGATAAGCCGCGACCAGGACACACAGCAGTGCGACGGCGCTGACGGTGTAAAGCCGGGTCTGCAGGCCGTCCAGCCGTCGGGCCAGCAGCTTGTCGAGCGCGGGCAGCCCCTTGTCGTAGAAGGCATAGAGTCGATCGATAGCCTCCTTGCCTTTGGCGAAGTAGGCCTGGGGTGTCAAGTTGCTGTCCCCGAGCAGCTTGTCCAGATCCGCTGCATAGGCCTGGAAGGCCTGGGCATCCGCCAGCGACTGGAGGTCCAGTTGCGACTTCACGGCAGGGTTGGCCGAGTAGGCACGCGCCAGGTACCGTTCGATGGCTGACAGCTCCTTGCCCGCACCCGCGGCCCAGACGACGTAGCGCCGCATTTCGGCGGTGGAGAGTTCCCGTTGTTTCTGCTGCGACAGGGCCAGCGCATAGGTCCCCCACCCCCATTGCTGGCTCAGGTCTTCCAGGGTGTTCGGCAGCGTCAGGACCATCGCATTGATCAGGTAGAAGCTGTCGACGTCCGGATCCAGTGTGAGGTTCGAGTTGTCGCCGATGTCGTTCAGCAGCGCGGTGGCCGATTCCGTCACTTTGCCGAAGAGGCTGCGGCCATCGCTGCCCATGCCGTTGCTGGATCCAAGAACGGGCTGCCAGTCGGACTGCAGCGCATTGACGTGTGGCAGCAGATTGAGCGGGTCGCCAGTTTCCTTCAGGTGCGCGATCAGCGCGTTGGTGGATTTGTCCACCTGGTCGCGCGCGGCGACATAACTCGCGGCGCCATCGTAACCACCCGCCATGGCCCGGCTCGCGTTGCGCGCGTGCAGGATGCCGAGGTAGACCGGGCGAAAACGTTCGAGCGCTGCCACGCCTGCCCGCTCGGCCGCGTGAACACGATTTGCTCGCGCAAGGAGTTGAAGAGGAAAACGTAGAGCAGCACCAGGGCCAGGCCGAACACGGTGCTGATGACCAGCGCCTTGGCGGCAAAACCCAGGTTGCGCATCAATCGCACACCGGGCGCCCAGACGCCGTGGGGGTAGAAAAAACTGGCTGGGGCGGGTTCGCTGGAGGGGGGCGGCAGGTCCGTTGTGGGGCTGGTCAGTGCGCGTGTCGATGCACTCATGTTGTCTCGTTATGTATGAATTGCGGGAATGTCGGCGGCACGCGGATGAACGAAACGCCGCTGCCAATCGTACGGGTATAGGCGGAAGATGTCAGCACCGCCTGTTGAGCATTTCGGCGAGTTCCTGAAAAACGTCACAGCGTGTTTCTGCTTCGTGCGCTGCAGTTTGCCGAGCGGGATGCGGGTTAACCCCCCGAGCTGGGTGTTTCGATACGTCGAAGGGGAAGCCGAATACGGTGCGGGTCACGCGATGCACCGAATTGGCGCACACCCATGGCGTGCCGTAGCTGCTGACCTTGAGGTGGGTCAATATTTTTTTCGTTGTATTGAATCTATGGTCCTGCTCCGGAACGGTGCGATATGAGGACGCTGCGGTTCTGTGCCAGCGTTGTGTGCGCGCCGCAACCTGCGGCGCGGGACCGTCGTACCAAGGTCTCTTCGTCAACTCGATATCCGAGCGACGATGAAAACCTGAACGTGCTGGTTGCCGATGACAACCCGATCAACCGCAAGGTCCTGTCCGGCGTCTTGCGGGCGCTGGGGCACACGGGCGTGGTCGTTGAAGACGGCCAACAAGCCTTGCGCTGTCTGGATGAATTGCGGTTCGACCTCGTGATGCTGGACGTATCCATGCCGGTGATGGATGGCTGGAGGCTCTGGCCACGCTGCGCGCGCACGAACGCACGGGGCGTTCGCACATGCCGGTCATCATGGTCACCGGGCATGACCTGCCGGGCGACCGCGAGCGTTTGCCGGAACGAGGCGCGGACGGGTATGTGTCCAAGCCCATCGACGTAGCCCTGCTCGACGCAGAGATCCGGGCGGTGATGGGAAACGCCTGATCCGCAGGCCGGGCTCAACGCCGGCTGGTCGGCGCGCACCGACTCAGGCCTGCGGCTTGACCGCGATGAGGGAAAGAAACGCCTTGACGTGTTCCTGAGGGGCGGGAAACGACTGCTCCCGTTGCAGTGCGATGCGCCAGCCCGTGAAACGTGCGAGCAGTTCGCTGGACGGCACGAGGCAATGCTGCTGCGGGTCGAACATGTCCCGGTAGGTCGTGCCCTCCACGAGCATCGTCAACACCAGCGTGCCGCCCGGTCGCAGGCGTTGTTGCAGTTGCGTCAGCTGCTGCCAGGCCTGCGCGCAGCCCAGAAACATCAGCAGCCCGATGGAGACCACGGTGTCGAAGTCCTCATCGAGGACGTAGTCGGATAGGTCGGCTTGCCGCGCGTCGATGGCGAGTCCTTCTTCCTGCGCGCGCTGGCGCAGGTGCCGTATCGCCGTGGCGCTGCCGTCGAGTGCCAGCACCTGGCAACCCTGATGCGCTGCCGCCACGGACAGGTTGCCCAGGCCGCAGCCGAAGTCCAGCAAGCGCCCGCGGAGATAGGGCAGTGCCGCTTCCTCGAAGGGGTTGAGTTGCAGTTCGGCGGCGCCGACCTGGCGCCGGGACTGCCGCTCGAAGAAGTCCACGCTGTGTGTGGCGTTCATGTCAGGTGCCGTCGATGGCCTGGCGCAGCGCGTGCACGACATGCGGTCCCAGCACCAGCACACCAATGACCAAGGCGCCGAGGGCGGCCAGCAGCACGGCGCCGGCCGCCACGTCCTTGGCCTGGCCAATCAGCGGGTGCCGCTCGCGCGTGACCGCGTCGGCCAGCAGTTCGAGCGCCGTGTTGAAGGCTTCGGCCATCCACACCAGCACCATGGCCAGCACCAGCCACAGCCACTCGTAGGCGTTGAGGCCGAAGTACAGCGCCGCCGCGATCACCAGCAGCGTGGCCGCGGCGTGGATCCAGGCGTTGTGCTGCGTACGCAGCAGCGTGCGCAGCCCGGCCACTGCGTAAGCGAAGCTCTGCAGGCGCTGGCCCAGGCGAAAAGGTTGGTTCATGACAGTGCCTCGAATAAGCTGTATATTTCAACAGTATCAATGGATGGTGTCCACTCCACAAGGCTACCCTAGCGCGTCTGATTGCCGCAAACCATGAGCGAGCTCAAGATTCCCCTCCATGCCCTCAAGGGCCGTGGCGCCGCCACGCGTAACGCGCACCGGTTCGAGCGCGACCAGCGCGCCGCCTTCGACGACGGCTGGCAGACCTGGGACGAAGTGCTGCAGGGCGAGGTGCCGCCACAGCCGACCGAGCTGCGCTGGGAAGACGCACGCAGCGCACTGGCCGGCAACGATTCGCCCGACATCGCGTTCGACTATTCCATCAACCCTTACCGCGGCTGCGAGCACGGTTGCAGCTACTGCTATGCGCGGCCCACGCACAGCTACCTCGGCCTGTCACCGGGGCTGGATTTCGAGCGCGTGATCATCGCCAAGCGCGGCCTGGCCGACCAGTTGCGGCGCGAGCTGGCGCGGCCGTCCTACCGTCCGAGCATGGTCGTGCTGGGCTCGGCCACCGACTGCTACCAGCCCGTGGAGCGCGAACTGCGCCTGACGCGTGAACTCATCGAGGTGCTGCGCGATGCGCGCCATCCCTTTTCCATCATCACCAAATCCAGTGGGGTGGAGCGCGACCTGGACCTGATCGCGCCGATGGCAGCCCAGGGCCTGGCCGCGGTTTACGTGACCATCACCACGCTGGACGGCGAACTGGCGCGCAAGCTCGAGCCGCGCGCCGCCTCACCGCAACGACGCTTGCGCACCCTGCGCACCCTGGCCGAAGCCGGCGTGCCCGTCGGCGTGAGCGTGGCGCCGCAGATTCCCTTCGTCAACGAAGACATGGAGCAGGTGCTCGAAGCCGCGGCGCAAGCCGGTGCGACCAGTGCCTTCTACACCGTGCTGCGACTGCCCTGGGAACTGAACGAGGTGTTCCAGCAATGGCTGGCGCTGCACTACCCGCAGCGGGCCGCGCGCGTGATGGCCCGCCTGCGCGAGATGCGCGGGGGGCAGGACTACAACAGCGACTTTGCCACCCGCATGCACGGCAGCGGCCTGTGGGCCGACCTGATCCGCCAGCGTTTTCACAAGGCCTGCGCGCGCCACGGGCTCAACCGCGCGCGCACCGAACTCGATCTCTTGCAGTTTCGCCCCGGGCTGGCGCAGGGGCAGGACAGCCTGTTCTGAACCGAACCGAACGCTGTTTACTTCTGCACCGCCTCGATCGTGAGCACCGTGTAGGCGCCCTTGATCTTGTCGACCGTGAAGCGCACGGTGTCGCCGGCCTTCACCTTGTCCAGCAGGGCCGGGTCGGCCACCTGGAAGACCATGGTCATGGGGCCCATGTCCAGGTTGGGGATCTCGCCGTGCTTGAGCGTGATCTTCTTTGCGTTCTTGTCCACGGTGCGCACGGTGGCTTCCACCTGCGGGAGGGTCGTCTTGCCGGTGGTCGCGGGCCGGGCCTCGTGGCCGTGGCTGCTGCCGCTCTCGTGGGCATAGGTCACGCCGGTCAGGGCCAGCAGCAGGGAAAGGGCAAGGGCAGATGTTTTTTTCATGGTGTGTTTCATCGTGAGGTAAGACTGCATTATCGGTAGGACTGGAACACGCTGGCCGCGCCGCCGCGCTGCACCAGCAGCACGTCGTAGGGATCCTTGAGGCCGTTGTACTCGGAGCCATCCATGCCGGGCGAACCGACCGGCATGCCGGGCACGGCCAGACCGAGGGCGCGCGGCTTGTCCTTGAGCAGGCGCTGGACGTCGCGTGCCGGCACATGGCCTTCGATCACATAACCACCTACCAGCGCGGTGTGGCAGGAGCCGAACTTGTCGTCCAGGCCCATGCGGCGGCGGTAGTCGTTCTTGACGGCATTGCTGACATCGTGGAACCTGACCTCGAAGCCGTTGGCTTCGAGGTGGCGGATCCAGTCCTTGCAGCAGCCGCAGCTGGGGGTCTTCCAGACCTCGATCTGCGGACGCGAAGTGGCGGCCGTGGCCAGGCTGGCCGCGCTCGCGGCGGCCAGCGCCGCGGCGGCGGCGATGAAGTGGCGTCGTTGCATGGTTACTCCTTTAATGAACGATGACGGTGCCCTTCATGCCGGCCTGG
Organism: Hylemonella sp.; assembly: GCA_031970695.1. GTDB lineage: Bacteria > Pseudomonadota > Gammaproteobacteria > Burkholderiales > Burkholderiaceae_C > Hylemonella. Next base: position 11,509 of record DALYHW010000082.1, read on the forward strand.
ACGTGGCCG